>JBDSPO010000171.1:0-12023 GCA_039930265.1 Lysobacter sp. | reverse complement strand
TTCAATGACTTCGGTCACAGCCTGCAGGAACTCCACTTCGCCCGGGTTGCGCTCGGCGACGTGAGCAAGAAAATCGTTTGCGGACTGATACGTAGTGGTCATCGGTATTCCGGTGGCGGGGTCAATTGATGCTGCACCGCAACACGCGCCGTTGTCAATAATTTGTCCGTACAAATAAAAACGGGCCCCGAAGGGCCCGTCGATTGCTACCTGATGCGACGGATCAGGAACGCAGTGGCACCAGGGTCAACTCGACGCGGCGGTTCTGGGCGCGGCCCGCTTCGGTATCGTTGCTGGCGACCGGACGATTCTTGCCGGCACCGGTGACGATGAAGCGGTCACGCATCAGTCCACGCGACATCAGGTAGTTGCCCACCGACTCGGCGCGACGCACCGACAGACCCTGGTTGTAGGAGTCCGAACCGACGCTGTCGGTGTGACCGGCAACCTCGATGATCGTCTGGTTGTACTCGTTCAAGGTCCGGGCCAGATTGTCCAGCACCGGGTAGAACTGCGGCTGCAGTTCCGACTTGTCAAAGCCGAAGGTGATGTTGTTCGGCATGTTCAGGGTGATGTTGTCGCCCTGGCGCACGATGTCCACGCCGGTACCGGCCATCTGATCGCGCAGTGCCCGCTCCTGGCGGTCCTGGTAGTTGCCGATGGCGCCACCGGCGAGGCCGCCGATACCTGCACCCACCAGCGCGCGCTGGCGACGCTCGGTGGCATCGCTACCACTCAGCAAGCCGGCGACAACACCGGCAACCGCGCCGATGGCCGCGCCCTTCTGGGTGTTCGCGTTCGGATTGGGCTGCTGCTGGCCATACGGATCCTGCGAGCCGTACGCACCGCCACCGGTGGTGACGCAACCGGCAAGCATCGCGCTCATGACAGCAGCGGTCAGGAGGAGTTTTGTCGGATTCTTCATAAGCACGTCCTTTTCAGTCGGGATGACATGGGTAACAGGTGAACGTTACCGAGTCACAAGTATGAATGGGGTGAGGATGGCCACCCCGTTCAGTGTCCGGCAGGTGTTTGGGCCACGTGACCGCCGCGCGGTGCGGACTGCGTGGGTACAGGGGGAGTGCGGCACTCCCGCCCTCACTCTCATGGCCCTTGAACAGGAATCGCCGACGCATGTCCGAGCCGTCCGCCCTCGCCTATCACCTGCGCGAACTCGACATCGCGCTGGATCCGGACTCACCGCTGCATGCCATGCCGGACGTGCTGGCAGGCGACCGCGCCGTGCTGGATATCGGTTGTGGCATCGGGCAGACCCTGGTCGCCTGCGGCGAGGTGCCCGAGCGGCTTCTGGTGGGCCTGGATGTCGATCGCGACTGTCTGGATTACGGGCGGCGGCGTTTCGGGCACATCGGCTTTGTCGTTGGGACCGCGGAACGCCTGCCGTTCCAGGACGGCGCGTTCGACCTGGTGGTGTCGCGTGTCGCCTTGCCGTATTCCGATCTCGGGCAATCCCTGGGCGAGCTCTTTCGAGTACTCAATGACACCGGTCGCGTCTGGTTGACCCTGCATCCGTTCGCGATGACGTGGGCGCACTTGCTGCGATCTCTGCGTCGCGGGGATTACCGGGATGTGGTGTTTCGCGGCTACGTGATGGCCAATGGACTGCTCTTCCACTGCCTGGGCCGGCAGGTACGCTTCCCGTTCAATCACCGCTGCGAGTCCTTCCAGACCGGGGGTGGGATGCGACGGGGCCTGCGCCGGGCTGGATTCACCGATATCCAGATCCACCGCGGACGGCACTTCGTGTGCACCGCCCGCAAACAACCTGCCGGCTAAGGCTATTCGAAACTGCCGACCGAGTCGTGGGACAGGTTGTCGAAGCGCGTGTATTCGCCGAAAAACTTGAGCTTCAGCGACCCGGTCGGGCCGTTACGCTGCTTGCCGATGATGATCTCGGCCAGCCCTTTGTCGGGCGAGTTTTCCTTGTTGTAGTAGTCGTCGCGGTAAATAAACATGATCACGTCCGCGTCCTGCTCGATGGCGCCCGACTCGCGCAGATCGGCCATCACCGGGCGCTTATCGGCGCGCGTCTCCAATGAGCGGTTGAGCTGCGACAGCGCGATGACCGGCACGTTGAGTTCCTTGGCCAGGTGCTTGAGCGAGCGCGAAATCTCGGAGATTTCGGTCGCCCGGTTCTCGGTGTTGCCCGGCACGGCCATCAGCTGCAGGTAGTCGACCACCACCAGCCCGAGGTCGTGCTCGCGCTTGAGCCGGCGCGCCTTGGCCCGCAGCGAGTCGGGCGACAGGCCCGGGGTGTCGTCGATGAAGATCTTCGACTCCTTCAGCATCCGGATCGCGCTGGTGACCCGGCTCCAGTCCTCGTCCTCCAGCTGGCCGGTACGCAGGCGCTGGGCGTTGACCCGGCCGTTGGAGGAAATCAGGCGCAGCGCCAGCTGGCTGGCCGACATCTCCATGGAGAACACCGCGACCGCCTTCTTGCTTTTGATCGCCGCGTACTCGGCGATGTTGAGCGCCAGAGTGGTCTTGCCCATCGCCGGGCGCGCGGCCAGGATCAGCAGGTCGGTCGGCTGCAGGCCGGCGGTCATCTCGTCCAGCTCGGTGTAGCCGGTCGACAGGCCCATCACCGAGCCGCCCGCCGCGTAGCGCGTCTGCAGCACATCGAAGGCTTCCGACAGCGCGGTGTTGATCGCGGTGAAGTCGGTACGTCCGCGCGCGCCGGCCTCGGCGATGGCGAAGACCTGCTGCTCGGCCGCCGACAGGATCTCGCTGCTTTCGCGGCCCTCGGGCTGGAAGCCGTCATTGACGATCGTGGTGCCGACCTCGATCAGCTTGCGCAGCACGGCCTTGTCGCGAACGATCTCGGCGTAGGCCTTGATGTTGGCCGCCGAGGGCGTGGTGCTGGCCAGTTCAATCAGGTACGCGCCGCCGGCGACCTGCTCGCCCTCGCCCATCGACTCGAACCACTCGCCCAGGGTCACCGCGTCGAACGGCTTGCTCTTTTCGGCCAGCTCGCGGATCGCGCGGAAGATCAGCTGGTGGTCGCGGCGGTAGAAGTCGTGCTCCCCGATGCTGTCGCCGACCAGGTCGTAGGCGTCCGGGGCCAGCATCAAGCCCCCCAGCACCGCCTGCTCCGCCTCGATGGATTGCGGCGGGACACGCAACTGGTCCAGCCGCTGATCGGCGCGGGACTCGAAGCGGGAATCACCGCGGTGTTCACCACGGTAGCCGGGGCGTGCGCTCATCGAGAGGGAATTCCTGACAGGGGCCGCGCGTCGGGATGGACGCGGACCGAACGAACATCCTAGGGCCGGACGCGCGTGAGGGTTGCAGACAAGTCTGTGGATAACCGGTGGATAGCGCGGGACAACTCGGCGACAAGCATGACCCGGCAGCGTCGCGACGCGTGCGACAGCGTCGCGGCCAGTCGCCTGCAACGGCGGTGACCACCTCGCGGAAACACGAAAGGCACCTTGCGGCGCCCTTCGCGTGGATCAGCGGTTGAACCGGGCGCGTGGCCCGGTCACTGCTTGATCAGGCAACCTCGCCTTCGACGATCACCTTGACGGTGGACTCGATGTCGGCGTGCAGGTGGATGACCACCTCGTAGGTACCGGTGTGGCGGATCGCGCCTTCGCCCATGATCACCTCGGACTTCTCGACCGGGTAGCCGGCCTTGGTCAGCGCCTCGGC
This sequence comes from Lysobacter sp., assembly GCA_039930265.1. Taxonomy (GTDB): domain Bacteria; phylum Pseudomonadota; class Gammaproteobacteria; order Xanthomonadales; family Xanthomonadaceae; genus Novilysobacter. The sequence continues at coordinate 8,351 of JBDSPO010000171.1, read as the reverse complement.
GATGTCACGGGTGGTCACCGAACCGTACAGCTTGCCTTCGGTGGCCGCGTTGGCACGGATCGTGACCTCGGCATCCTCGAGCTGCGCCTGGCGGTTCTGTGCATCGGCGTGCTGCTCTTTCGCCTTGGCCTCGTACTCGGCACGACGCGTCTCGAAGTCGGCGAGATTGGCGGCGGTGGCCGGGGTGGCCTTGCCCTGGGGCACGAGGAAGTTGCGGCCGTAGCCCGGCTTCACGTCGACCTTGTCGCCGAGGTTGCCCAGGTTCTGCACGTTCTGCAGGAGGATCAATTGCATGGTATTGCTCCGAATTCGTTAGCGGGGCGCAAGGCCCCGCAACTGTGGCTGTCCGAACGGGCGAGCGCCCTCGCCTCCCGCTGGGGAGACGCCGGGATCAGGCGTTGTGGTTGTCGGTGTACGGGATCAGCGCGAGGAAACGTGCGCGCTTGATCGCAGTGGCCAACTGGCGCTGGTAGTTCGCCTTGGTGCCGGTGACGCGGCTGGGGACGATCTTGCCGGTCTCACTGACGTTCTGGCGCAGGGTGTTGAGATCCTTGTAATCGATCTCCTTCACGCCTTCAGCGGTGAACTTGCAGAACTTGCGACGACGGAAAAATTTGGACATGGTGCGCTGCTCCTAAAGAGGCGTGATCAGGCGGATTCGGCGGCGTCGTCGGAATCATCCGAGTCGGCGTCGTCGTTGCTGGCGTCGGACTTGTCGTCGTCGCCTTCGTCGTCACGGCGACGGCGCTCGCCGCGCTCCGGCCGCTCCGGCTTGTCGCCCTTCTCGTCCTTGAACTTCATGATCAGCGACTGCTCGGTGTCAGCCTCGTCACGCTTGATCACCAGGTGGCGCAGGATCGCGTCGTTGAAGCGGAAGCTGTCGACCAGCTCGTTCAGCACCGTCTGGCTGCACTCGATGTTCATGAGTACGTAATGGGCCTTGACGAGGTTGACGATCGGGTACGCCAACTGACGGCGGCCCCAGTCTTCCAGGCGGTGCATCTTGCCTTCGCCGCCTTCGATCAAGCTCTTGTAGCGCTCGACCATGGCAGGCACCTGCTCGCTCTGGTCCGGGTGGACCAGGAACACGATTTCGTAATGACGCATGGTGGTGTCCTTGTGGATATCGGCCTTGCGGCCGGTCAGCCCCCCGCGTGCCGAATGGAACGCGGTGGAGCAAGGTTCCAACGGCATTGCCGAAGGAAGCCGACGATTATCGCAGCTTTGTGGCCGTGCAACCAGTCGGCATTACCGACCCACGCTCCTGCGGTGGGGGCGCCCGTTCAGGCGTGATCGGCGGCAGTGGTGAAGCTCTCGCCGCAGCCGCATTCGGCGCTGGCATTGGGATTGCGGAACAGGAACTGTTCACCCAGGCGCTGCTTGACCACGTCGATCTGGGTGCCGTCAACCTGGGGCATGCTCAGCATGTCGACGTAGATGCGCACACCGGCGTCCTCGAACACGCTGTCGCCGGCGCGCTCGTCCGTCGCCAGATCGGCGAAGTGCTGCCAGCCCGAGCAGCCGGTCTTTTTGGCGCCGAAGCGCAGGCCGATGGCGTCGGGCGCGTCGGCCATGAAGCGCTGGACGCGGGCAACCGCGGCGGGGGTGAGGGTGATACTCATGAAATCTCCTGCTGCTAGGTGTCCATCATACCGGGTGGCCGTGGGGACGAAGATCGGCGTTGGTGCGAGCACTCCGGTAAACTCCAACGCCTTACATATCGGCCCCTACAGGCAAGGATTCAAGGCATGACGGCGGTGCGCGCATGACCATCACCAGCATCGAACACGCACTGGCCGGCAAACTGCCGGTCGGCGGCGAAATCACGGTCCGCGGTTGGGTACGCACCCGGCGCGACTCCAAGGCCGGCTTGAGTTTCGTCAACGTCAGCGATGGCTCCTGCTTTGCGCCGATCCAGGTGGTTGCGCCCAATACCCTGGCCAACTACGACGCCGATGTGAAGCACCTGACCGCAGGCTGCTCGGTGATCGTCACCGGTGAACTGGTCGCCTCCGAAGGCAAGGGCCAGGGGTTCGAGATCAAGGCCCACGCGCTGGAAGTGGTGGGCTGGGTGGACGACCCGGAAACCTACCCGATCCAGCCCAAGGCACATTCGCTGGAGTTCCTGCGCGAGGTGGCGCATCTGCGCCCCCGCACCAACCTGTTCGGCGCGGTCACCCGCATCCGCCACTGTCTGGCGCAGGCCGTGCACCGGTACTTCCATGAATCCGGGTATTTCTGGATCAGCACGCCGATCATCACCACGTCCGATGCCGAGGGCGCGGGCCAGATGTTCCGGGTCTCCACCCTGGACATGGCCAACCTGCCGCGCACTGCCGCCGGCAAGGTCGACTTCGGCCGCGACTTCTTCGGCAAGGAGACCTTCCTGACGGTCTCCGGCCAGCTCAACGCCGAGGCCTATGCGCTGGCGCTGAGCAAGGTCTACACCTTCGGGCCGACCTTCCGGGCCGAAAATTCCAACACCACCCGCCATTTGGCCGAGTTCTGGATGGTGGAGCCGGAAATCGCCTTCGCCGACCTGGCCGAAGACGCGCGCGTGGCGGAGGATTTCCTCAAATACCTGTTCCGCGCGGTGCTCAACGAGCGCGCCGACGACATGGCGTTTATCGCCGAGCGCGTGCAGAAGGATGCGGTCACCCGGCTGGAAGACATCATCAACTCGCCGTTCGAGCAGATCGATTACACCGACGCGGTCAGCCTGCTGCAGAAGTCCGGGCAGAAGTTCGAGTTCCCGGTGGAATGGGGCCTGGACCTGCAGACCGAGCACGAGCGCTGGCTCACCGAGCAGCACGTGGGGCGCCCGGTCGTGGTCACCAACTATCCCGAGCACATCAAGGCTTTCTATATGCGCCTGAACGACGACGGCAAGACGGTCGCCGCGATGGACGTGCTGGCGCCGGGCATTGGCGAGATCATCGGTGGCAGCCAGCGCGAGGAGCGCCTTGACGTGCTGGATGCCCGGATGGCGCAATTCGGGCTGGATCCGGAGCTGTACCAGTGGTACCGCGATTTCCGTCGCTACGGCTCGGTGCCGCATGCCGGCTTCGGCCTGGGCTTTGAACGTCTGGTGGTCTACGTCTGCGGGCTGAGCAACATCCGCGACGCGATTGCCTTCCCGCGCGCGCCCGGTCACGCCGAATACTGATGCGGCACATGCCCCGGAGTTATCGCCTGTGATCCTGTTTCTCGCCCTGCTCTGCCTCGCCGCGGCCATTGCCGGCGCGACCGCGTTCGTGATCTTCTGGCCGTTGACGCTGGTGCACATGCGCGACCGCCAGACCGAACTGCTGGACCGCATGGGTCCCAACACGTTTGCCCAGCCGGCCGCCTGGTGGTGGCTGCTGCGCGGCGGGTACCGTGCGGCGGGCGACCGCAATCTCAACGGTCTGGCGACCCCCGCGCGGATCTCGCTGATAACCATCATCGCCGGGCTGGTCAGCTCCGGGCTTCTCTACGCGATTGCAACGGTGCTGCAATGAACAACGATCAATGGTGGCTGGCGACCTTGGGACGCACGGTCATCTGGGCGCGCCTGCGCGAGCTGGAAGCGGGCACCGCCGAAGTACTCGACAGCGATGGCAACACCCTCGCCTACGACAGCGTCGACAGCGCCCGTGGGGCCCTGATGGACGCGGAGTTCGCGGCGCTGGACGGCATGGACGCCGCCGATGCCGGCGAGCGCGGGTTCGCGCTGGAAGAACTTGTTGTCCCGTACGCTGAAGACGACACCCGGTTGCGCGCCCTGATGGTGCAGGCGCTGCCCCGTCCCCATTGATTCTGGAGAGCACCATGGACATGAACCTCACCGGGCGCCACGCCCTCGTACGTGGGGCCAGCCAGGGGATCGGCCTGGCGACCGCCAAGGCGCTGGCCGCGCTTGGCGCCGACGTCACCCTGGTCTCCCGCCGCGACGAACTGCTCCGCGAACTGTCCGCGCAACTGCCGGTGGTCCACCCCGCGCAGGCGCACGGCTGGCTGGCGTCGGATGCCGCTGACATCGACGCGTTGCGGGCGCAGGTGGAGGCGCTGGTGGCCGGCAAGCCGGTGCACATCCTGGTCAACAACAGCGGCGGCCCGCCGCCCGGCAGCGTGCATGGCAGCAGCATCGAGGCGTTTGAAAGCGCGTTGCGGCAGCACCTGCTGGCCAACCATGTAGTCACCGAAGCGGTCATTCCGGGCATGGAGGGCGACGGTTACGGCCGCATCGTCAACGTCATCTCCACCTCGGTGAAGGAGCCCATCAAGGGGCTGGGCGTGTCCAACACCGCCCGCTGGGCGGTGGCCAGCTGGGCGAAGACGCTGGCCAGCGAACTCGCGCCGCGCGGCATCACCGTCAACAACGTGCTGCCGGGCTCGACCCAGACACCGCGCATCGACCAGATCATCGCCACCACGATGGAGCGCAGCGGACGCAGCCGTGCCGACGTGTTCAGCGACATGGTCGCGGAGATCCCGATGGGGCGCTTTGCCCGGCCGGAGGAAACGGCCGCAGCGATCGCGTTCCTGTGCTCGCCGGCGGCGGGGTACATCACCGGAGTCAATTTGCCGGTGGACGGCGGACGCACCCGCTCGCTGTAACCCGGGCGGAGCGTTACGCTTCCCGCATGCGCCTGCCCCACTGGATCAACGGAAAGCCCGAGCATGGCGATGCTCGTCTTGACGTGTCCGATCCTGCCACCGGAGAGGTCTTCGCCGGCGTAGCCGCCGGTGACGCCGCGGTGGTCGCAAGGGCGGTGGACGCCGCCGCGGATGCGTTCCCTGCCTGGTCGGCGCTCCCCAGCAGCGAGCGTGCGGCGTGGCTGGAAAAGCTGGCCGCAGCGCTGGAGTCACGACGGGAGGAGTTCGCCCAGGCCGAGTGCCGCGACGGCGGCAAGCCGATCCGCCTGGCGCGTGCGATCGAGGTCCCGCGTGCCATCGCCAACCTGCGCTTCTTCGCCCATGCGGCGACCCAGTTCGCCAGTGAGTCGCACCACGGCCAGGCCGGCCTCAACTACACCCTGCGACCGCCGCTGGGCGTGGTCGCGGCCATTGCCCCGTGGAACCTGCCGCTCTACCTGCTGACCTGGAAGATCGCCCCGGCGCTGGCGGCCGGCAATACCGTGGTGGCCAAGCCCTCCGAGATCACCCCGCTTGCGGCCACCATGCTGGGTGAACTGGCGGCCGACATCGGCCTGCCGCCCGGCGTGGTCAACATCGTCCACGGCACCGGGGCGGCAGTTGGCGAACCGCTGGTGGTGCATCCGCAGGTCAAGGCGGTGACGTTCACGGGCAGCACCGCGGTCGGACGCCGGATCGCCGGACTGACCGGCCCGCTGTTGCGGCGGACGTCGCTGGAACTGGGCGGCAAGAATCCGACGCTGGTGTTCGCCGACAGCGACTGGCGTAACCATCTGGACCTGCTGGTGCGCTCGGCGTTCCAGAACTCCGGGCAGATCTGCCTGTGCGGCTCGCGGATGCTGGTCGAGCGCAGCATCTATGCCGAGTTCCGCGACGCGTTGCTGGAACGGGTCCAGACACTGCGCATCGGCGATCCACAGGACCAAGCGACCGACCTCGGCCCCTTGGTGTCGCAGGCGCATTATGACAAGGTCGTCGGCGCCATTGCCCGCGCGCGCAGCGACGGCGGCACGTTGCTGTGCGGTGGCGACGCGCTGGAGCGTCCGGGCTGGTTCATCGCCCCGACCGTGATCGAGGGCCTCGGTCCGGACAGTGCGACCAACCGCGAGGAAATCTTCGGCCCGGTGGTCACTCTGCAACCCTTCGACGACGAAGCCCAGGCCCTCGCGCTGGCCAACGCCGGCGACTACGGCCTGTCGGCATCGCTGTGGACGCGCGACCTCAACCGGGCCCATCGCCTCGCCGCGTCACTGCGCGTGGGGATGGTCTGGATCAACACCTGGATGCAACGCGACCTGCGCACGCCATTTGGCGGCAGCGGTGCATCCGGTCTCGGCCGCGAAGGCGGCATGGAGGCCATGCGATTCTTTACCGACGCGCGCAACGTCGGCATCCACCTGGAATAAGTACCCATGAATTCAATCCCCACCCTGCTGCGCAAGAACCGCGAATGGGCCGACCGCATCAATGCCGAAGACCCGACGTTTTTTCAGCGACTGGCAGGTCAGCAGGCCCCGGAGTATCTGTGGATCGGCTGCTCCGACTCGCGCGTTCCGGCCAACCAGATCATCGACGTGCCGCCCGGCGAGGTGTTTGTCCACCGCAATATCGCCAACGTGGTGGTGCAGAGCGATCTCAACTGCCTGTCGGTCATCCAGTTCGCGGTCGACGTGCTGAAGGTCAAACACATTCTGGTGGTCGGTCATTACGGATGCGGCGGCGTGCACGCGGCATTGACCGACAAGCGGGTCGGCCTGGCGGACAACTGGATCCGGCACGTCACCAACGTCGCCGAGGGCCACGCGTCCTTCCTCAGCAAGCTGGGGAGTGAGGAACTGCGGCACGACCGGCTGTGCGAATTGAACGTGCTGGAGCAGGTCATCAACGTGTGCCACTCCACGGTGGTGCGCGACTGCTGGGAGCGTGGCCAGGCGCTGGCCGTGCACGGCTGGGTCTACACCCTGCGCGATGGACGGGTGCACGATCTGGGCGTTGACATGGATGCCTTGGCGACCATGCCCGAGCGCCATTCCGCGGCACTGGAGCGCATCTACGCCGACCGCGCGGACCGCTGAGGTGGCGGCCGGCTTACACGCTGATCAGGCGCCGCGGGCAGTCGGAAACTATCCGCATGCGCGGCGGGTGGGCCGCTTGCTGTTCCTGTCGGGCATCGGTCCGCGTAATCCGGCCGACAACACGGTACCGGGCAACGTGGTGGGCAAGGATGGCCGTGTCATTGCCTACGACATCGACGCGCAGGCCCGTGCCACCTTTGCCAACGTGGCCGCGGTGCTGGCCGCCAGTGGCGCACGTTGGGAGGATCTGGTCGACGTCACGGTGTTCCTCACCGATATGGCCGCCGATTTCAGCGCGTTCAACGCCATCTGGGCGGAGTACTTTCCGGATGCCGCCCGCGCGCCGTGCCGGACCACCGTGGGGGTCAGCGCGCTGCCCACGCCGATCGCCATCGAACTCAAATGCACCGCCGTCGTGGAGGAGTGACCATGTTGCCCAATCCGATCAACCTGCCCGCCTGGATCGAGGAGCACCGCCACCTGCTGAAACCGCCGGTCGGCAACAAGGTGATCCACGACGGCGAATTCATCGTGATGGTGGTCGGCGGCCCGAACGTGCGCACCGACTACCACTTCGACGAGGGGCCGGAGTGGTTCTACCAGATCGAGGGCGAGATGGTTCTGCGGATCCAGGAGGTCCGGGCCGACGGGGTCAGCGCGGTGCGCGATATTCCGATCCGCGCGGGCGAGATCTTCCTGCTGCCCCCGCGCACGCCGCATTCGCCCCAGCGCATGCCCGGCTCGATCGGGCTGGTGGTCGAGCGGCGGCGTTTGCCGCACGAGGACGACGGGCTGATGTGGTTCTGCGAGCAGTGCAACCACAAACTGTACGAGGAATTCTTCCACCTGCAGGACATCGAGACCGATTTTCCGCCGGTGTTCGACCGCTTCTATGCCTCTCGCGAGCACCGCACCTGCCAGAGCTGCGGCCACCTCAATCCGGCGCCCGCCACCTATGTGATGCCGGATACCTGAGCGGCCCGGATAGACTCCACCCATGCTCAAGATCGACACCCACGCCCATTACCTGCCGCGCAATTGGCCCGACCTTGCGCGCAAGTACGGCGATCTGCGCTTTCCGGTGATCCATCACACCGATGACGGCCGCAGCCGGATCTACAAGGACGGCAAGTTTTTCCGCGAGATCTGGTCCAAGACCTGGGACCCGCAGGAGCGTATCGACGATTACGCCGCCTTTGGCGTGCAGGTGCAGGTGCTGAGCACGGTGCCGGTGATGTTCTCCTACTGGGCCAAGGCGCACCACGCGCTGGAGCTGCATCAGGCGCTCAACGACCATATGGCGGCCACCTGCCGGGACTTCCCGCGCCACTACGCCGGCATCGGCACGGTGCCCCTGCAATCGCCGCGTCTGGCGGTGCAGGAGCTGGAGCGCTGCATGGACCAGCTGGGCCTGCAGGGCGTGCAGATCGGCAGCCATGTCGGCGACTGGAATCTGGACGCGCCCGAACTGTTCGAGTTCTTCCAGGCCGCCAGCGAGTTGGGCGCCGCGATCCTCGTGCACCCCTGGGACATGATGGGCACCGCCAGCATGCCCAAGTACTGGCTGCCGTGGCTGGTGGGCATGCCTGCCGAGCAGTCGCGCGCCGCGTGCTGCCTGGTGTTTGGCGGCGTGCTGGA
>JBDSPO010000170.1:0-3705 GCA_039930265.1 Lysobacter sp. | reverse complement strand
CCATGATAGCGGGCTGCTGCCGCTATAATCGTCAGCCCTTCGCAGATGTTGCCGCCATGACCGTTGACCGTGCCGAATTCGGCTCCGCCACCTTCGAGCAGGTATCGATCATCGACCTGATCCGCTTCGGCGGCAGCCGCTTCAGCGAGGCCGGGCTGGCGTTCGGGCACAGCTTCGACAATGCACTGGACGAGGCAACGCAACTGGTCCTGCACGCGCTGTCGATGCCGCATGACCTGAGTCCGGTGTACGGTGCGTCGCGCGTCACCAGTGCGGAGAAAGCGCACGTGCTGGCGTTGTTCGAGCGACGCATCAACGAGCGTATTCCCGCCGCCTACCTGACCGGCGAAGCCTGGTTTGCGGGTCTCAGCTTCAAGTCCGATCCGCGCGCGCTGGTGCCACGCTCGCCCATTGCCGAGTTGATCGAAACCGGCTTCGAGCCGTGGCTGGGCGGTCGCGAAGTCAACCGGGTGCTCGACCTGTGCACCGGCTCGGGCTGCATTGCCATTGCGACGGCGCATTACCACCCGCACTGGCAGGTGGATGGCGTGGATATCGACGATGCCGCCCTGGCGCTGGCGGCGGAGAACCAGCAGCGACTGATCGCCGGCAATGTCCGTCTGCGCAAGTCTGATCTGTTCCACGACCTGCGCGGTGAGGTCTACGACCTGATCGTGACCAACCCGCCATATGTCACCCACAACGAGACCGACGCGCTGCCTGCCGAGTACGCCCACGAACCCGAGCTCGGCCTGCGTGCCGGCGACGACGGACTGGATCTGGCATTGAAGATTCTGCGCGACGCGCCGGCGCATCTGTCCCCACACGGGTTGCTGATCTGCGAAGTGGGCGAGGCGGAGCGCGCGCTGGTGGACCTGCTGCCGGAGCTGCCGCTGGCCTGGGTTGAGTTCAAGGTGGGCCAGATGGGAATTTTTGTCGCCGAGCGCGCCGATCTGGTCGCCCACCATGCGACGATCAAGGCCTTGGCCGACGCTCGCGGCTGATCCGCACCGGGGCGCTTTCCCGTCCCGGTCGTCGCCACAGTGGAGTCACGTTTTTGGCCAGCAACACGTTCGGAAAACTGTTCGCGGTAACGACCTTCGGTGAAAGCCACGGGCCGGCCATCGGCTGTGTGGTCGACGGCTGTCCTCCTGGACTGGCGCTGGAGGCCGCGGATTTCCGCCATGACCTTGCGCGACGGGCGACCGGCAAGAGCCGGCATACCTCGGCCCGGCACGAGGCCGACGAGGTGGAAATCCTGTCGGGGGTATTCGAAGGCCGCACCACCGGTACCCCGATCGCGTTGTTGATCCGCAACACCGATGCGCGCAGTCGGGACTACGCGAAAATTGCCGAGCAGTTCCGCCCCGGCCACGCCGATTACACCTATTGGCACAAATACGGTATCCGCGACCCGCGCGGTGGCGGTCGCTCGAGCGCCCGGGAGACAACCATGCGCGTGGCCGCCGGGGTGATAGCGCGCAAATGGCTGGCCGAGCGCCACGGCGTGCGTATCCAGGGTTTCCTCTCGCAACTCGGCGAGATCCGGCCTGCCGCATGCGACCTGTCAGTGGTCGAGGACAATCCGTTCTTCTGGCCCGACGCCGCCCAGGTGCCGGAGCTGGAGGCCTACATGGACGCCCTGCGCAAATCCGGCGATTCCGTGGGTGCCCGCGTGGAGGTGTGGGCGGATGGGGTGCCGGCCGGGTGGGGCGAGCCGATCTACGGCAAGCTGGATGGCGAGCTGGCGGGCGCGCTGATGAGCATCAATGCGGTCAAGGGTGTGGAGATCGGCGACGGCTTCGATTCGGTGACGCAGAAGGGCAGCCTGCATCGTGACCACCTGGGCCAGGACGGTTTTGCATCCAATCATGCCGGCGGAATACTCGGTGGCATCAGCAGTGGCCAGCGGGTGACCTGCTCGGTCGCCTTCAAACCGACATCCAGCCTGCGCCTGCCGGTGGACAGCCTGGATATCCACGGCAATACGGTGGAAGTCGTCACTACCGGCCGCCACGATCCCTGCGTCGGTATCCGCGCCGCGCCGATCTGCGAGGCGATGGTCGCTGCGGTGCTGATGGATCAGGCGTTGCGCCACCGGGCCCAGTGTGGTGACGTCGAACCGCGCTCGATCACGGCATCCGCTCGTGTCTGATCACGGTCTGCGCGCGTCATCGGCCCTGCTGTGGCCTTTTCCCGTTTTCATGCCCCATTCCCGGAAATCCCTGTCATGAGCAAGCTCGTCAATGTCGCGATCGTCGGTGCCACCGGCGCGGTCGGTGAAACCCTTCTGGCAATTCTTGCCGAACGCCAGTTTCCGGTCGGCGAGCTGCACCTTCTCGCGAGCGAGCGCTCGGCGGGCGCGAAAATCGACTACGGCGCGCGCCAGCTGGTCGTGCGCGACATCGCGCAGTTCGATCCCACCGGCATCGACATTGCGCTGTTTGCTGCAGGCGGCAGTGTGTCGCGCCAGTACGCGGAGAAGTTCGCCGCCGCCGGCGCGGTGGTAATCGACAATTCTTCGGAATTCCGTCGTGACGAGGACGTGCCGCTGGTGGTCGCTGAAGTCAATCCGGAGACCCTGCGCAACCGGCCGCGCGGCATCATCGCCAATCCCAACTGCTCAACGATGCAGTTGATGGTGGCCCTGGCGCCGCTGCACCGCAGCGCCAAGATCGAGCGCATCAATATCGCGACCTACCAGTCGGTCTCCGGCACCGGTCGCGACGCAATGGACGAGCTCGGCAAACAGACCGCCGACATGCTCAGCTTCCGCGAGGTCGAGCCGCAGGTGTATCCGGTGCAGATCGCGTTCAACGTGATTCCGCACGGCGGTGACTTCATGGACAACGGCTACACCACCGAGGAGATGAAGCTGGTGTGGGAGACGCGCCGCATCCTCGGCGACGACACGATCGGGGTGAATGCGACGGTGGTCCGGGTGCCGGTGTTCTACGGTCACTCCGAAGCGGTCCATATCGAGACCCGCGACAAGCTCACCGCCGCGCAGGCGCGCGAGCTGCTGCGGGCCCAGCCCGGGCTGGAAATCGTGGACGAACATGCCGACGGCGGGTATCCGACCCCGGTCACCCACGCGTCGGGCAACGACCCCGTGTATGTCGGTCGCATCCGTGAGGACATCTCGCACCCGCGCGGCCTTTCCCTGTGGGTGGTCGCCGACAACATCCGCAAGGGCGCTGCGCTCAATGCCGTGCAGCTGGCCGAGCTGGTGGTGGCGGAGCGCCAATGAGAATGGGGGCGCCGCATTGCCGCCGGCTGCGCGCCCCGTTAGAGTCCCGGCCTAGGGGAGTCGTGGGAGTGCCTGTGAAGCGATTGATGCGCGCCGCCGTGGTATTGGCGCTGGTGATCGCCACCAGTTCCGCCGCGGCATTGGGGCTGGGCCAGATCCAGCTCAAGTCGAAACTCGGGGAGCCGCTGCTGGCGGAGATCCCGATCGTCTCCAGTGACCCGTCCGAATTGGAGAACCTGCGCGCCGGTCTGGCCTCGCCGGAAACCTTCGCCCGTATTGGTCTGCAGCGCCCGCAGGGGGTGCTCGCCGACCTCCAATTTGTCCCCGCGCTCGACAGCGCTGGCCGGCCGGTGATCCGGGTAACCAGCGCGGTGCCCATCGCCGAGCCGCTGCTGACATTCCTGGTCGAAGTGGACTGGGGGCAGGGCCGTCTGGTGCGCGAATACTCGACCCTG
>JBDSPO010000169.1:0-2662 GCA_039930265.1 Lysobacter sp. | reverse complement strand
CCCGGCCTGCTGGTGGCGTTGCGCGGCGTGGCGCTGCACGTGTCGCGCATCGATGACCTTCCCGGCGCATTGGAGGGCGAAGCGGAGTTGCTGATGAGCGGCGACAGCGGCTGGCAGTACCGGTTCCGGATCCTGCATGCCGGCACCCTGCTTGCCGAAGGTCGTGCGGCCGTCATGCCCGCACCGGGGGCCGATCCGGCCTAGCATTCAAGAAAGCCTGCGGGCTTCCCGCGCGCAGCGTCCCGACCACCGCCCGTTACTGGAGATAACCCATGGCCTCACCCCGGCTTCCCCGTCGCGCGCTGGTGACCGGCGGCAGCGGTGACATCGGCGGCGCCATCTGCGCGCGCCTCGCCGCCGACGGCATGCACGTGATCGTCCACGCCAACGCCAACCTGCCCCGCGCCGAAGAGGTCGTCGCGGCGATCCATCACGAAGGCGGCAGCGCGCAGGCGGTCGCCTTCGATGTCGCCGACGGTCCCGCCTCGCGCGCGGCGCTCGAAACTCTGCTGGCCGACGGGCCGATCCAGGTGCTGGTCAACAACGCCGGCATCCATGACGACGGCCCGATGGCCGGCATGGGCGAGGACCAGTGGCGCCGGGTGATCGATGTCTCCGTGCACGGCTTTTTCAACGTCACCCAGCCGCTGCTGCTGCCGATGGCGCGCGGGCGCTGGGGCCGGATCGTCAGCGTGTCCTCGGTGGCCGCGGTGCTGGGCAACCGCGGTCAGGTCAACTACGCCGCGGCGAAAGCGGCCCTGCACGGGGCCAGCAAGTCGCTTGCCCGCGAGATGGCCAGTCGCGGCATCAGCGTGAACGTGGTCGCCCCCGGGGTGATCGAGGGGCGCATGGCGGCGGACGCCTTTCCGGCCGAGGTGCTCAAGCAGCTGGTCCCGGCGGCGCGTGCGGGTCGTCCCGACGAGGTCGCCGCGCTGGTGGGTTTCCTGTGTTCGGACGCCGCCGGGTACATCAACGGTCAGGTGATCGGCATCAACGGTGGCATGGGCTGAGCGTCGTTCACCCGCTGTCGGCGCTGCGGTCGGCATAATCGGGGCGTCGACCGCGTGCTCCGGAGCGTCCGGGCCGCATCGCAGGAGGAGCGCCCACGTGCACGTGAAAACCGCATTGATCGTCTGCCTGGCCGTACTCGCCAGTGGTTGCGCGACCACCTCGCGCACGATGCTCGGCCCGGCGCGACCGGCGGTGTCGCCCGAACAAGTGCGTATCTACTACACGCCGCCGCCGGGTCGCTACGAAGAAATCGCGATGCTGGATACCGCCAGTGGCGCGCTCACCTACGGCGACCAGAACAAGACCAACGAGGTGATGAGCAAGCTGCGCGCGTCCGCCGCCCAGGTCGGGGCGAACGGTGTGCTGTTCCAGGGCACCGCGCAAGGCTACGGCGGCAGCAACGTGGGCATCGGCGTTGGCAGCAGCAGCTTTGGCCGCAGCAGTGCGGTGGGTGGCGGCATCGGGGTGAATGTCTCCCCGTCGCCGAAACATGCCGCTGGCATCGCGATCTACGTGTTCAATCCACCGCCGGCAGACTCCCGGCCGGTGGTGGACCCCGGCATCAAGCCGGGGTACTAGGCCGGCTGCGCGGCGGCGTTAGCTGCCGCTAGCTGCGGCGCCGCCCGGTCGTCGCTGCGGCTGTACCAGACCGGCGGCAGCAGCGGTCCTGTTGCCGCCGCCGGGTGGGTGTCACCCGACAGCGCGCCGGCATGCGCGGCCAGCCCGGGATGCTGCCGTACGGCGTGACCGGCGAGCTCGTCCGCCAGTTGGCCCATTAGTGCGACGTTGGCGATGATGCGCGCGCTCAGTTCTGCGTCTTCCGGCGAGTCCAGCAATGCGCCGTTGAGATCCCGGAACCAGCCGATCGCCGACTGGTCCAGCTCGCGACCGTCGGCGGGCACGTACCCGGACGCGGCGTTGGCCTCGCCCCAGGCACGCAGCAACGGCTGCATCGTCTTGTTCAGCGTCGTGGCGCGCTCGAAGGGCTTGCGCAGGCGTCCCATCAGGGACAGATCGGTGATTTTGCCGGACGTGTACAGCGGCGCCAGCACCGACCAGTAGTAGGTGTAGTCCCACATCACCTTCAACGGCATGACCAGTTTGTCGCCGAACAGCGGGTACTGGTCGCGATACAGGCTCATGGTGTTGTCGAAAAACGAGAACAGCAGCTGCTGGTACAGCTCGGCGTGCGCGCCGATGCGCTCGCCGGCACGATCCTTGGCGACCAGCTCGCAGATGTAGCCGTTGCTGATGGCGATGAAATCGCTGCCAGGGGAATAGAACGGGTCCAGGAACAGCCCCGCCTCGCCGGTGATCGCCCAGCGGTCCGCCGAGAACACCTGCTTACAGTCGTGCGAGTAATGACGCAGGAAACGGAAGTCACGCACCGCGTGGGCCGGGTCATCCAGCGCCTGCGCCACGCGGGGCTGGTGCTCGCGCAGCCATGCCATCGCCTTGGCGTGGGTGTTGATGGTGTCCAGCGGATGCATCGCCGCGTCGCAGACGATGCCCAGCGAATGCACGTTGGAGGCCAGCGGGATCATCCAGAACCAGTAGCCCGGCCCGCACAGATGGTTGGTTGAGCGCCACCGCTCCGGCGGCTGGCAGCGCTCGCGCCAGGTATGGTCGCTGGACCACTGGCCGGGATCCA
>JBDSPO010000168.1:0-10258 GCA_039930265.1 Lysobacter sp. | reverse complement strand
GGGCCGTCGGCGTTGACCACGCCCGCATCGCCGTTCTGAACGCATAGTCGCTCGGCGGCCGGCGGCAGCCCGTTCACCAGATTCTTGGTGTCCACATGGCCGTCCCACAGGATGTCGGGGAAGCTGCCGCGTAGGCCGAACAAGGCGACCTTCAGGGCTTTGAACTCCATTCCGTCGGGCGAATTGCCGCCGCCCTTGAAACGGTTGTCGTAGATGAAGATGGCTTTTGGATACGGGTTGTAACTGTCGGCCACGCCCCGCTCGGTGTAGTAGTTGGTCGAGTGGTAGCTGGAGATGATGACGTTGGCGGTCTTGTTGTCGGCAATGTCGTTGTCGAAGATCTCGACCCGGTCGTTGGAGTTCACCACCACGCCGGACCCTGCCGGCACGCTGGCCACAGCCGCACCCTTGGCGGCAAAGTTGCCGAGGTTGTTCTCGAAGATCCGGTTCTTGAACACGCGGGTGCTGTGGCCGGTCTGCTCGATGTTGGGCATGTTGAACACCAGCACGCCACCGGTATTGTTGGTCGCGATGTTCTCGTAGACGTCGGCGCGGATGGAGTTCTCGACCTCGATGCCGGCCACGTTCTGCTCGACCCGGTTGCGCCGGACGATGATGTTCTCCGATTGGCCGACGTAGATGCCCGCATCGGAGGCGGCGATCGCGACGGAGTCCTCGATCAGCACGTTCCGGGTCTTCACCGGATACAGGCCGTAGGCGCCGTTGCTGGTCTTGGGTCCCCCGGTCCACTCCACGCGCACGCCGCGGATGGTGATGTTGCGGCCCTGGTTGATCTTCACCGCATCGCCTTTGGTGTCCTCGAATGCGATGTTTTCCAGGGTGAAGTCACTGGCGTTGACCAGCAGCCCTTCGGGACCGACCAGCTGGCCCTTGAACGACAGCACCGTCTTGTCCATCCCCGCGCCGCGGATGGTCACGCCATCGGTGCGCAGGGTGAGGCCACGGGTGAGCGCGTAGCGGCCGGCGGGAATCTCGATCACGCTGCCGGGCTTGGCATCCAGCAATTGCTGCTGCAGGTCCGCCTGGAAGGAGGCATCGTGGTCGCCCGGTGGCACCGCTTCCGGTTCGCCACTGCAGCCCGCGAGCGCCGCGGCAACCGCGACGGTGACAAGTACATTGCGCATGATCCTTGAACTCCCCCCGCTCGAACGTCGGCTCAAGCGTATGTCGGCGATGCCGCCACGAACGCGGTCCCAAGCCTTACTGTCCCGCACTCCAACCCGGGTGGGGAGGGCCGGATCGCCGGCGAATGGGGGGCAATTCGGCCAGCAGTGCCGGAAAACCGCGTGATCAGGCGGCCCGTCGCGCCTCTTGCGGTGCGATTCCGGTCCAGCGCTTGAAGGCGCGACGGAATTCGCGCGGGTCCTCGAAGCCGACCTCGTTACCGATCTGCGCCACGCTCAGCGTGTCGGCCTGCAGCAATTGCAACGCGCGCTCGGCGCGCACGCGGTCGTGGATCTCGCGGAACAGGCGGCCGCTTTCAGCCAGCTTTCGCCGCAACGATCGCTCGCTGAGGTTCAGCGCCCGCGCCACGTCGGTGAGCCGCGGCGGGTCACGCAATTGGCTGCGCAACAACCGCTCCACCGCGGCGACCACCTCCTGGTGCGGCTCTCCACCGTCCGGCGTGCGTTGCTGGGCACACAGGGCCAGGGCCTGATTCGCGGTGAGCGGGTTGTAGCCCGGCAAAGGATTTGCGAGCCAGACGCTGTCGAGGATCATCCGATTCTGCTCGGCGTTGAACACCAACTCGCACTGGAACAAGTCCGCGTAATCGGCGACGTGCGCCGGTTGCCGATAGCTGAATTCGACCCGCAGCGGCTTCAGGGCCGGGCCTACCAGCTCGCGGGCGATCATGGTGGAGCTGGCAAAGAGCTCCTCGCAGAAAAACGGCAACAGTTCCAGGTCGCCAAACTGCGGCGTTGCCACCAGCGCCACCGCCTGCGCGCTGACCGCCTCGAAGGACAGGTCCAGCAGGCAGCCGCAGATCTTGTGGTACTGGATGCCCGACTGCATCGATTCACCGAAAGTGCGCGAGGTCATCATCGCCAGTCCGAGCAGGCCGAAACCGCCGATGGTGCCCTCCCGGCCGATGCGCAGACCGGCGTCGGGGACATCCAGCGCCTGCAATGCGCGGCGGATGAACGTGCTGGCCTGGCGGTACGAGACGCGCAACGCGGGGTCGGCAATCTGCACGCGGTCCAATGCCAGACCGGCGAACCACGGCGCACTGTCGACCCCGTGCGCATCCGCAAGCTGCGTCAGGTACAGCAGCTTGTTGGGAGGGAACTCCGCGGCGGTGTAGCGCGCCTCATCGTTCCCCATCGCCCACAGGCTGGAAATGCGTGGAGCGATCCGTTGCGAAGATCCGTCCATCACGTGCTCATTCCTACACTAGACGCCGGAAGCGGCCGGCGTTGGACACCCTTTCTAGCACGCCGACTCCGGCAACGGCTGCCCGGCCGCCGCACCGGAGTGCGCGACCTGTTTGCCCGTCGTGCCGGCCCGCCGTCAGACCCCCAACGGGTTCGGCTTCTCCGCGTCGATCCTGTAGGTCTTGATGGCACGGGCGACATCCTTCGGCGTCATCTTGCCGTCCGCCGCGAGCGCGGCGATGGCCGCATGGGCGACGTAGTAGCGGTCGACCTCGAAGTGACGGCGCAGGTTGGCGCGGGTGTCGCTGCGGCCGTAGCCATCGGTGCCCAGCACGCTGTAGGTCATCGGCACGTACGCGCGGACCTGCTCGGCGTAGGTGCGGATATAGTCGGTGGCGACAATCGCCGGGCCGGCGCGGCCTTCCAGCAACGCGGTGATGTGCGCCTTGCGCGGGGCCTTGGCCTCCGGGTGGAAGCGGTTGTAGCGCTCCACGTCGGCACCGTCGCGAGCCAGCTCGTTGAAGCTGGGGCAGGACCAGATGTCGGCGACGACGCCGAAGTCCTTCTCCAGCAGTTCGGCCGCGGCGATGACCTCGCGCAGGATGGTGCCGCTGCCCAGCAGCTGCACGCGCAGCTGGTCCTTTTTGGTCTTGCCGGCGTCCTTGAGCAGGTACATGCCCTTGATGATCCCCTCCGCGCTGCCCTCGGGCATGTCGGGGTGGGTGTAATTCTCGTTCATCAGGGTGACGTAGAAGTACTCGTCATGCTGCTCGGCCAGCATGCGCTGCATGCCGTGCTGGATGATGGTGACCACTTCGTAGCTGAAGGTCGGGTCGTAGCTGCGGCAATTGGGGATCAACCCCGCCTGCACCATGCTGTGGCCGTCCTCGTGCTGCAGCCCTTCACCGTTCAGCGTGGTCCGGCCGGCGGTGGCGCCCAGCAGGAAGCCGCGCGCGCGCATGTCGCCGGCCTGCCAGGCCGCATCGCCGATACGCTGGAAGCCGAACATCGAGTAGTAGATGTAGAACGGCATCAACGCGAAGTCGTTGGTGCTGTAGCTCGTCGCACACGCCAGCCAGGACGCGAACGCGCCGGCCTCGGTGATGCCTTCCTGCAGCACTTGCCCGGCAGTGTCCTCGCGGTAGTACATCAGTTGGTCGCGGTCGACCGGCTTGTACTTCTGGCCGAACGGCGCATAGATGCCGATCTGCCGGAACAGGCCTTCCATGCCGAAGGTGCGGGCCTCGTCGGCCACGATGGGGACCAGTCGCGGGCCGACCTGCTTGTCGCGCAGCGCGATGTTGAGCATCTGCACGAACGCCATGGTGGTACTGATCTCGCGCTCACCGGTGGACTTCAGCAGACGCTCATAGGTGGCCAGCGGCGGCACGTCCAGCTGCTGGGCGGCCTTGCGGCGACGCTGCGGCAGAAACCCGCCCATCGCCTTGCGGCGCTCCAGCATGTATTCGATTTCCGGCGAGTCCTTGCCGGGGTGATAGAACGGCACGTTGCCGTCCTTCAGCTCCGCATCGCTGACCGGGATGTTGAAACGGTCGCGGAACGCGCGCACGTCATCGTCATCCATCTTTTTGGTGCCGTGGGCCGGGTTGAGCGACTCGCCCGCCACGCCCATGCCGTAGCCCTTCACCGTCTTGGCCAGGATCACGGTCGGCATGTCCTTGGTGTTCACCGCCTGGTGGTAGCTGGCGTAGACCTTGTGCGGGTCGTGGCCGCCGCGGTTGAGGCGCCAGATGTCCTCGTCGCTGAGGTTGGCGACCAGCTGCGCGGTCTCCGGGTACTTGCCGAAGAAATGCTCGCGCGTGTACGCGCCGCCGAAGGCCTTGCAGTTCTGGTACTCGCCGTCGACGGTTTCCATCATCAGCTGGCGCAGCTTGCCGGAGGTGTCACGCGCCAGCAGCGGATCCCAGTAGCTGCCCCAGATGTTCTTGATGACGTTCCAGCCGGCACCGCGGAACTGGCCTTCCAGCTCCTGGATGATCTTGCCGTTGCCGCGCACCGGCCCGTCCAGGCGCTGCAGGTTGCAGTTGACGACAAAGACCAGGTTGTCGAGGCCTTCACGGCCGGCGACCGAGATCGCGCCCAGCGACTCGGGCTCGTCGGTCTCGCCGTCGCCCAGGAAGCACCAGACCTTGCGGTCGGTCTTGGGCATCAGCCCGCGGCCTTCCAGATACTTGAAATTGCGCGCCTGGTAGATCGCGCTGATCGGGCCGAGCCCCATCGACACGGTCGGGGTCTGCCAGTAATCCGGCATCAGCCAGGGGTGCGGGTAGGAGCTGATGCCGCGGCCATCGACCTCCATGCGGAAGTGGTCCAGCTGGTCTTCGGTGAAACGCCCTTCCAGGAACGAGCGCGCGTAAATGCCCGGCGAGCCATGGCCCTGGATGAACAGCAGGTCGCCCGGGTGGTCCTCGGACGGCGCACGCCAGAAATGGTTGAAGCCCACGTCGTACAGCGTCGCCGAAGAACCGAAGGTGGCGATGTGACCGCCCAGATCGCCCGGCTTGCGGTTGGCCCGCACGACCATTGCCATGGCATTCCAGCGGATGATCGAGCGGATCTTCCACTCCAGCGCATGGTCGCCGGGGCTCTTGACCTCCAGCTGCGGCGGGATCGTGTTGATGTATTCGGTGGTCGGCTCAAACGGCAGGTGCGCGCCGGCGCGACGCGAGGCCTCGACCATGCGTTCCAGCAGCTGATGCGCGCGCTCGGTGCCGTCGCGCTGGATGACCGCCTCAACCGACTCCAGCCACTCGCGGGTCTCGGTCGGGTCCGGGTCGTTCTGCATCAGCTCGTTGAGCGGGCTTTCATAGGTATGGGTCATGCGCCTCGCGGCCCCTTGGCCACGCCTCGTGAACAGGTGGGATCGATACCCCGATTCTACCGCGAGGGGGCGTCCGACGGCGGCGCTGCCGGGGCGGTGGCCACCACCAGCCAGTTGTTGAACGGCGTATTGCCGTACAGCGGGGTGAAGCTGGCGCACAACCCAGCCGCGTCGAAGCGCGTTTGCAGACTGGCGCGGTCCGGGTAGGTGCGCGGCCCGGCGTTCATCCAGCCGATCACCCGCGAGAAGACGTCCACCGCGCGGGTGATGCGCGCGCGCCGGCTGCCGTCGTCCAGCCCGGTGCGGATCACCAGCCGGGCGCCCGGGACCAGCATCGCGACGGCGGTGTCCAGCGTGCGCTGCTGCGCGCCGGCGTCAAGAAACTGCAGCACATCCAGGATGGCGACGCTGCCGCGGTGCGCCGGCAGGCTGCTCGCCAGATCGATGCACGCAAAGCTGGTGTCCTTCAGCCCCTGGCGCTCCGCCGCGCGGACCGCACCGGCGATCTTGCCGGCGTCGTTGTCCACCCCGCGGTAGTCCAGCGCGATGCCATCGGCACGCAATGCATGCGCCAGCAGGCCCAGTCCGCAGCCCAGGTCCAGCAACGGCTGCCGGCTGCCGCGCAGGGCGGCGCAGACGCCCGGATACAGCGGATCGCTGCGCAGTTTGGCCAGGCTGTAGTGGTAATCCCAGTGCTGGCGGAAGCCGCGCTCCGGGGCGAAGGCGCCCGCGATTGCCCGCGCGCGGTCGGGCGACAGCGGCGCGCCGGGGGTACTCATCGGTCGGAGTCGGCACGGCTTGTACCGCCGTCATCCGCGGGTTTAGCGCCCGCATTCACGCGCGCACTGTCCAGCAGGCGTGCAGTCACCGGCAGCGCGACCTCGGCCCAGCGTTGGTACATCAGCCCCGACGGATGCAGGCCGTCATCGACCAGCATCGCCACCTCGCTGCCGCGCTCGCGACTGATACCGGTGATGTCGACAAAGGCCACGCCGTGACTTGCGCACAGCTCGGCGGCCACCGCGTTGTAGGCGTCCAGTTCGGCCGCAATCTGCCCGGCGTCGCGTCCCTGGGCCGTCGCGAACGGGGTCACCCCCCAGTCCGGGATCGACAGCACCAGCACCCGCTCGGGCCGGTCCCCGGCCAGCGCAATGGCGCGTTTGAGAAGGGCATGGAATTCACCGCGGTAGTCGGCCGCGCTGCGCCCGCGGTACTGGTTGTTGACGCCGATCAGCAGCGACACCAGATCCCAGCAACCCAGCGGCTCGGCCATGTCCATCGCGGTGGACAGCTCGTCGGTGGTCCAGCCGGTCGCCGCAACTATTCTTGGGTCCGCGATTGGCACGCCTATATCCGCCAGACGGCGCGCCAGGATCAGCGGCCAGCGCTCCGATTCGCTGACGCCCTCGCCAATCGTGTAGCTGTCGCCCAGGGCGAGCCAGCGGACCTGTGCGGGCGACAGCGGCGGCATTCAGGCCACCGCCACCTGCGGCGCGGACAGCGAGGCCACGTCGCGGTTCGCGTCGGAGCGCTCGCGCGTATTCGCACTGGCGGCTTCCGCAGCCCGGTCAAGCACGCGCTCGATGCGCTGGAACACTTCGGCCAGCTGCGACGCCTCCGGCAGCAGTGTGATGCGGAAGTGGTTGCGGTAGGGCACGTTGAAGCTGGAGCCCGGCACCACCAGCACATTCTCGGTTTCCAGCAATTCCAGCGCGAAGGCGTGGTCGTCGAAACCGACTGCCGCGGGGCCGGTCACCGCCGGGAAGGCGAACATCGAGCCGCCGGGGGCGACCAGCTGCATATGGGCACTCGCCGCGACGCCCTGGATAACCGCCTGGCGGGCCTCATGCAGACGCCCACCGGGCGCGCACAGCGCCGAGATGGTGTCCGCTCCGTGCAGCGCGGCATCGATCGCCAATTGCCCGGGGACGTTGGAACACAGGCGCAGGGCGCCCAGCAGATCCAGCGCGTGGTGGAAGTCGCGGGTGCGCTCGGTATCGCCCGACAGCACCGCCCAGCCCACCCGCCAGCCGCAGGCGCGATGGACCTTGGACAGACCGCCGAACGACAGGCACGGCACCTCGCCCGCCAGCGGGGCGAGCGGCTGGAAGGTCGCGCCGTCGTAGAGGATCGAGTCGTAGATCTCGTCGCACATCAGCAACAACCCGTGGCGGGCGGCGATGTCGACAATCTGCTCCAGCAGCGCGCGCGGATAGGTGGCGCCGGTCGGATTGTTGGGGTTGATCAGCACGATCGCGCGGGTGCGCGGCGAGATCAGCGCTTCGATCTCGTGCGGATCGGGCAGGAAGGCGTTCTCGGGTGCGCAGGTGTAATACACCGGGCGGCCGTCGTTGAGGATGGTGGCGGCCGACCACAGTGGATAATCGGGCGACGGCAACAGCACCTCGTCGCCCGGATTGAGCAGCGCGCGTAGCGACAGGTCGATCAACTCGCTGACCCCGTTGCCGATGAACACCTGCTCACCGGTCACCTCGGTACCGCGCCCGCGGTGGAATGCGGCGACGGCCTCCCGCGCCGCCGGCAGGCCCTGCTGGTGGGTATACGGATCAGTCCCGGCGAGGCCCTCGGTAATCGCCCGCTGCAGGTGTTCCGGGGCGCGGAAACCGAACGCGCCCGGATTGCCGATATTGAGCTTGATCAGCGTGCGTCCCTGGGTTTCGAGATCGCGTGCCCGGCGGGCGAGCTCACCGCGGATCTCGTAGCGCACTTCGGACAGGCGGGCACGGGTCTTGAGACGGTTGGGCATTGCGATCAGGGGGCAACGTGGGGTGGTCCAGACTAGCCGATTCACCGCCGTGGAACACCGCCAGGCGTGCCGGAAACGCCCCAGCGCTATGTAGAATCGCGGTATGGACCCTCGCCCGCACCTCCCGTGACCCCCGACGACGCCCTGCAGGCCATCGGCTGGCCCTTGGACGATGACGGCCGGCTCGCCGTCGCGGAGTGGCGGGACATGCTGGCGCGGTTCCCGACCGCTTACCCGGCGCGGGTCGTGGAGCAACACCGGACCGGCTACGTGGTCGCCGTGGGGCCGGAAGACGGGGTCGCGGTCGAGTCCCCTCCGCACTGGCAGCGCGCGCCCAGCTACAAAAGGGGTGCCATCCCCAGCGAGCAGCGCGCCGGTGTCGGCGACTGGTTGCTGATCGAGCCGGCGCCGGACGACGCGATCGTCACCAAGGACCAGATCGTCGCCTTGCTGCCGCGGCGCACGGCGATCAAACGCGGAGCAGCCGGGGAGCACTACAAGCAACAGCTGATCGCCGCCAACGTGGACACCGTGTTTGTGGTCTGCGGCTTGGACGCCGACTTCAACCCGCGCCGGATCGAGCGCTACCTGTTGCTGATCAGCGGCAGCGGCGCCGTGCCGGTGGTGGTGCTGACCAAGCTGGACCAGGTCGACGACATCACCGAATCGCTGGAGGCCCTGATCGATCTGGCCGCACAGAACGTGCCCGTCCGCGCGGTCAATGCGCTGGACCCCGACAGTGTTGCCAGCCTCGATCCATGGCTGCGCCCCGGCAGCACCGCCGTGCTGGTGGGCAGCTCGGGCGCCGGCAAGTCGACCCTGACCAACACGCTGGTCGGCAGCGAACGCATGAAAACCGGCGCGGTGCGCGAGAGCGACGAGCGCGGCCGCCACACCACCACCCATCGCGCACTGATCCCGCTGGTGAGTGGCGCCTGCCTGATCGACACCCCCGGGATGCGCGAGCTCAAGCCGACGGGTGAAGAGGATATCGCCGAGAACTTCACCGACATCGACGCGCTGGGCGCGAACTGCCGGTTCCGCGACTGCCAGCACGACAGCGAGCCGGGGTGCGCGATCCGCACCGCGATCGAAGACGGCAAGCTCGATCCGCGTCGCTTTGCCAACTACGCCAAGCTGCAGGATGAAGTCGCGGGTGCCGCCGACAAACTGGCCGAACGCCAGACCCAGAACGCTGCGGCCACGCCAGCCGGTCCGACGACGCCGACCGCCGGTGCCCGCCCCGCCCGCAAGCCCGCGGAAAAGTCGGGCGGCAAACCGCCGCGGCAACGTCCGCAACTCGACGATGACTACGGCGAGGATTGATCCCGACATCGCCCACCACGCCGCGCTGGACGCGCGCATGGTGCAGGCGGCGCGCGGCATCAAGGTGCTGACGCTGGCAAGCTGGCCGGCCACCCACGCGGACGCTTTTCTGGCTGACTACGCGCGCGGTGTCATCCGGGTGCCGCATTTTGACTACCCGCAGTACGATTTCCGCGAGATCCGCACCGAACTGACCCGGATCGCCTACGAGGCCGATACCAGCCACCCGCTGGGCCAGTACCTGATCGACGCGACGCAGAGCTGGGACACCGCGGCCCGGCTGTGCGAAGCGCTGGGCACGCCGGCCGTCAGTGATCTGTCGCAGCAGCTCTACGGCAGCGTCGACGCCCCCCTGCCCGGCAATGGGCCCAGCGCCCGGGTGGCTGCCCGGCACTTCATCGAAATCGCCGACCAGTTCGACCACGAGCTCGCCTCGCCCGCCGAACAGGTGGAAATCTCCGCCACGGCGCTGCAGATGCTGTTGCAGAACGATCTGGACGACTACTTCAATGCGCGGGTGATCGAAGTCGTGCTGGATCCTGACCTGATCGCCAAGGCGGCTGCGGGGGCGACCCGCATCCGGTTGCGGAGTGGCGCGGCGTTCACCGACTACGACCGTCAACAACTGCTGCAGCATGAGGCGTTCGTGCACTCGTTAAGCGCGCTCAATGGCCGCGAGCAGCCGGTACTCGGCAGTCTGGCCTTGTCGTCACCGCGCGCGACCGCTACCCAGGAAGGCCTGGCAACCTTTGCCGAACAGATCACCGGCACCATCGACATCAGCCGGATGAAGCGTCTGAGCCTGCGCATCGAGGCCATCGCGTGCGCGCTGGAAGGCGCGGACTTCATCGACGTGTTCCGCCTGTTCCTGGAGGCAGGACAGAGCCCGCGGGAAGGGTTCGCCTCCGCCCAGCGCGTGTTCCGCGGCGT
>JBDSPO010000167.1:0-8384 GCA_039930265.1 Lysobacter sp. | reverse complement strand
GAAGCGGCCCGTTCCGCCGATACCCACCTGTTGCGACTGGAGTTTCCGGGATTTCCGGGCATCGAGTTCTATTTCAAGGACGAGGCTGCCCACCCCACCGGCAGCCTGAAGCACCGCTTGGCGCGATCGTTGTATCTGTACGCCCTGTGCAACGGCCGCCTGCAGCCGGGTCAGCCGGTGGTGGATGCCTCCTCGGGGAGCACGGCGATATCCGAGGCCTGGTTCGCCAGACTGCTTGGTCTGCCGTTCACCGCGGTGATGCCGGCGTCCACCGCGCCGCGCAAGATCGCCGACGTGCAGGCGCTGGGTGGCCACTGTGACCTGGTCGATGACCCGTCGCAGGTCTACGAGCGCGCTGCCTGGCATGCGGCCAATGGTGCCTGCCATCTCGACCAGTTCGGGCTGGCGGAGCGCGCAACCGACTGGCGCGGCAACAACAATATCGCCGAGTCGATCCTCGGCCAGCTGGCCGCCGAGCCGCATCCGCAACCGACCTGGATCGTCTGTGGCGCCGGCACCGGCGGTACCTCTGCGACCATTGGACGCTACATCCGCTACCGCGCGCTGAATACGCGACTGTGCGTCGCCGAACCGGCGGGCAGCGGGTTCGTGCACGGGTGGCGCACCCGCGATCGCAACGCGGTCGGCAGCCAGCCGACCGTTATTGAAGGCATTGGTCGGCCGAAAGTCGAGCCGGGATTCCTGTTCGAGATTGTCGATGAAGTGGTTGAGGTGGCCGATACCGCATCCATCGCGGCAATGCAGGTGCTGAAAGAGCATCTGGGCCGCCGCTACGGCGGCTCGTCGGGAACCAATCTGGTCGCGTGCCTGCAACTGGCGACCCGGATGCGCGCGGCCGGCGAGTGCGGCAGCATCGTCAGTCTGCTGTGCGACCCGGGCGAGCGTTACGAGCAGACGCTGTACTGCCCCGAGTGGCTGGCCCGCAACGCACTTGACCCGGCATCCGCGGAAGCCGCGCTACGCAGGACCCTGGCCACCGGCGACTGGCACGCCCCGGTCTGATTGCAGCCCGGGCGAATTTGCTTCACGCGGGTCGGCTTGACCTGCGGACCGCCGCGCTCAGGCCTCGTCGTGATCCTCGGCGACCTTGGCAAACCCGGGATCGTCGAACAACTGCGGGTATTGCGCCAGCGCAGCGCGCATGTCCGCGACCGGCGCCGGATCGGTCGGGTCCGCGTGCAGCGCTTCGGCACCGGCCATCAGCCGCGCCAACAGTCCGTGCAGGGCGACGTCGGGCGCCGCGTCAAGCTTGCAGTTGGCAAACATGAAGGCCGCCGCTTCATCCACCTGGGTAGCCAGCTGGTCCACCTGGCTCTCGTCCAGATGGCCCATCTCGTGGTGCTCCAGGCCGGCCATCGCATCGCGCATGCGCTGCATGCCCTGTATCAGGGGCGCGTCAGGCTGCCACTGCACGTGGTCGGCGGAAATGGCGATAGCGGTGGCATCTGCGTGATGGCCCGCGTGGGACTTGGCGTCATCCGCGCGCGACGTTGCCGGCGGGTGGCTGGCGTGATCATGCGCCGACTGCGCCACCGGCATGGCGGCGGCCGGCAGGGCGAAAGCGATGCCCAGCACCAGCGGCGCCAGTGCGGACAAAACGGTCACCGGTGAAGTCTTCATTGCGGTCCTTCTCCTGGATCAGTGAATGGCGCGGTGCATCGTCAGACCCGCGCAAAAACGAGGCTGGCGTTGGTGCCGCCGAAACCGAAGCTGTTCGACATCACCGTCTCCAGCGACGCTTCGCGGCTCTCGCGCACGATCGGGAATCCTTCCACGCGCGGATCGAGAGTATCGATGTTGGCCGAACCGGCGATGAAGCCTTCGCGCATCATCAGCAGGCAGTAAATGGCCTCATGCACGCTGGCCGCACCGAGCGAGTGTCCGCTGAGCGCCTTGGTCGACGAAATCGGCGGCATGCCGTCGCCAAACACGCTGCGCACCGATTCCAGTTCAACCACGTCGCCCAATGGCGTCGAGGTGCCATGCGTGTTGAGGTAGTCGATCCGACCTACCGGCGAGCCATTCAGGCCGGCCATTGCCATGCGCATGCAGCGCACGGCGCCCTCACCGGAGGGGGCGACCATGTCGACGCCATCGGAGGTCACGCCGTAGCCGACCAGCTCGGCGATGATGTTCGCGCCGCGGGCGACCGCGTGCTCGTATTCCTCCAGTACCAGCATCCCACCGCCACCGGCGATGACAAAACCGTCGCGGTCGGCGTCGTACGGCCGCGAAGCCGTTGCCGGCGCATCGTTGCGCTTGGTCGACAAGGCGCCCATCGCATCAAACTGCGCAGTCATGCCCCAGTGCAGTTCCTCACCACCGCCGGCGACGATGATGTCCTGCGCGCCGTGGCGGATCAGGTCGGCGCCGGCACCGATGCAATGCGCGGATGTCGCGCACGCCGCGGAGATCGAGTAGCTCAGTCCGCGGATACCGAAGGCGGTCGACAGCGTCGCCGACACCGTGGAACCCATCGTGCGCGGGACCATGTACGGACCGACCTTGCGCACGCCCTTGTTGCGCAGCAGGTCGCCGGTCTCGATCTGCCACTGCGGCGAGCCGCCGCCGGAACCGGCGATCAAACCGGTGCGGGCGTCGCGGACGGCTTCGTCGCTGAGGCCCGCGTCGGCGATCGCGTCCCGCATCGCCACATAGGCGAAGCCGGCGGCGTCGCCCATGAACCGCTTGACCTTGCGATCGATCTCGGCGGTCAGGTCGATCTGCGGCTCACCGGCCACTTGACTGCGCAGGCCCAGCTCGGCGTACTCGGGGATGAAACGAATGCCCGGGCGGCTCTCCCGCAGTGCCGCGGTCACGCTGGCCTGATCATTGCCCAGGCAGGACACGATGCCCATGCCGGTCACCACTACACGTCGATTTGCAACACCAGCCATGCTCAGAAGCCCTCCGTCGAGGTGAACAGTCCGACCCGCAGGTCAGACGCACTGTAGATCTCGCGCCCGTCCACCAGCGTGCGTCCGTCGGCGATCACCAGTTCCAATTTACCGCGCATCACCCGGCGGATGTCCAGCTCGTAGGTGACCAGCTTGGCGTCCGGCAGCACCTGACCGCTGAACTTCACTTGCCCCACGCCCAGCGCGCGGCCGCGCCCCGGTGCACCGAGCCACGGCAGGTAGAACCCGCACAACTGCCACATCGCATCCAGACCCAGGCAACCGGGCATGACCGGATCGGTTTCAAAGTGGCACGGGAAGAACCACAGGTCCGGACGGATATCCAGTTCGGCACGCACGAAGCCCTTGCCGTACTTGCCGCCTTCGGTGCTGATCTCGGTGATGCGATCGAACATGAGCATCGGCGGCGCCGGCAGGCGCGCGTTGCCTGGCCCGAACATCTCGCCACGGCCGCAGGCCAGCAACTGCTCGTAGTCGAAGGAAGAAGGTCGATTCATGGGTTCACGCAACGCAGGGGGAAACCTTGGATTCTGCCGGTTTGGCAGGAAAAATGTGTTGACTCACATCAAATCCGTTCGCCATACGCATGCGTACAGGGTCAGCCCGGGGCGCGCGGGTGACGTCCTGGTTGGCGTGATGTCCGAGCAGATTGATCCCTGGGTCGGGTCGGGTCGGGTCGGGTATGGAGCTCCGCGTCTGACCTGGATCAAGCAGCCGTCAGACGGGGGAACCGTATGGGAGGAATTTGATCCGGATCAAATTGATTGCCCGGGATGCTGCCACCCTTCTCGCAATCCCGACGCGCTACCCGGCTGGCTTTTCGCTCCGTGGCGACCGCGCACCCTTTTTTGTAACCACTACACACCACCACCGAGAGCCCGGATGATGCGCAAGAATATTTACCTGATACCGCTGCTGGCGGCACTGGCACTGGCCCTGCCAGCCTGTGACCGCTCCGGCTCGACGTCCGACAAGCCTGTCGCCGACGCCGGCCCCGATGAAATTGTCGGCTCGCGCAAAGGCGACTTCGGCCCGCCGCAGGGCGAGCCGATCAACGCCATCCTCACCAGTCCGCCGATGGTACCGCCGGCCACCGGCCGCACCGCTCCAGCCAAGGTCATCGTCGAACTGGACGTGATCGAGAAGGTGATGCCGATCTCCGAGGGCGTGGACTACACGTTCTGGACCTTTGGTGGCACCGTGCCGGGCAGCTTCATCCGCGTCCGCCAAGGCGACACGGTCGAGTTCCGTCTGCGCAACATGCCCGACAGCAAAATGCCGCACAACATCGACCTGCACGGGGTGACCGGGCCCGGCGGTGGCGCGGCGTCCAGCTTCACCGCGCCCGGCCACCAGACCCAGTTCACCTTCAAGGCGCTGAATGCGGGCCTGTACGTCTACCACTGCGCGACCGCACCGGTGGGCATGCACATCGCCAACGGCATGTACGGAATGATCCTGGTCGAGCCGCCGGAAGGACTGCCGAAGGTCGACCGCGAGTACTACGTGATGCAGGGCGACTTCTACACCAAGGGCAAATATCGCGAAAAGGGTCTCCAGCCGTTCGACATGGAAAAAGCGATCGACGAGCACCCGACCTACGTGCTCTTCAACGGTTCGGAAGGTTCCACCACCGGTGACAAGGCGCTGACCGCCAAGGTCGGCGAGACGGTGCGCCTGTATGTCGGCAATGGCGGCCCGAATCTGGTGTCGAGCTTCCACGTCATCGGCGAGATCTTCGACAAGGTCTGGTACGAAGGCGGCACCAGGTACCAGGAAAACGTGCAGACCACGCTGATTCCGTCCGGCGGCGCGGCCATGATGGAGTTCCACCTGGAAGTGCCTGGCAGCTACGTGCTGGTCGACCACAGCATCTTCCGTGCCTTCAACAAGGGCGCGCTGGCGATCCTCAAGGCGGATGGTCCGGAGAACAAGGAAATCTACTCGGGCCTGGAAGTGGACGAGATGTACATCGGTGACCGCGCCAGCTCGAGCCTCCAAGCCGTAGCCGTGGCTGCCGCGGCGCATGCCAGCGGTGACCTGACCACCGAGGAGCAGATCAAGGCCGGCAAGGAGCTGTTCATGGGCACCTGCTCGACCTGCCACCAGGGCAACGGCGAAGGCATGGCCGGTGTCTTCCCGCCGCTCGCGGCCTCCGATTACATCAAGGCCGATCCGACCTCGGTACCTCGGGTGATCCTGCACGGCATGCAGGGCAAGGTCACGGTCAATGGCACCGACTACGACTCGATCATGCCGCCGATGAACCAGCTCACCGACGACGAGGTGGCCAACATCTCCACCTACGTACTCAACAGCTGGAACAACCCGGGTGGCAAGGTCAGCAAGGAAGAGGTCGCCAAGATCCGCAAGGCCAAGCCCGTCAACGCCTCGGCAGGTCACTGACGTGATCCGCGCGATCGCCACCCTGGTGCTGGTCGCGCTCCCCCTCGCCGGCGTCAGCGCCGGTGGGGGGGACTACCTGCCGATACCCGGCGGCCGTTTTTCCAGTGCGCTCAACTACGAGGACGCGCCCGGCAAACAGCCGGTCGCGCCGTTCTGGATGATGCGCACGCCGGTCACCAACGCCGAGTTCCTCGCTTTCAGCAAGACCAATCCGCAGTGGCGACGTGGCCGCGTGCCGGGGGTCATGGCCCAGAGCCGATACCTGTCCCACTGGGCGGGACCACTGGAACTGGGCGGGGCGGCCAAGCCCGAGCAGCCCGTGGTGCAGGTGAGTTGGTTCGCCGCCAATGCCTATTGCGAAGCGCAAGGGGCGCGCTTGCCGACGTGGACGGAGTGGGAGTACGCCGCCGCCGCGGATGAAACGCGTCGCGACGCCCGCAACGACCGGGTCTGGCGGGAACGCATCCTGAACTGGTATTCGCGGCCGTCCAACGCCGCCCTACCGCGTGCCGGCCTGCAGCCGGCCAACGTCTATGGCGTCCAGGACCTGCACGGCCTGGTCTGGGAATGGACCGAGGACTTCTCCTCGATGCTGATGGATGCCGACAACCGCAACCAGGGGGATCCGGACAACGCCCGCTTCTGCGGCGCCGGCGCCCTGTCGATGAACGACCGCGACAACTACGCGGTGCTGATGCGGGTGGCGATGCTGTCCTCTCTGAGCGCCGAGTCGAGCACCGCCAATCTGGGATTCCGCTGCGTCAAGGACAAGCCATGAAACGTCTCGCCCTCTCCGTCGCGCTGGCCCTGCTGGGCACCAGCGCCGTCGCCGGCCCCGCGCCGGCGACCGCCGGCACCGCGCAGAAAGCGCCGTTGCCGAGTGACTCGGTCTATCAACTCAAGGTCAAACTGAGCGATCAGCACGGCCGCAAGCGCGCCTGGAGCGACCAGCGTGGCAAGCCGCAACTGGTCTCGATGTTCTACACCTCCTGCCAATACATCTGCCCGCTGATCATCGACAGCGGCAAAGCGGTGCAGAAGCAGTTCAACGATGCCGAACGTGCACGCCTGGGCATCACCCTGATCAGCATGGATCCCGCCCGGGACACCACGGCGGCCTTGGCCAGGACCGCGACCCAGCGCAAGCTTGATCCGACCCAGTGGACGCTGGCCAGCCCGGCGGCAAGCGATGTGCGGGCGATCGCCGGCGTCCTCAACGTCCGCTATCGCGCGCTGGCCGATGGCGAGTTCAATCACACCAGTGCGCTGATTTTGCTGGACGCCGATGGCCGCATCCTGGCGCGCACGGAGAAAATGGGCAGCAAGCCGGATCCCGAATTTGTCGCCGCGGTGCGCAAAGCACTGCGCTGATCCGCACGCCGGACTGATCCATTCACCGGGGCCGCCCGTTCCGGCACAGCCAACGGCTGGGCGGAGGGTGGCCGCGCTCGGTTTCGCCCGGGCAATCCATTACAATGGGCCCGCTCCGAACGCGGTGCCGGTTCCCGGCGTCGCCACACAGGGGACGCTCGAGGCCACGATCCGGCAAGCCACGAGCGGCGCCATGCTGCTGCCGTCCGTGAAGCAACCGGTGCGTGACGAACCCCCCGGATCCCGCGCCCGCTCAAGCGGTCATGTGCGTGCGTCATTGCGACGTTCGCCTAACACCTGTTCCAACCCGTCAGATTGATCCAGATCAAGTACCCGAGCGCTTGCATTCGGGAAAATAGGTCACAACGAAAATGAAGGTCCATTCATGACTGTGCATGACGCCATGGCAGCACCGGGCGCACCCGGTGTACCGGAGGTGGCCGCGCCCCGCGGTTACTACAACGACAAAGTGGTTCACCAGTTCGTGGTTGCGACCATGTTCTGGGGCATCGTCGGCATGGCCGTCGGCGTGTTCATCGCCGCCCAGCTCTACTGGCCCACTCTGGGCGAGGGCATTCCGTGGCTGAGCTACGGCCGTCTGCGTCCGTTGCACACCAACGGCGTGATCTTCGCGTTCGGTGGCTCGGTGCTGTTCGCCACCAGTCTCTATGTAGTCCAGCGCACCTGTCACGTCCGCCTGCTGTCGGACAAGCTGGCCAGTTTCGTGTTCTGGGGTTGGCAGGCGGCCATGCTCAGCGCGGTGATCACCCTGCCGATGGGCCTCACCCAGGGCAAGGAATACGCCGAACTGGAATGGCCGATCGACATCCTCATCGCGGTCGTCTGGGTCGCCTATGGCTGGCTGTTTTTCGGCACCATCGCCAAGCGACGGGTCAAACACATCTATGTCGCCAACTGGTTCTACGGCGCCTACATCATCGGCGTGTGTCTGCTGCACATTGTCAACAACCTCGTGCTGCCCGCGGGCCTGTTCAAGTCCTACTCGGTCTACACCGGCGCGGTGGATGCCATGGCGCAGTGGTGGTACGGGCACAACGCGGTCGCCTTCCTGCTGACGGTCGGCTACCTGGCGATGATGTATTACTTCGTGCCCAAGCAAGCCGGCCGTCCGATCTACTCCTACCGCCTGTCGATCGTGCACTTCTGGGCGCTGATCTCGGTCTACATGTGGGCCGGCCCGCACCACCTGCACTACACCGCGCTGCCTGACTGGGCGCAATCGGTGGGCATGGTGTTCTCGGTAATCCTGCTCGCCCCCAGCTGGGGCGGCGCGATGAACGGCATCCTGACCCTGTCGGGCGTATGGCACAAGCTGCGCACCGATCCGATCCTGAAATTCCTGATCGTCGCCATCAGCTTCTACATGATCGCGACGTTTGAAGGCCCGCTGCTGTCGATCAAGACCGTCAACTCGCTCAGTCATTACACCGACTGGACCGTGGGCCACGTGCATGCGGGCACCCTGGGATGGGTGGCAATGATCTCGTTCGGGTCGCTGTACTCGCTGTATCCGCGCCTGATCGGCGCCCAGTCGATGTACTCGACCAAGTGGATCGATGCGCACTTCTGGGTGCACACCATCGGCGTGGTGTTCTACATCGCCTCGATGTGGATTGCCGGCATCACCCAGGGCCTGATGTGGCGTGC
>JBDSPO010000166.1:0-2778 GCA_039930265.1 Lysobacter sp. | reverse complement strand
AGCTCGATGAAGTGGGCGCCCTTGAGTGCGCTCTCGGCAAACAGGATGCCGTTGTTGGCGACGATGCCCACGGGATAGCCGTGAATATGCGCGAAACCGGTGACCAATGTCTTGCCGTAGCGCGCCTTGAACTCCTGGAACTCGCTGCCGTCCACCACCCGCGCGATGACCTCGCGGATGTCGAACGGACGCCGGCTGTCCTTCGGCACGACGCCATACAGCTCCTGCGCGGCGAACAGCGGCTCGCGCATCCGCTGGACCGCGACGGACAGAGTCTTTTTGCGGTTGAGACTGGCGACGATGTCACGGGCGATCTGCAGCGCGTGACGGTCGTCCTGGGCGTAGTGATCGGCCACACCGGAGATCGCCGTATGCACATCGGCGCCGCCCAGCGTCTCGGCATCCACCACCTCGCCGGTGGCCGCCTTCACCAGCGGCGGACCGCCGAGGAAAATCGTGCCCTGTTCGCGGACGATCACCGACTCGTCGCTCATCGCGGGCACGTACGCGCCACCGGCGGTGCAGCTGCCCATCACGACAGCGATCTGCGGAATGTTCTCCGCGCTCATCCGGGCCTGGTTGTAGAAGATCCGGCCGAAGTGCTCCTTGTCGGGAAACACCTCGTCCTGCAGCGGCAGGAACGCGCCGCCGGAGTCGACCAGATAGATGCAGGGCAGGTGGTTTTCGCTGGCGATTTCCTGCGCGCGCAGGTGCTTCTTCACCGTCATCGGAAAATACGTGCCGCCCTTGACGGTCGCATCGTTGGCGACCACGACCACTTCCTGGCCCATGACCCGGCCGATGCCGCAGACCATGCCCGCGGCGGGCGCGGCAGCGTCGTACATGTCTTCCGCGGCGAGCGGGGCGATTTCAAGAAAGGGTGAGCCCGGATCGAGCAGGGCGGTGATGCGGTCCCGCACCAGCAGCTTGCCGCGCGCGGTATGGCGCTCGCGTGCCTTGTCGCCGCCGCCTTGCGCGGCGCGGACCAGTCGGCTGTCCAGTTCGTCCACCAGGGCCCGGTGCCAGGCGACGTTGTCCTGGAACTCCTGCGAGCGGGGGTCGAGAGCGGAGGTCAGTACAGGCATGGCAACCGGCCGGAGGGGAATGACCGCACAGGATACCGGACGCCTTCCCCACTCGGTCTTGCAGTGGCATTGCCGGAAAAGACAAAGCCCGCTTGCGCGGGCCTTGTGGTCAACACCGAGCCGGAGGGATCAGTTGTTGGCGTCGGCAGCAGCACGCTTGGCGGCGGCTTCAGCTTCGGCCTTCTCCTTCTTCATGCGCTCGGCGACGCTGTCGGCGGCGCTGCCGATCTTGTCCGCGGCGCTCGCCTTGCCGGCTTCATACGACTCCTGGATCGAGTCGGTGGCGCGATCCGCGGACTCCGCGGCGTTGGCAGCGGCGGCCTGGGTGGAATCAGCGGCGTTCTGCGCAGCGGCACCGGTCGCATCAGCGGCCTGGCGTGCGGACTCTGCGGCCGATTCGGCAGCAGAATCGATGCTGTGGGCGGCGGCGTCCGTGGCGGAGCCCGCAGCGTCGGCGGCATGCTCGCCGGCGGCACGTGCTTGGGTGGCGGCAGCGTCAGCGTCGCGCTCGGCCTGCGGCGAGTTGCAGGCGGCGAGGGCAAACATGCTGGCGGCGAGCATCAGGGTGATCTTGTGGTTCATGGAAAGCTCCTGGAAAGTCGGCAGTGGGACTGCGTGGTTCGCCGGTTCTGCCGGCGTGCGAACTATCCAATGCACCCCTGTAAAGCAATGTGAAGACCACAGCACCGGCACGCGCACGGTTCAACCCATCATCGAAAGGACGCGCATAAAAAAACCGCCGGGCGAACCCGGCGGCTTTCTTACAAAGAACGCTACAACGGGGCGATATTACTTGCCGTCGGTGTTGTTCTTCGCGTCGGCAGCGGCAGCGGCTTCTTCAGCAGCGTCCTTGGCCTGCTCAGCGGAGTCAGCCATGTTCTCGGCAGCGTCGGCAGCGTCGTCACGGGCGGTGATGTCACCACCAGCAGCAGCGGCGTCAGCCGAGGTAGCAGCAGCGTCGGCAGCCGAGGCTGCAACGTCGGCAGCAGCCTGGGCAGCGTCGGTAGCCATCGCGTCGCCGGTGGCGGCAGCGTTGGCAGCGGCTTCAGCAGCCTCGTTGGCAGCAGTGGCGGCTTCGGCAGCGGAGCTGTCGGCCTGCTGGGTGTTGGAGCAGGCAGCCAGGGCGAAGCCCATAGCGAGGGCAAGCAGCGCCTTGTTCAAAGTCATGGTGTATTCCTCGTCGTAAGAAAAATTCGGCAGCACGCATTTGCGTACCGGTAACATGATGACGGGCTGTTCGCGCCTGTCAAGCGGTAGGGCTATCTTTTTTTGTCAAACTATCGTTAGCTGTTGGGCTGGCATTCGGTATTGACAACGGTAGATGAAGTCAGGGCAACTCGATCGCGATCGCGGTTGCCTCGCCACCGCCGATGCACAGCGATGCAACGCCCTTTTTACCACCACGTGCGCGAAGCGCGTTGATCAACGTCACCACCAGGCGCGCCCCGCTGGCACCGATCGGGTGGCCCAGCGCGACAGCGCCGCCGTGCACGTTGACCTTGTCGTGCGGAATGTCGAGGTCCTTCATCGGGGCCATCGCCACGCAGGAGAACGCTTCGTTGATCTCGAACAGGTCCACGTCGGCGACCGTCCAGCCCGCCTTGTCCAGCACGTTGCGGATCGCGGTCACCGGCGCGGTGGTGAACCACTCCGGCGCCTGCGAATGGGTGGCGTGCGCGACGATGCGCGCCAG
>JBDSPO010000165.1:0-27546 GCA_039930265.1 Lysobacter sp. | reverse complement strand
TCGCTGTGGCCCTTGTTGTCGACCTTTTGCTTGCCGTGGCCGGGGCCGTGCTTGGACCAGTCAACGTGCACATCGCGATCGATCACCACCGGATATCCCCAGCGGTCGTAGGTGGAAACGGTGCCGCGTTTGAAGTCGTGGAACGCCTTCGAGCCCGGCTTGATGCCCAGGCTTTTTGCCATGACACCCCAACCCTGTCCGGGATTGCGGTCGTACTCGCGCACGATTTCACGGCACGGACGATTCAGGTAGTGAGCGATGGCGCACGCGTAGTACACGTCTGCCGGTGCCCAGTGGCGCACCGTCAGCAGTTCGCTGACGTACTGCCGGGGAGCTCCGTAGTTGTTGCTGAGTTCGTTGATGAACGGGTCGCGATAGCGGGTCCCGTAATCGTTGATCTCGCCCAGACGGCTGTCCACCCAGATGTCGCCGGTACGAATGTTGTAGCCGACAGTCTGGGCCTGGGCTGCGCCGCTCACGGCGGACATCGCCAGGCAGACAGCGAGTGCGAGGGTACGGGGGCTGCTGATCGACATGAGCTGTGCCTTCGAAGGGTGACTTACGTTGCAGTCTGCACAACGCGGATGAACCGAAGCTCACATGAGCCAAGCAGCCGTCGTAGCGCGTGTCTTTTGCTATTTGTTTTTCTTCTTCTTGGGCGTGCCGGGCTGTCGCGCTGCCACCGCTTGCGCGGCAAGGCCTGCCTTCACGCGCTCGATCTCCGCCGGCAGGTCCCGTTCCACGGCCCCGAGCAGTTCGGCGGCGTCGTTGCCGTGCACAGGGGTCCCGTTCGGCGTCGTAACGCTTACTTCGGTGGTGAGCGCCATGACGACGTCCGACAACGGCAGCGCGCGGGTCAGCACCAGCAATGGCGCGCCGCGGAAGCGGACTGCGTTCAGCCCCATCATCTGCGATCGGCCATCGAAGCTGACGCCGGGCGTGCGTATCAGCACCTGACCCACGGCGTTCCAAGTGTCGTTCATGCCGGCCTGGACCGTGAACGTCGGCGGTGTGGCGTCGGCAATCGCAGCTGCCGCCGGCTCTGGCTTCGGCAATCGCTGCACGCAGCCTGAAAGTGTCAGGACAAGACAGAGTGCGATAGCGGGCAGCACCGGAAAAGATTTGTGCACGATTGGATTCGAACCGGTTGAAGAATTGGCTGGGCGCGGATCGGTTTGATGCCGTTGCCAGGGAGCGCGCGCCGTTTTGATCAGCGGCCCAGAATCCCCGGATTCATCAATCCCTTGGGATCCAGCTGGGCCTTGATCGCATCCAGCAGCGCCAGCGCCGCGGGGTCGCGGCCTTCGCGATAGGTGTAGAACTTGCCGATCTGGAAGTTTGCCGCGCCGTGGGCCCGCATGGTGTCCGCGATTTTGCGCTTGAGCGCGTCGGCGGCCGCGCGGGCCGGCAGGTTCTCGCCGGGACAGCCGATCTTGGCGAGGTGGTCGGCATCCACGGTGCGCACATGAAAGGCGTTGTGCGAGTCGGGCCAGTAGATGCACGGCTCGATCAGGGCCGCCTGCGCACCGACGGTGGTCATCAGGGTGCCGATAAACAACCCGTGCTGGTCCATCGTCACCTTCTCGGCGGCGAACAGATCCTGCAGCGCGTTGAACAACTCGGTGCTGCGCGAGTGCGGCACGATCCCGTGGATCGGCGCCCAACGCTCGCCGGCCGAGCCGAGCATCGCGTTCTTGGCGGCAAACGGGTTGGCCGCCATCACCTTGGGCACGCTGTTCTCGACTTCGTGGCCGAATGACGCCACTGCCTTGCGGGCCTTCTCGACGCGCGCGGCGATCTCGCCGGCCGAGTCGGCTTCCAGGGTGATGTGCAGGGTGAACAGGTCCGGGTCGAGAAAGTCGCGGCCCTTGGTGACGAGTTTCAGGCCTTGCAACAAGCCGCCCTTCTTGATGACGTTGCCGAGCGATTTGACGTCGCTGCTGAGGCTGGCCCGACGCATGCGGATCTGCGACAGGGCGGGGTCGAACGCCGCGGTTTCCGAGGCCAAACCGGCGCGGGCGAGTGCGCCCATCGCGCCCATCAGCTGGTCGGCGCGCTCGAACTGCCACGACAGATAGTCGATGTTCGAATGCTTGGGCAACAGACGCAGGCTGGCGCGCACCTTGATCCCCAGCAGCCCGCAATCGCCAAGGAACACCCCGGTCAGATCGGGGCCGTGCCAGCGGAAAAACGGCGCCGCGTTGCCCGAGGCGGCCGATCCCGTGCGCAGGATCTCGCCCGCCGCAGTGACGACTTCCAGCCCCAGCACCGAGTCACCCGATGCGCCATAGCGCGCCGAGCCGTGGAACACGCTGCCCTGCGACAGGGCGCCGCCGACGGTGGCGTGCGAGCCGGACATCGGGCCGAAGTACGGAGTGCGCACACCCTTCGCATCCAACGCCTGCTGCAATGCCTGCCAGGTCACGCCGGCCTCGACCACCACGTAGGCGTCCTCGACATTGATCTCCACCACCTGGTCCAGGCCAGCGGTATCGACCAGCACGGTCGGCTGTCCCGTGGCGAGGTAGCCACCGGTGTAGCTCATGCCGCCGCCACGTGCGATCACTGCGACGCCGGCAGCGGTCAGCGCGGCGACGGCGGCAGCCAGCTGCGCCGTGTTGGTCGGGCGCAGGACGGCCAGCAAGGCTTCGCCCTTGGCGTAGACGTCGGTGGCGAAGTAGTCCAGTTCCGCCGGGTCGGTAATGACGGCGTTGCCCCAGCGCGACCTCAGATCGGCGATGACGGTGTCGGGAGAAAGCGTGGTGCCCATGGGAAGTCCTCGGGTGTGGCGTCGGTCGGCGCGCTGCGCGCCGGTGCCGTGGCGGATGGTTATGGATTCGGGACGGTGTCGGCGTGCTGATGCAGCATGGCCGCCGCACGCCCCTGGAAGTCATCGGATGTCTCCGAGGTGTTCGTCTCCAGCGGCACGCCCAGCGCAGCCAGTCGGCTCGCCAGTGCGGGCGCGGCAGCGTCGCGGAACATCAGTTGCGCTCGCGCGCCCAGCCGCAGCAACTCGACGACGTTGTCGTTGACCTGCATCGGTGTCGGCGCGCTGACGGCGCGCCGGGCCGCTGCCGACGGTGCCAACCACGGCCACAAAAGATGGCGTTCGCGCTCCCACTGCCAGGCCTCGTCAAGATGACCTCCGGCGCGCAGCAGTGTCGGATCGGGCAGTTGCGCCAGCAGGGTCGCAACCTCGTTGCCCTCCAGCAGCCACGGCCGGTACAGCACGATCCGCTGCAGGCGCAGGCCCAGCCGTGACGCCAGCGCGGGGACGTAACCGGCTGCCGCACCATGGGTTTCAATCGTGATCGGCAGGCTGTCGTCTGCGCAGCCCAGCGCGGCGAGGATCGCGGTAACCATTGTCTCCACGCCGAGGGGTGCGGTGACCTCACTGGATGCGCCGTGACCCGGCAGGTCCGGCGCTACCACCGCGCTGAGCCCAGCGTCGTCCAGCGCGGGGAGCGGGATCGGGCGCTCCCCGGGGGCGTGCAACACCAGCCGCAGCGCCCCGGAACCGGAGCGCTTGGACAACGCGATGTCGCCCGCGTCGCAGACGACGATCTGGCGCGACCAACCGGTGCCGTCAGCTACGCCAGACGGGTCGCTGCCTGCAGCGCCGCCTCCGGATGCGGACCCGTCGCCGGCGGCAGCGGCCGCCCGGCAGGCTGGTGCTTCATCAGCCAGAGCGTCGGCAAACAACGCGTCCATCCGCCGATGCATGCCCGCGATGCCGTCCTCCTCGACCATTGCCTGCACGTTGTCCGGCAACGCGGGCAGGCGCGGCAGGTGGGCCAGCAACGGGTCGCCGCGCCGGAATACCAGCAGCGACGGCGCCTTTATGGTCGACAGAAAGCCGTGTTCGACATGCCGGAACGCCGCCCCGTAGCCGGCGCGGTAGGCATCGCCCACCTCCAGCACGTCCATCACCGCCTCGTGGGTGCTGGCGGTGGTGTGCGGATCGATCGCCATCGCGGCCTGCGCGCGGTCGTCGTACCACGGAAAGAAATACTTCTGCTCGCGCATCCGCGACCACAGCCAGCGCAGGTGCGAGCCGTCCCAGACGGGCACGAACGGCGGCAGGTAGCGCTCGCCGTAGCTCGTACTATCCTCGGGCGTGAACGCGGCATAGCCATCGACCACCAGCGCGCTGACCCGGTCGGGATACGCGGCCGCGATCTGGGCTGCTACCAGGCCGCCGGTGTGCATGCCGAACACCGCGAACCGCGCGATGCCCAGCGCGTCGAGCGCCTCCACGGTCGCCCGGCCGAGATCGGCAATCGACGGCTCGGCGATCGTCAGCGGATCGGAAAACCCGAATCCCGGCGTGTCCGGTGCGATGACGGTGTAGCGGTCGGCGAAGCGCGCGATCATCTCCAGCCACATCCGCGAGTTCTGCGGCGACTGGTGCAGCAGCACCAGTGCCGGACCGGAGCCGGCATGGCGCAGATGGACCTGGCGCTCGCCGATGCGGACGAAGCGGCGTCGCACCGGCGGGGTCATGCCGCGACCCTCACCAGCGACTTGCCCAGGTTGCGACCCGACATCATCGCGACGAAGCCCGCTGGCGCAGCAGCCAGCCCTTCGCTGATCGACTCGCGGTACTGCACACTGCCATCGCGCACCAGCGGCGCGACCTCGTCGCTAAACTCGTCGAATCGCGCCAGATGGTCGAACACCACCAGCCCCTGCAGGGTGGCGCGGGCGCCGATCACCGGACCCAGATTCGGGCCGGGCGGACGCTCGGCCTGGTTGTACTGCGCGCTCATCCCGCACAGCACCACCCGCGCCCGCGGCCGCAGCAACGACAACGCCGCTTCCAGCACCGCGCCGCCGACATTGTCGAAGTACACATCCACGCCGTCGGGGCAGGCAGCGCGAAGGTCCTCGGCAAAGGTCGGGCTGAGATGGCTGACGCACGCGTCAAACCCGAACGCGTCGCGTGCGATTGCGCACTTCTCCGGCAGTCCGGCGATGCCGACGGTGCGGCATCCGGCACGCCGCGCCAGCTGGCCGGCCACGCTGCCCACCGCACCGGCGGCGGTGGAAACCAGCACGGTCTCGCCCGGCTGTGGACGACCAATGGTCTGCAGCCCGGCCCATGCGGTCAGGCCGGGGATCCCCAGCACGCCCAGCGCGGTGGCCAGCGGTGCCTGCTGCGGGTCCACCCGGCGCAGGCTGTCGGCGGAGGCCACCGCGTGGTCGCACCAGCCGGTGTCACCCACCACCCAGTCGCCGGCGACCAGGCGTTCGCTGTTGCTGTGCAGGACCTGCGACAGCGCGCCACCGGGGACCACGTCACCCAGCGCAGGGCGCGGTATGGCGTAGCGGCCGGCCAGCAACGGGCGCAGGTAGGGATCCAACGACAGCCAGTGCGTCCGCAGCAATACCTCGCCCGCCGCGGGCACGGCCAATGCTCGCTGCTCGAGGCCGAAATCCGCCTCCTGCGGCATGCCCACCGGATAGCGCAAGACCTGCACCACGTGCCGCGTTAGGGGTATCGCCATGCACCACTCCTGCTTGATCCACCGCGCCATTGCGCCGTCGCCCCACTCCTCCGCTCCGCGCCAGAGGCTGCCCGGAAATATGAATGGGGGCTTAAAAAAGTGTCGTTGATTGTCCGGACATTTATGAAGATACTCGGATTGACTTCGCTCGCCAACGGTGCCCCCAGGATGGTCCACAACTCCCGTTACCCGGTGCGCTGCGGCGCCGCCCCGCTCGTCCTGTCTACCGCGCTGGTGGCGATCCTGGCCGGATGCAGCACGCCCGGCGGCCCGGCACCTGTTGCCGACGCCGCGCCGCTGGTGCGCACCGTCGGGGGCGAGGTGCGCGGGTTCGTGGACGAAGGCATCAGTGTGTTCCGCGGCATTCCCTTTGCCGGCGATGTCGGTGGCGCGGGCCGGTGGCGTCCACCGGGCCCCGCGCCGCAGTGGAAGGGCGTGCGCGACGGCACCCGTCATGGACCGATCTGCCCGCAGACGACCACGGCACGCAACGGTGCTGTCGCCCCGTGGCTGGCGGAGTTCACCGTCGCGGAGGACTGTCTGAACCTCAGCGTTTACACCCCGCAGATCGCGTCCGATGCCAAGGCGCCGGTCATGGTCTGGATCCACGGCGGCTTTGCCCGGATCGGGACCGGTTCGCGCCATGACGGCAAGGCGTTGGCGCACCGCGGCGCGGTGGTGGTCACCATCAACTACCGGCTCGACCAGCTCGGCCTGTTCGCCCACCCGGCGCTCAGCGCGAGCCAACCCGACCAACCGTTGGCGAACTACGGCCTGATGGATATGGCCGCGGCGC
Organism: Lysobacter sp.; assembly: GCA_039930265.1. Lineage (GTDB taxonomy): Bacteria > Pseudomonadota > Gammaproteobacteria > Xanthomonadales > Xanthomonadaceae > Novilysobacter. The sequence goes on along the minus strand of JBDSPO010000165.1, from coordinate 21,243 downwards.
TGCGGTGGGTACACGACAACATCGAGGCCTTCGGCGGTGACCCGGACAACGTGACCATCTTCGGGCAGTCCTCGGGTGGAGTGGCGGTGACCGCACTGATGACATCGCCGATGACACGCGGCCTGTACCACCGCGCCATCGCGCAGAGCGGCACGATGGCCAATCTGGAGGTTGATCGCCACATATCGGAGGACCGTCCGGCCACGCCATCGCTGGAGAAGGACGGCGTGGCCATGGCGAAGGCACTGGGGATCAACCCGGGCGGCGATGTCGTGGCGCAACTGCGCGCGCTGCCTTGGGAATCGATCATCGGCTACTCCGCAACGCAGCCCGCCGGGGCGATGGTGCCGGTGACCGATGGCCGGGTGCTGCCTGGCAATGTCGATCGCGCGTTTGCCGAGGGCCGCCAGCACCCGACCCCGCTGATGATCGGCGGCACCAGTTGGGAAGAGAGTCTGGTCGCCAATTTCAAGCTGCCGGTGGCAGCGGTGCTGCGCGGCGTCCCGGTCAAACAGGCGCGCGCGGTGTATACGGGCATGGATGACCAGACGCTGGTCGGCGCCTGGTTTGCCGACAGCGCCTTCCATGCCCCGGCACGCTTCCTGGCCCGTCAGGTCGCCGCGCACGGCGACCCGGCCTGGGTCTATCGTTTCTCGCACCTGCCGGTGGAGAAGCAGGGCAAGCAACCCGGCGCGGCGCACAGCGACGACGTGCCCTACCTGTTCGAGCCGGTCGGCCTGCCGTCGATGACCGACAACGACGCCGGCTCGGCATTCGGGCAGGTCATGACCGGTTACTGGGTCAACTTCGCCCGCACCGGCAATCCCAACGGCGCTGGTTTACCCGCCTGGACGGCCGCCGGCACCGGTGACCTCGATCTCATGGTGCTCGACGATCCGTCGTCGATGCAGCGCGACCCGCTGTCCGATCGCATCAATTTCCACCTGCAGCGCTACCAAACGCTGCTCGCCGCACCCCAGCCCTAACCGGTTTCCACCGGCCACCCCGACCAACCGATCTGGTGATCCATGTCCCGACGCGACCTCCGTACCCGCACGCTCGCCCTCGCTGTCGCCGCCGCCCTGGCGCCCGGCTTCGCCCTCGCCCAGGACACCGCCAGCCCTGCCGCACCTGCGCAACGTTCCGCCACCCAGCTGGATGCGGTTACCGTGACGGCCCAGCGCCGTGAGGAGACCCTGCAGCAAACCCCGGTGACGATCACCGCGATCAGCGCCGAGGAGCTGGAGCGCAATCAGGTCATGCGCATCGACGATCTCAAGTTCAGCGTGCCCAACGTCGTCATCGAGCCCAATACCGTCACCAGCAGCGGCGCCAAGATCTACCTGCGCGGCGTCGGCACCGACGATTCGCTGTTCACCACCGACCCGGCGGTGGCGATCTACATCGATGACGTCTACATCCCGCGTCAGACCGGCGCGATGTTCGACCTCTACGACGTGGAGCGCATCGAAGTGCTGCGCGGTCCTCAGGGCACCCTGTACGGGCGCAACGCCACCGGTGGCGCGATCCGCTACATCACCAAGAAGCCCAACGGCGAATCCTCGGGCACCGTGTCCGGCCAGATCGGCAACCTCGGCCGCGCCGACCTGCGTGTGTCGCTCAGCGAGCGCCTGGGCGAGTGGGTCGACTTCTCGGCCGCCGCACTGACCCGCAACCGCGACGGCATCATGCGCGACGTCACCAACAACCGCGACGTCAACGATCAGGAAATCTACGCCGCGCGGATGGGCTTCGGCTTCCCGCTGGGCGAACGCACGCGCGCGACGGTCAACATCGACCACGTCAAGGAGCGTTCCGGCCCGGTGTATGCGACCGGCGTGATCCGCTATCCGGTCACCACCAAGAGCGGGGCGATCCGTCCGGTCAATGATCCGGATCACAACTACTACACCCTGCAGACCGACCTGGTGCCGGGCAAGAACGACCTGGACCAGAGTGGTATCGCGGTGACCCTGGAAACCGACCTGGACACCGTGTTCTGGCGCAACATCGCGCACTACCGCAGTCTGGATAACCTGCTGTATGCCGATGTCGACGGCACCGCGCAGAAGCGCTTCCATCTGCTGCAGGACCAGAGTCAGGACCAGCGCGGGTTCGAAAGCCAGTTGATCTCACAGGGCGACGGCGCCTTCAAGTGGGTCGGCGGGGTGTTCGCCTTCGCCGAAGGCAACGAGCAGCCGACCCGGCAGGACAACTTCGTGACCGGCCCGACCAACTACGTCAAGCAGGACACCAAGGCGGTCGCCGCCTACCTGCAAGGTGCCTGGCGCTTCGAGAACGGATTCGGGCTGACCGTGGGCGGCCGTTACAGCCACGAGGAGAAGGAGTTCTCGATCAATTCGGTGCGCGCCAACGGCACCCCCAACTTCAACGTGCAGCGTAAGGAAAGCTGGGCCAAGCCGGACTGGAAGGTGCTGCTGGATTACCGTTTCACCGACTCGATCATGGGCTACGCCAGTGCCGCCACCGGCTTCAAGAGCGGCGGGTTCAACGGTCGTGCGGCGTCGGTGGCCGCGCTGACCAGCGTGGACGAGGAGTCCGTGCTGTCCTACGAGGTGGGCCTGAAGACCCAGCTGATGGACGACCGCGTGCGCTTGAACGTCAACTACTACCGCAATGACTACACCGACCTGCAACTGACGGCCTTCAACGATGTCGGCGCGCTGGTGCTCAGCAATGCGGCCGACACCCTGATCCAGGGCTTCGAGGGTGAGTTGCAGGCAATCGTCAGCGAGAACTGGCAGATGCATGCCAGCGTCGGCACGATCGATGGCGAGTACCGTGGCTTCAGCGCCGCCAACCGTCCCGCCTTCGAGGGCAAGAACCTCAAGCAGGCGCCCAAGATGCAGTGGACGATCGGCACCACCAACACCGTTCCACTCAGCGGCGGCGAGCTGGTGTTCTCCGCCCAGGCCCATCATTCCGACAGGTACGAGCTGACCCAGGACAACTCGCCGCTGGTATTCACCAAGGCCTACACCCTGGTCGACGCGCGCCTGTCGTGGGAGCCCGACGGTGACAAATGGATGGTGGCGCTCTGGGGCAAGAACCTCACCAACGAGGCGTACATGACCGGGGGCTTTGATATCGCCGGGCTGGGCATCGCGGACGCCTACATGAACGTCCCGCGCACCTACGGTGTCGACTTCCGCTACCGCTTCTGGTGACCGTCCCCGGTCCGTCGTCCCGGTTGGGGCGACGGACCGGAGGTGGGAGCAGCCGCCGGGAATGCCCCGCGCGTCCTGCCCTACTTGTCTGGCCGGCAATTCTTTATACTGCCCAGCGGCCGCTTGATTGCGGTCTTCCGTTGGACGGCGATGCGCACCCACCGCGGGGTGCGCCACAAAGGTGGGACCGTGCGCAATTACGACCTCGAATTCCTGAAGAGATTCTCGCTGGTGATCGGCTTTCTGGCCGTGCTCAGTCTGGGGCTGATCGTGGGCGCCCGGATGGTCAGCAATTCACTGCCCTATGACGAACCTGCCAGCGCCGCCGAGCGTACCGTCGCGCGCATTGCGCCGGTCGGCGCGGTCTACGCAGGCAGCACGGGTGCCGCCGCAGCGGCCGCGGCGGCTTCAGCGGCGGCGGCGTCCGCCTCCTCGCAGGTCGCCTACGGCGGTACTCTGGACGGTTCGGTGATCTTTGAAGGCCTGTGCACGGGCTGTCACGGCTCCGGCGCCGGCGGCGCACCGATGCTGGTCAAGGCGCAGTGGACCGCGCGCGTTGCCCAGGGCATGGATACGCTGCACAAGCACGCCATTGAGGGTTACACCGGCAGCGCCGGTCTGATGCCCGCGAAGGGCGGCAACCCGGCCTTGACCGACGAGCAGGTCATCGCGTCGGTGGACTGGATGATCGACAACCTCAAGTAATCCCGCGCTGCGGCGACCCCCGTATCGCGTGACCGCTGACGCCGCCCCCGGGCGGCGTCGTCGTTTCCGGACCCGGTGGTTGCGCACCGTTTATCATGGGCGCATGGACAACCCAGCATTCCCCGACGGTCCGGAGTTCCACGCCGGCAAGCCCACCGCCATCACCCTGGCCGGCCCCGCCGGCGCGATCGAAGCCATCGTCGAAGGGCCGGAGGCCGACGTCGTCGCGCGTCCGGTGGTGATGGTGATCTGCCATCCGTTGCCTACCGAAGGCGGGACGATGCACAACAAGGTGGTGACGATGACCGCACGCGCCCTGCATCAGTCCGGCGCGGCGACCGTGCGGTTCAACTTCCGCGGTGTGGGTCACTCCGAGGGCCGGTTCGACCACGGCGACGGCGAGCGCGACGACCTGCGCGCGGTCGTGGCCTGGGTGCGCGCGCAGCGACCCGAGGTGGACGTGTGGCTGGCAGGTTTCAGCTTCGGCTCCTACGTGGCTTACAGCGTGGCCAGTGAACTCCAGGCGGGCCTGCTGCTGATGATCGCCCCGCCGGCGGGCGGCCGCGGCTACCGGTTTGCCGAGATTCCGCAGTTCGATGGCCCGTGGCTGGTGATCCAGGGCGAGGCCGACGAGGTGGTCGATCCCGAGCAGGTATACGCGTGGGTGAATGGCCTGCAGCCGTCCCCGGAACTGGTCCGGATCCCCGATTCGAGCCACTTCTTCCACCGCAAACTGATCGACCTCCGCGGCGCGGTGAAGCACGGCGTACGGCCTTATCTGCCTGCTGCAGCGCCCGCTGTCGATGCCTGACGAAGTGCCGGTCGCTGCCGCGCCATCCTTCCACGCTGCAAGCGGCAACGTGGCCGACGATGCGCTGCCCGGCGTCCGCTACCGGGCCGGCGTCGCCCGCGGCGGGTGGGAGCATGATCCCGCCCAGCAGGCCGCGCTGGACCAGCTGGATCGCATCCACGCCGCGCTGCTGCAACCGGTTCAGCGCGGACTTTTGCAACGACTGCGCAAACAGTCCGTCGAACCCGTGCAGGGCCTGTATCTGTGGGGCGGGGTCGGTCGCGGCAAGACCTTCATGGTTGATCTGTTCTACGACGGCTTGCCGATCGAGGCGAAGCACCGCAGCCACTTCCACCGTTTCATGCGCGATGTCCACGCACGGCTGCGCGAGCACGCCGGCGAGCGTGACCCCCTGGCCTCGATTGCGCGCGCCGCGGGGCGCCGCTGGCGGGTGTTGGTGCTGGACGAGTTTTTCGTCACCGACATCGGCGATGCGATGTTGCTGGGCCGTTTGATGGAGCACCTGTTCGCCAACGGCGTGGCGCTGGTGACGACGTCCAACATCGCCCCGGAAAACCTGTTCAAGGATGGCCTGCAACGCGCGAGCTTCCTGCCCGCGATCGCCCAGATCCAGCAGCACTGCAAGGTGCTGGAGCTGGCCAGCGATCACGATTACCGCCTGCGTGCGCTGACCCGCTCGCCGGTCTACCGCGCCCCGCTGGATGCCGGTGCCGACAGGTGGCTGGCGACACGCTGGGAGGAGCTCGCCGGGACACGTGGGCGCGATGACGGTCCGCTGCGCATCGACGGGCGCGACATCCCGGTACGCGGCGTTGCCGAAGGCCATGTGTGGTTCGACTTCATGGCGCTGTGCGACGGCCCGCGCGCCGCCGGCGACTACATCGAGATCGCCACTGAATTCCACACCGTGCTGGTCGGCGGGATCCCGCTGTTCGATGGCGGCAACGATGACCCTGCGCGCCGCTTCGTGCATCTGATCGACGAGCTCTACGACCGCAACGTCAACCTGATCTGCACCGCGGCGGCCGAACCCGTCGCGCTGTACACCGGCCGACGGCTGACGGCCGCGTTCGAGCGCACAACTTCGCGGCTGATCGAGATGCGCTCCACCGACTACCTGGCCACCGAACACCGCGGCTGAGCGGGCCAACACGCCGGGGTCACCCGCGTCGGAGATACGCTCGACGCTCTACCGCGGAGATGCCGTCGATGCGCACCCATGCTGGCGTACCGCTTCCCCCCGCCGCCCGGTTGCGGCCCCGATCAATGCTGCTGGTGGCCCTCGCGTTGTGCCTGTCCGCATGTGAGACGGCAAAGCTGCCATTTGATGCCGCAGTCGGACCCGCGCCACCGCAGTTGCCCGCACCGGACAAGGGTCTGCTGCCCACCGTCAACATCGCCCCTGCGATCGGCTGGGCCGACGGCGCGATCCCCACCGCCGCGCCCGGGCTGCAGGTACGCGCGTTTGCGACGGGGCTGGATCACCCGCGCTGGTTGTTGGTCCTGCCCAACGGCGACGTGCTGGTTGCTCAAAGCAATGCGCCGTCCGGACCGGACACCGGCGGTGGCATCAAGGCATGGGTGATGGGCAAGGTGATGAAGCGCGCCGGCGCCGGGGTGCCCAGCGCCGACCGCATCACCTTGCTGCGCGATGTGGATGGCGACGGCATCGCCGACCAGCGCAGTGTGCTCCTGGACGGCCTGCGTTCCCCCTTCGGCATGGCCCTGGTGGGCGGCACTCTGTACATCGCCAACGCCGACGCGGTGGTCGCCGTCCCGTATCGCAGCGGGCAGACCCGGATCGATGAACGGCCCACCACCGTCGCCGCGCTGCCCGGCGGTCCAATCAACCACCACTGGACCAAGAGCCTGATCGCCAGTCGGGACGGTCGGCGGCTGTACGCCGGCATCGGCTCCAACAGCAATGTCGGCGAGAACGGCATGAGCGCGGAAACCAACCGTGCCACGGTGATGGAAATCGATCCGGCCACCGGCAGCACGCAGGTGTATGCCTCCGGCCTGCGCAATCCGGTCGGACTGGCGTGGCAGCCAGGCACGGACACCCTGTGGGCGGTGGTCAACGAGCGCGACGAGATCGGCAGCGATCTGGTGCCCGACTACCTGACTTCGGTGCAGCGCGGGGCTTTTTACGGTTGGCCCTACAGTTATTGGGGACAACACGTGGACAAGCGCATCCAGCCGCAGCGCGAGGATCTGGTGGCGCGCGCGGTCGTGCCGGACTACGCGCTGGGCAACCACGTCGCCCCGCTGGGGTTGGCGTTCTACGAGGGCGCACTGATGCCCCAGTTCCGCGGCGGTGCGTTCATCGGCGAGCACGGTTCGTGGAACCGGCGCCCCAAAAGCGGCTACAAGGTGGTGTTCGTGCCGTTCATCGACGGCCGTCCCGGTGCACCCCCGCGCGATGTGTTGACCGGTTTTCTGGACGCCAACGAGCGCGCCCGCGGCCGCCCGGTGGGGGTCGCCATTGCAGCCGACGGCGCGTTGCTGGTGGCCGATGACGTGGGCAATACGGTATGGCGGGTCGCCCCGCACCCCTAGCCACGGGTCGGCGATAATGGACGGATGACGACTCCAACCCCTGCACCCGCCGCTTCGTTGGCCAGCGCCCCTACCGGTGACTCCAGCGCCGGCAGCGACCTTGCGCTGGGCCGCCACGTCGCGTATCCCCGCCACTACGACGCCGCGTTGCTCTTCCCCATCGCCCGCGCGCTCGGCCGTGAACCGTTGGGCGTGGGTGCCGACGCCCTGCCTTTCATCGGCACCGATCGCTGGCACGCCTACGAGCTGGGCTGGTTGGACGGCCGGGGCAAGCCGCGGGTGGCCATCGCCACCCTAACAGTGCCGGCCGACTCGCCGAACCTGATCGAGTCCAAGTCGCTGAAGCTGTACCTGAACTCGTTCAATGCGACCCGCTTCGACAGCGAGGCTGCCGTGCGCGCGCGCATGGCCACCGACCTTGCCGGGGTCGCCGGCAGCGCGGTGGCTATCGCCTTCGACCTCCCGGCGATCGACACCCCGCATGACGCCATCTCCATCGATGCGCTGGAGATCGACATCGACCACTACGGTCCGCCGCGCCCGGAGTTCATCGTCTGCGACGCCAACCGGATCATCAACGAGTCGCTGTCCAGCGACCTGCTGAAATCGAACTGCCCGGTGACCGGTCAGCCGGACTGGGCGCGGGTGATCATCCGCTATCGCGGACCGCAGCTGGATCACGCCGGCCTGCTGCGCTACCTGGTGTCGTTCCGTGACCATTCCGGCTTCCATGAGCAGTGCGTGGAGCAGATCTTTTGCGATCTCATGCGTCGCGCGCGCCCCGAGCAACTGTCCGTCGAAGCGCGCTACACCCGGCGCGGTGGCCTGGACATCAACCCCTGGCGCGCCACCGCGGGCTTTCCCGCGCCTGCGGCCGGCCGCGACCTCCGCCAGTAGCGCGTACGTGCACATCGCGCCGCGCCGGTACCGGTGAGGGCGCAACGATCTGTTCTTAACAACCGCAATGGCATCGTTGCCCTGCCCACGACGGCAGGAGCCCGATGCAATGAGTCCATCCGACAAGAAAGCCGATTTCTCCGGCGTCACCAGTCACGTCGACACCACCGCCCACAAGCTCGATCAAGCGGATTTTTCCGGTGTGACCTCCCGCGTGGACAGCACTGCGGAAATGCTCGGTGAGCGGGCCTCGGAGCAGTACACGGTGAAATCCGGCGACACGCTTTCGCATATCGCCCAGCACTTCTATGGCAGAGCCAGTGCGTGGAGCGCGATCTTTGAGGCCAATCGCGACCAGCTCGACAACCCGGACCGCATCCAGGCCGGCCAGGTCCTGCGCATTCCCGCACGCGATGACCGCAACACCCGCTGACCCGACCGACTTTCCCAAGGAGCTATCCATGACCGCACCCACCCTGCGTTACGCCGTCGCTGCCGCCCTGCTGGCAACCCTTGCTCTGGCCGGCTGCAAGAAAAACGCCCCGGCGACCGATACCGTGGCGACCCCGCCGCCGATGAGCACGCCTGCTCCGACCACGCAGGCACCGGTCAACCGCGCGATGACCATCAGCTCGGTCACCCTGGGCACCCAGGCGGGTGCTGACAAGGCCCTGACCGCGTCGACCACGCAGTTCGGCAGCCGGGATCCGATCATCGTGTCGGTGGCCACCAGTGGCGCGGCCGCCAGTGCCAACCTGCACACCCGCCTGCTGTACCAGGACGGTCAGGTCGCCGGGGAAGAGTCCCAGGCCATCGCCGCCAACGGCATGGACACGACCAACTTCACCTTCAACAACGCCAATGGCTGGCCGGCGGGCAGCTACACCGCGGAGGTTTCCGTGGATGGCGCGTCGCCCTACAGCACGCCGTTCACCGTGAAGTAAGCGCGCGTAACGCATGAGCACCGCCGACGGGCGCGCCGCAGGGTGCGCCCGTCTCCGTTTTGCGAAGGCCAACCGTTACCATGCCGGATCTCCCCGCTTCGCGTGACCGCTGCCATGACTGCATCCGCCCATCTCGACGACGACCAGATCGAACGTCTCGCGAACCTGCTGGAGCAGCGCGCGGTGCCGTTCCGCGGCTTCAATCTGGAAGCGCTGGACGGCTACCTGACTGCCCTGGCGGTGTCACCGGCCGAGCTGACGCTGGAGCAGTGGGAGCCTGCCGTGTGGGGCAAAACCCCGCGCTGGGACGACGCCGAGGAGCGCGCCGGGGTCCAGGCATTGCTGTTGACCCATCACCGCATGGCCGCCAACCGCGTGCGCCACGGCAACGAGACCCTGCCGGACTATCTGGCACCGCTGCTGTGGCTGCCCGAGGACCCCGAGAACCTGCCCGAGGGCGTGGATGCGCCGGAGGAGGACGAGCTGGACGTCGGCCGCGACTGGGCGCTCGGCTTCTTCACCGCCGTGGAGCTGCAGGAAGCGCAGTGGGACCAGTGGCTGGATGACAACGACTGGATGGAGGACATCTTCGACCAGCTCGACCGTCTGGCCAGTGGCGAAGTCCTCGCCGAGGACCCGACCCAGCCGGCGGCTCCGATCAGTTACCGGGAGCGCCTGGGCATCATCGCGATCCTGCCCGACATGCTCGCCGACCTGCACCTGCACCGCATTGACGCGCTGACACCGCACGAACCGATCCGTCGCGACGCCACGCCCGAGCGTAACGAGCCGTGCTCCTGCGGCAGCGGCAAGAAGTACAAGAAGTGCTGCGGCGTATAGCACCGCTGCCGGACCCCCGCCAAAGGCCACGCCGATTGCCCTGCATCCCTGCCTGAGTTGCGGCGCCTGCTGCGCCCATTTCCGTGTGGCCTTCCACTGGTCGGAAACCGAGCCGTTTCTGGGCGGCGTTACCCCGGCCGCGTTGACCGAGAAGCTCGATCCGCATCGGGTGGTGATGCTGGGCACCCGCAACGGTGAGGTCCGCTGCGGCTCGCTTGTCGGCGAGGTGGGCGTGGCCGCGCATTGCGGCATCTATGCGCAGCGTCCGTCCCCGTGTCACGCCTTGCAGCCAGCGTGGGAAAACGGGACCGCCAGTCCGCAGTGCGAGCGAGCGCGCCTTGCCCATGGGCTGCCGCCGTTGACTCCGGAAAGCTGGGTCGACCCCGCGGATCCCGCATGGACCCCGTTGCCGCGCAGCGCGTAGGCGGCGCTGGCCCGTCCGCACCACCCTCACGGGGCAACCCCTAGGCTGTCGGATTGCCGTGGTGTCGGTGGCCTGTCTGCTGCCGGAACCCGGAAGGCCCGTTGCAATCTCCAGGAGATCACCATGAAGAATATGCCCGAAGGTACGTTGGTACTGGTCGCTGATGGCGGCAACGCCCGCACGTTTCGCAGCCAAGGCGATGGCAAAACGGTAAAGCTTGAGCAAAAGGATGTGCTTACCCCGCAGAACGTCAACGATGAAGGTCCCTCGGGCAGCCGCCCGCACGAGCAGACCGAGTCGCAGACCGACGAGGCGACCTTTGCCAAGCAGCTCGCGCACCGTTTGAACGACGGCGCCCTGAAGAACGCGTACGCACATCTGGTTCTGGTCGCCGATCCGCAGACGCTGGGGCAGATGCGCCCGCAGCTGCACAAGGAAACCAGCCAGCGCCTGCTGTTCGAACTGGCCAAGACCCTGACCAACGCGACGTTGCAGGATATCGAGAAGGCGCTCGCGCCTGAGTGATGTGGCAGCACGTCTGTTCCGGCATGGCGGGGTCATGCCGGAATCACGCCCCTGCGCCGACACTGGTGCTTCCTTCCCGCTACCCGGTTCACTGGAGTTCCATGAGCAAGCCCAGCGCGCACCTTGATAACGACTTCATCCAGCAGCAGCGGGAGCGTCTGGAGCAATTGCAGTCCGACCTGCAGGCGTCGCTCGAGTTCCGCCTGGACGACGAGCTGGAAACGCAATCGACCCGCTCCAACCAGAGTCACAGCAGCGGCGGCGATGCCCAGAAGATCATGCAGCAGGACAACAACCGCGCCGTGCGAGTGCACGACCGCATGCGTCTGCAGACGGTCCATCGCGCGCTGGAGAAAATCCAGGACGGTACCTACGGCCTGTCCGACGAGAGCGGTGATCCGATTCCCCGCGAGCGACTGGAAGCGGCGCCGTCCTCGCTCTACACCGTGGCCGAAGAAGAGCTCCGCGAGCGCGCGCAGGAGAGGTAACGCGGAGTGGTCGGGTCCGCTTGGGATCGCGTTGCAGGTCGTGCGCGGGCGTCGCCGCCTTTGCCCCCGGTCGCCCGCGGGGCGACAATGGTGGTCGGCTTGGCGCTGGATGCGCCGACCCGTCCCTGGACGATGACGCGCTGCCGCGATCCGCGCAGCCACCGGCATCCGTCCCCGCATTCACGACCATGAGAGCTCCCATGTCCGACACGCCCAAGATCATCTACACCCTCACCGACGAGGCGCCGATGCTGGCGACCCAGTCCCTGCTGCCGATCGTGCAGGCGTTCGCCGCCACCGCCGGCATCGACGTGGAGACCCGTGACATCTCGCTGGCATCGCGCATCCTGGCGCAGTTCTCCGACGTGCTTGGCGATCGCGCAGTCAGCGACGATCTGGCCGAACTGAGCGTGCTGGCCACCACCCCGGACGCCAACATCATCAAGCTGCCCAACGTCAGCGCCTCGGAGCCGCAGCTGAAGGCCGCGATCCGCGAGCTGCAGCAGCAGGGTTTCGCGCTGCCCGATTACGTTGACGAACCCGCCAACGGGGCCGAGACCGAGACCAAGGCGCGCTACGACCGGGTCAAGGGCAGCGCGGTGAACCCCGTGCTGCGCGAAGGCAACTCGGACCGCCGCGCGCCCCTGGCCGTCAAGAATTACGCCAGGAAGCATCCGCACTCGATGGGTGAGTGGAAGCAGTGGTCGCAGACCCACGTGTCCCACATGCAGCGTGGCGACTTCTACCACGGCGAGAAATCGATCACCCTCGACACGGCGCGCGACGTCAAGATGGAGCTGATCACCGCGGCAGGCAACACCATCGTGCTCAAGCCGAAGGTGTCGCTGCAGGCTGGGGAGATCATCGATTCGATGTTCATGAGCAAGCAGGCGCTGCTGGAGTTCTACGAGCGCGAACTGGACGATTGCCGCGAAGCGGGGATCCTGTTCTCGCTGCACGTGAAGGCGACGATGATGAAGGTCTCGCACCCGATCGTCTTCGGCCACTGCGTGCGGATCTATTACAAGGACGCCTTCGCCAAGCACGGAAAGCTGTTCGATCAGCTGGGCATCAACGTCAACAACGGCATGGTCGATCTCTACGAGAAGATCAAGACCCTGCCGGAGTCCACCCACGACGAGATCATCCAGGACCTGCACGCCTGCCATGAGCACCGCCCCGCGCTGGCGATGGTGGATTCGGCCAAGGGCATCACCAATTTCCATTCGCCCAGCGACGTCATCGTGGACGCCTCGATGCCGGCGATGATCCGCGAGGGCGGCAAGATGTGGGGCGCGGACGGCAAGCCGCATGACAGCAAGTGCGTCATGCCGGAGTCGACGTTTGCGCGCATCTATCAGGAAATCATCAACTTCTGCAAGTCGAACGGCAGCTTCGACCCGCGCACGATGGGCACGGTGCCGAACGTCGGCCTGATGGCGCAGAAGGCCGAGGAATACGGCTCGCACGACAAGACCTTTGAGATTCCCGAAGCCGGGGTCGCCAACATCACCGACCTGGCCACCGGCGAGATCCTGCTGAGCCAGAACGTGGAGGCCGGTGACATCTGGCGGATGTGCCAGGTCAAGGATGCCCCGATCCAGGACTGGGTCAAGCTGGCGGTGAACCGTGCGCGCGCCTCGGGCATGCCGGCCGTGTTCTGGCTGGACCCCTACCGCCCGCACGAGAACGAGCTGATCAAGAAGGTCAACACGTATCTCAAGGATCACGACACCGACGGGTTGAAGATCTCGGTGATGTCGCAGGTGCGCGCGATGCGTTTCACGCTCGAGCGCGTCGCGCGCGGGCTGGACACGATCTCGGTGACCGGCAACATCCTGCGCGACTACCTGACTGACCTGTTCCCGATCCTGGAGCTGGGCACCAGCGCGAAAATGCTCTCGATCGTCCCGCTGATGAACGGCGGCGGCCTGTTCGAGACCGGCGCCGGCGGCAGTGCGCCCAAGCACGTCCAGCAGCTCGTGCAGCAGAACCATCTGCGCTGGGATTCGCTGGGCGAGTTCCTGGCCCTGGCCGCATCGCTGGAGCATCTGGGCCATCGCTACAACAACGCACAGGCGCTGGTGCTGGCCAACACTCTGGATGACGCCACCGGCACGTTCCTGGACGAGAACAAGTCGCCATCGCGCAAGGTCGGCGAGCTGGACAACCGCGGCAGCCATTTCTATCTGGCGATGTACTGGGCGCAGGCGCTGGCCGCACAGGACGGGGATGCCGCGCTGAAAGCGGCCTTCACTCCGCTCGCCGAGGCGCTTACGCGCGACGAGACGACGATCGTCGCCGAGCTCAATGACGCGCAGGGCAGCGCGGTCGACATCGGCGGTTACTACCATCCCGACCATGCCCTGCTGGGCGCGGCGATGCGTCCCAGCCCGCTGTTCAACGCGGCGCTGGCGTCTCTGTCACGCGCCTGATCGCGCTACGCTCTCCATTGCCCTCGCCTACCCGGATCACCGCCATGAGCTGTCGTCAAACCCTTGTACTGCTCACCGTCGCCCTTGCGCCCTGCCTGCTGCTGGCGTGCGCCGGCGAGCCGGCGGCGTCCGCGATTGAAAGGACCGATGTGCCCGGCGCCGATGCACGCACTGCCGATGTCGTCGGCGCCAGCGCAGCCCGGTCGGCGGAGGAAGTACAAGCGGCGATGCGCGCGGGCCTGAGCGCGGCTATCGGCGGCGACTGGCGCAGTGCCGCTGACACCGCGCGCGATGCGCATCGCCACCCGCTGGAAACGCTGACGCTGTTCGGCTTGCAGCCCCAGCAGACGGTCATCGAAATCACGCCGGGGGCGGGCTGGTACGCACAGATCCTCGCGCCCTATCTGCATGAGGACGGGAACTACGTCGCCGCGGTGGTCGATCCCGCTGCGGTGGCCGAAGGTCCGGGACGGGACTACCAGCAGCGCACCAGGGATCAGCTGCAGTCGACCTTCGCGTCGGCGCCCGCCCAGTTCGACCGCGCCAACATGCTGAGTTACAACCCGGCCGCGCCGATGTTCGGCACCCCCGGCAGTGCCGATGTGGTGCTGACCTTCCGCAATGTCCACAACTGGCGCAAGTCGGGCCAGGCGGCCGGGATGTTCGAGGCGTTCTTTGCCGTGCTCAAGCCGGGCGGCACCCTGGGGGTGGTTGAGCACCGCGCGGCGGCGGATGTGGCCGCGGACGATGGCAGTGGCTACGTCGGCCAGGCCCAGGTGGTCGCCATGGCCGAGGCCGCCGGTTTCACCCTGGAGGAGGCGAGTGAAATCAACGCCAATCCCCGGGATACCCGCGACCATCCCAACGGGGTATGGACCCTGCCGCCGAGCAACAACATCGGTGACGCCGACGGGGCGAAGTATCAGGCCATTGGTGAGAGCGACCGCATGACCCTGCGCTTCCGCAAGCCGGGTTGAGTCCTCGTTGCTGATTGCCTTCAACAAGCCCTTCCGGGTGCTCTGCCAATTCACCGACAGTGCCGCTGCGGGGGCCGAACGGCAGACGCTTTCCGGTTTCGGGCTGCCGCCGGGCGTGTATCCGGCCGGTCGGCTGGACTACGACAGCGAGGGGCTGCTGCTGCTGACCGACGACGGCCGGCTGGCGCACCGCCTGACCGATCCGCGCCACAAGCAGCCCAAGACCTATTGGGTGCAGGTTGAAGGCGAACCTGACGAGGCCCAGTTGGCGGCCTTGCGGGCCGGGGTGGATCTGAACGACGGCAGGTCGTTGCCGGCGCGCGCGCGCGCGCTGCCCGCGCCCGCCCTGTGGCCGCGCGACCCGCCGGTGCGCGTTCGCCGGAGTATTCCCGATGCGTGGCTGGAGCTGGAGATCCGGGAAGGGCGCAACCGCCAGGTAAGGCGCATGACCGCGGCCGTCGGTCTGCCGACCCTGCGTCTGGTGCGGGTTGCCGTAGGCGACCACCGCCTGGATACACTCGGCCCCGGTCAATGGCATGATCTGCAGAACACCGAATGAGGGGGCGTATCTGAACCGTTAAGCCGGCAGGATGCCGTATTCAGGAATTCGTGGTTTCCTGTCGTCCTTTGCCACCAGTCGCACCCCGGCGGAGGGTCGCGGCATCAGGGATTTGCATGTCACTCAGCGAGACCACACTAGGCACCATTCTGGCGGTCGACGACCAATCGGCCAATCGTCGCGTGGTCAGCACCCTGCTCACCCGTGAAGGCTACCGGGTGGTCTCCGCGGGTTCCGGCGAGGAAGCGCTTGCCAGCTATGCGCAATGCCGCCCGGATCTGATCCTGCTGGACATGATGATGCCCGGCATGGATGGCTTCGAGGTGCTGCAGGCGCTGAAGGAGCAGGGGCTCAGTGTGCCGGTGGTGTTTGTCACTGCCGCGCATGACCGTGACCTGCTGCTGCGGGCGTTCGACGCCGGCGTGGTGGACTACGTCACCAAACCGTTCCTTCCGGAGGAACTGATGGCCCGGGTCAATGCCCATATCGGCCTCAAGCTCACCCGCGACCGGCTGGAGCGGGTCGCCCGCGAGCGCGAAGAACTGGTCAACCTGGTGGCGCACGACCTGAAGAATCCGCTCTCCAGTGTGTTGTTCGCCAGCGATATCCTGCTCAGTGACGGCTGTCGCCCGGACCGGGTTCCCCGCTATCTGGAGATGATCCACGAGAGCGCCAGCGACGCGCTGGGCTACATCCGCCACTATCTGGAAAATCAGGCAGGCGCCTCGCGCGCGGACACCGATGCTCCGGTTTCAGCGGATCTGGGCGAGACCATGCAGTGGCTTGCGGAGCGTTATGAGTTCCAGCTTGATGCGCGCGCCATCACGCTTACACTGACCTTGCCGCCGGCAGGCACCAACGTCGCCATCGACGAGCGTGTATTGCGCCAGCTCAGTGAGAATCTGGTCAGCAACGCGATGAAGTACGCGCCGGGGGGAGAATTGCTGATGATGGCGCGTCCCGGCGCTCCCGGGTTCTGGCAGCTGCTCGCCGCCGATCGCGGCCCGGGAATCCCCGCGTATCAGCAACGCCAGCTCTTCAAACCCTTCACCCGCTTGGGCGAGGGGGCCGAGGATGGTGTATCCACCGGTCTGGGGCTGTCGCTGGCCAAGCAGATTGTCGCCAACGCCGGCGGCCAGCTCTGGTACGAGGACCGCGAGGGTGGCGGCTCGGTGTTCGTGATCGAGCTGCCGGAAGCGCGTGCCTGACCCGTCCCCCACTTGAAGTCAGCGGGCGACGCCAACCCGGCCAGCCTCGCTGACCCGGATCGGCGTCGCCCGCCGTCCCCCGCTAGATCGTTCCGGTGGCGCCGGTTGACGCGGCTCCGGTGTCGCTATCGAAGGTTTGCGATACGGACTCATCGCCTGGGACAGTCGCGTCAACGCGACGCGAACGTCCCTCAAGCAGCCCGCGCTCGGCCTTCTGCGCCCGACGGTGCGCCGCGTACCAGAGCAACCCGGCACCGGCGAGCGCGGCGACCGCGACGGTCGGGTTGCGGCGGGCAAACAGACTGGCGGCGCGAGTACCCGTCTTCAAAGCACCCAGCGCCACGCCGGCTTCCAGCAAGCCGCCGGCGCGCGAGGGCAGCGCACGGCGCACCCGATCGCCCACATCGCTGGGCATCGCGCCCCGCAGACGGTCACCCACGCTGTTGGCCAGCTCGCCGACGCTGTTGGCCAGCTCCACTGCGCGGTCGGGGAATCGGTCGAATCTGCTCATCGTGGAGTGCCTGAAGGTAGTGATGGAGTGCCAGTCTCGGGCGGGCCACGTCGAAATGACGTGAGTCTTTGCCGGGACGGGCGGCATCCGTTCAGGTGCCGCGCGGTTTGGCGCGGTGGGTCGCGCGTGCGGTCCACGGATCCTCCGGCCAGGGATGGCGCGGGTAGCGGCCCTTCATTTCCCCGCGCACCTCCGGGTAGGTGCGCTCCCAGAACCCGCGCAGGTCGCCGGTGACCTGCAGCGGTCGACCGCCCGGCGACAACAGGTGCAGGGTCAGCGGCACCCGGCCCTGGGCGATGCGCGGCGTGTCAGCCAGTCCGAACAGCTCCTGCAGCTTGACCGCCAGCACCGGCGGCACCGGCGCATCAATGGCGTCATCGAAGGCGTAGAGGACAGCGCGCTCCAGTCCGGAGGGCACCGCGATCCGGGGCGGTGCCGCCTGATCGATCAAACTGCGCTGCGACCACGGCAGCGACGCCGTAAGCGCGTCCGCCAGCTCGCTCTCGCTGAGCGCATCCAGGCGGCTCTTGCCTGTCAGTGCCGGCAGCAGCCAGAGGTCGAGGGTTGCCAACAGGGCGGCATCACCCAGATCGGGCAAGTCCAGCTCCGGGCACCATACGCGCAGGCAACGAACCCGGGACCGCCACTGCTGCAGCCGTTCGGTCCACGGCAACGCCTGCAGGCCAAGCTGGCTCACGGCGTCTGCCAGCGCCACGGGGTACCGCGAGCGGTCGGGGTTCGCTATCGGCCGGCTGTCGAGCACGATCTGCCCGTAGCGACGCTCGCGCACCGCGACGATCCGGCGCGTGTCGGCATCCCAGAACACCCGCTCGGTTTCGCGGAAGCGCTCGGGCCAGACGCGCTCCAGCCGCGCCGGGTCCAGCGGCACAGCGCGCAGCACCCGGGCATCGCGACCGTCCTCGCGCAGCTCGGCCACCAGCAACCACGGCTCACCGACCAGCACGCTGTCATCCATCAACCGTGCGCTGCGACCGTTGGCCAGCTGGTAGCGGAAGGGATCGCTGCGATGCTGGTGCGCAATGCGGTCGGGAAACGCGTGGGCGAGCAGGTCCCCCAGCGCATGCGCCGGCACTGCGCCGGGCGGTATTGCGCTGCAGCGCAGGCGTCGCCGCCACTGCCGGGCGATCTGGTCGATCGCCGCCAGCGCGCTGCGCGATGCATCGGCACCGACGCGTTGGCGACGAAATCCCGCCAGGGTCTGCCAGCGGTCGGCCAACGCGTCGGTGCGCGAGCGCAGTGGATCGCGCGACTCCAGCAACGCCGCCAGGTCGCAGGCCAGCGCGCGTGCACTGTCGTCGGTTGCCGCCAACAGCATCGCGGCCAGCCGCGGGTGGGTGCCCAACTGCAGCATGCGGCGCCCAGTGGCGGTGATCACGGTGCCGTCCAGGGCGCCTAGACCCTGCAGCAGCTCGCGACCAGCCGCCAATGGGCCCGGCGGCGGCGGGTCCAGAAAACGCAGATCCGGGTCGCCCCATGCCGCCAGTTCCAGGGCGAGTCCGGACAGTTCAATCTGATTGATCTCGGCGCGGCGCTGCGGCTCGAGCCGTTGTGACTGCGCCCACAGGCGGTAGGTCCAGCCCGGCGCGACGCGACCGGCACGGCCCGCGCGTTGATCGGCGGAAGCCTGCGCCACCAGCACCACGTCCAGACGCGGGAAACCGCTGTTGGGGTCGAACCGCGGCTCCCGCGCCAGTCCGGAGTCGATGACCACGCGCACCCCCGGCAGGGTGACGCTGGATTCGGCCACGTTGGTGGCCAGTACCACCCGTCGGCGCCCGTACGGATCGGGTTGCAGCACCCGCGACTGCTCCTCTACCGGCAGCTCGCCGTGCAGGGTCAGCACGTCCACGCCGGCCGCGTCCGCCGCTGCGTCCTCACTCACGCCCGCATCCGCCGCTGGCCCCTCCAGCACCTGCCGCACCCGGGCGATCTCGCGCTGCCCCGGCAGGAACACCAGCAGGTCGCCGGGATGGTGGGCGAGCGCGTGGGCGACGGCCCGGCCGACCTGGTGTTCCAGCCGTTCCTCGCGCCGCGCGGGAAAGTGGCCGATTTCCACCGGATAGCTGCGCCCGGCGCTGGACAGCCGCGGTGCGTCCAGAAACGTTGCCAGCCGCGCGCCGTCCAGCGTGGCCGACATCACCACGATGCGCAGGTCCTCGCGCAACGCGGCCTGCACGTCCAGCGCCAGCGCCAGACCCAGGTCGGCGGCGAGATGGCGTTCGTGGAACTCGTCGAAGATCACCGCGCCCACGCCGTCCAGGCCCGGGTCGTCCTGGATCATCCGGGTCAGGATGCCTTCGGTGACCACCTCGATGCGGGTCCGTGCCGTGACCTGATGGTCAAAGCGGATGCGGTAGCCGACCGTCTCCCCGACCCCTTCGCCGCGCTGGGCCGCCATGAATCGCGCCGCGGCACGCGCCGCCACCCGGCGCGGCTCCAGCACGATGATGCGGCGCCCCTGCAGCCAGGGCGCATCCAGCAGCGCCAGCGGCACCCGGGTGGTCTTGCCGGCACCCGGCGGCGCTTCCAGCACCAGCCGCGGGTGCTGGGCGAGGCTGTCGCGGATTTGCGGCACCAGAACATCGATGGGGAATTCGGTGGGACTCATCTGGACACAAGGATATCGATGGTCCGATGTCTACGGGGACGTCGCGGACGTCTTGGACGATGTTGCTTGATCGCTGGTCTGGCTGTGACCTGGGGGGCCGCGACCTGCAGACCTTCCGGGCGAATGTCCCCCGGCCCCCGCCTGCGGCGGATGCCTCCTCCTTTATTTCGCCCGGAAGGCCTGCAGGTCCCGCCAGCCGGGTTTGCGCTTCAACAACCGCCGCTATTCTGGATGGACGGGGGCAAATGCCCTTGGGTGTGAAATAAAGGAGGAGGCACCGGCGTCATCGGTGCCGGGGGACATTCACACCCAAGGGCATTTGCACCCGGCTCCCCAGACGCCCCCGGCGCTCCCGGCCACCGCGCAGACCCGGCCTAGAGCGTCCTTCACCTAAACTGTCGCGATGAATCTGATCGATATCGGCGCCAATCTCACCCACGACTCTTTCGACCACGACCGCGATGCGGTGCTGCAGCGCGCGCGCGATGCCGGCATTGTGCAGATGGTGGTGACCGGGGCCAGCCGGGAGCACTCTCCACAGGCGCTGGCCTTGGCGCGCGCCTACCCCGGCGAGCTGTTCGCCACCGCCGGGGTCCACCCGCACCACGCCAGCGAGTACACCGCCGAATGCGACGCCGAGATGCGCGCGTTGCTGGCCCATCCGGAGGTCGTCGCCGTCGGCGAATGCGGCCTGGACTACTTTCGCGACTTCTCCCCGCGCCCGGCCCAGCGCCGTGCGTTCGAGATGCAGCTGCAGACCGCGGTGGACATCGGCAAGCCGTTGTTCCTGCACCAGCGCGACGCCCATGCCGATTTCATCGGCGTGATGGGCGAGTTCGAAGGTCGCCTGCCGCCGGCCGTGGTGCACTGCTTCACCGGCACCCGCGCGGAACTGTTCGACTACCTGGACCGCGACTGGCACATCGGCATCACCGGCTGGCTGTGCGACGAGCGCCGCGGCCTGCACCTGCGCGAACTGGTGAAGAACATTCCGGCCAACCGGCTGATGATCGAGACCGACTCGCCCTACCTGCTCCCCCGCACGGTCAAACCCGCGCCCAGCCACCGCCGCAACGAGCCGATGTATCTGGCCCACATCGTCGAGGAGCTGGCACGCGATCGTGGCGAGGAGGTGGCCGTCACCGCCGCCAACAGCACCGGCACCGCGCGCGAGTTCTTCCGCTTGCCGACACTTGCCGCGGCCGCCGTCAGCGGTTGATCCCGCCACCCGCGCGTTGCGTACCTGCAGCGATCAGCTGCGCAGTCCGATACCGCGCTTGAGCAGCCACAGGCTGAGCGTGGTCAACACGACCACGAAGCCGACCATCAGCGCGTAGGCGATCCACAACGGCACGTCGCTGACCCCCAGCAAGCCGTAGCGGAAGGCATTGACCATGTAGAAGATCGGGTTGGCGTGCGTCGCGGCCTGGGCCCAGTCGGGCAGCAGCTTGACCGAGTAGAACACCCCGCCCAGATAGGTCAGCGGGGTCAGGATGAAGGTCGGGACAATCGCGACGTCGTCAAATTTGGTCGCGAACATCGC
>JBDSPO010000164.1:0-7022 GCA_039930265.1 Lysobacter sp. | reverse complement strand
GCTGTCGTTGCGTCCTGCCTGCAGCGGTAGTACGTCCAGCAGTGCGGGCAGCTCCATGGGTGGGGGCGATTGCATGGTCATCGAGGTCCCGTCAGCACCACCGTCAGGTGGACGCCGGCACTTCGGCGAAACGCGGCTGCCGCACGTTCGCGGCTCGGCCGCCCGCGCGGCGGAGCAGACCCCGGCCATGTATCGCCGCGACGACGCCGGCGTGTACCGCCGCGTCCACACCCGGCCGCCTGCCTACTGCCGGTGGTTGCAGTCCGAACCGGCGTGCCAGTTCATGCGCCTTATGCAGCACGGCATCCCGACGGGTGGCATCGGTGTAGTAGGTGAAACTGATCGTGATCGACGGCTCGTCACCGGTCTCGACCATGTGCGGACTGGTGGACGGCATGTAGGCACCTTGACCGGGTCGCAGGTCGAAGACCCTGGCACGCTCGCGGAAGTCCTCCTTCCAGACCAGCAAGTCACGGGTGTGGTCGTGGTGAAAGCGATCACGCGCCGATTCACTGGCGACCACGGTGTCGGTGTGGGGCCAGACGTAGATCCGCTTGCCCCCACTGACCTGGAGAATGAAGTTGTGTTCCTTGTCGAAGTGGAACGGGGTCACCGTGTGCGGCGAGGTGACGAATATCCAGCCGGCGCGGTAACTCATTCCGCGATCGCGCTGATCGATCTGCGCCTGGATGCCATCCAGAACATCGCCGACGAGGACGCGGTACAGCGGATCCATTTGCACATTGAGCAGCGACATCCACGCCTTCGCGTCCTGGATCGAGCCCAGGGTCCGCGCTGCAGAACTGCGGTTGGGATACAGCGACGGTGCGTCGCCAAACGAGGTCCCGGCAGTGGCGTCGCTGGCGTGGGTCCTGATGCTGCCCTGCGCTTCGAGCCGCTCGCCGAGCGCCACCAGCGCCGGCACCTGCAACAGTGGATGCCCTTGCAGCGAATGGCGCACCGGCTGGATACGCCACGGATCGAACGATGCCACGTCAATCTCGACCGCCTTACGTGCATCCATTCGCGGCGTCGCGGTATCCGGAATCTTTTTCACACTGGCCGCAGACATCCCTCGCCCCCATTGCTGCTTGTCACGTCACGGAACTCCGCGACCGTATTGATAACAAACGCACACGGGCCGTTGCTGCGGCCAATGGCGCCGGCCCCTGCGGTATCCCTGGGGACTTGAATTTCCCGTGCCGCAACCGCCACGATGGGAAACAACGCCGGGGGCATGATGAAAGGCGACTTCACCCAGCTGTACTCGCGCCTTGGCTTGCGTCAGGAATGCACGTTGGCGGAGTTCAAGCGCGCCTATCGGCTGCGTATCGGCGGCCTGCATCCCGACAAGCGTCGCGGGGTTACCGGTGCCGCCGCTGACGACGAGCTGGCCGAACTGCTCCGCCTGTACTCCACGGCCACCCGGTTCCACCGACGCCACGGCCGCCTGCCCGGGGCGCGTACGCGACGGACGCCACCCGTCGCCGAGCCCGTATCCCCGCGTGCTTCCGCGCCCGGCGCCAGGCGATCCGCCGTCCCGTCTGCCGTCACTCGCCCCACCGATCCTGCGGAGCAACCGGGGGCCTACGCCTCCGATCCGGCAGGGCAGCGGCCGGTCGCGCTTGCGTTGCTGCTGGTCATTGGCGTCGCCGTGCTGGCGATGGCGGTGGATTGGTCAACCGGGACGCCCGAGCCGGCCACGGCGGTCGCGCCGTTGATCGCGCCGGAGTCCAGCGAGACGGTTATGCAACCCGCCCGCGCGCAACGACTGGAACTGGGAATGGACCCGGCCAGCGTGCTGGCCATCCAGGGCAAACCGGTCAGCGTGAACGGCGAGCGCTGGGACTATGGACCGTCCTGGCTGCGCTTCGCCAACGGCCAGCTCGTGGACTGGCGCAGCTCGCCCTTGCATCATCTGCAAACCGCGACGCCGTCGCCACCACCGGCCGTGCCTGACAACCCGTCGCAGTAGGGCCGGGTGTCCCCTCAGCGCGCCCCGCGCCGGAACATGACCACTTCCACCGTCTGCAACAGGATCATCAGGTCGAACAGCAGGCCGTGGTTCTTGACGTAGAACAGGTCGAACTTCAGCTTCTCCTCCGCGTCGCGCACCGATGCGCCGTAGGGATAGCGCAACTGCGCCCACCCGGTCAGGCCCGGTTTCATGCAGTGACGGACGTTGTAATAGCGGATGTCCTGATTGAGGCTGTCGACAAACTGTGGCCGCTCCGGACGCGGGCCGACGAAGCTCATCTCGCCCCGCAGGACATTGAACAATTGCGGCAACTCGTCCAGCCGGGTCATCCGGATGAAGCGGCCCACGCGGGTGCTGCGGTCGTCGTCGGTTGAAGCCCAACGCGCCACCCCGTCCTTTTCCGCATCCGCGCGCATGCTGCGGAACTTCACCAGCTCAAACGAGCGCCCGTTCTGACCCACCCGGGTTTGCCGGTACAGGACCGGTGACCCCGTCTCCAGCCACACGCAGACCATCACCACCAGCATCGCCGGCCATGCGAGCAGCAACAGCAGGGATGCCGCCGCCAGGTCGAAGAGGCGCTTGCTCAACCGCCGCGGCATGGAGTGGTCGAAGCCGCCGGAAAACACCAGCCACGACGGGTCGGCGATGCTCAGGCTCACCACGCCGGCTTCCCGCTCGAAGAAACTGGACAGGTCGGTCATCGACACGCCGCGCTGTGCGCACTCCAGCATTGCCTCCATGGGCAGGCCGCCGCGGCGCTCGTCCAGGGCGACCACGATCTCGTGGACATGCAGACACTCTGCCAGCCCGGCCAGCGACGCCCCCTCGGCGAGCACCATGGCGTCCGGGACGACCACCTCCTGGCCGGGAACCGCGATGAACCCGACCAGTGCAAAGGACCGGCGATCACTGCGACGGCGCAGCCGGGTGTTGATCAGGTTCGCATTGTGGCCGGCGCCCAGCACCAGCACGCGGCGCCGGAAAGACTCGATATGCCCCAGCCGTTCCATCACCAGGCGCATGACGAAAATCACCACGCCGCCCAACACCAGCGCCATGGCCAGCACACCGCGACCGATGTAGGCCGCCGGCACGAGGTAATACAGCACCAACAGTCCAACGCCGCCGAAGACGAACGAAAACAGCAGCCGAAGGAAAAAATCCATCCGGTTATGGCGCACATGCACCTGGTACAGGCCGAAGGCGGCCATCGCCGTTGTGATGAACACCGCCACCACCAGGATGCGCACCGGCGCCGTGCCGAGGAAGAAGAAGTACGTATCGGAGTCGCGCATGAAGCGCAGCCATGCCGCCGCGGCCACCGCCAGCGTCAGCACACACGATTCCAACAGCCAAAGCCACAGGGCTGCGCGGCTTTTCACGCTGGACACTTCCCGTTTCATCTCACCCCCCAAAACCGGCGAACCGGCGTTCCTGATGCCCTCACGCCGTGCGATTGCATCGCCAACGCCAACGCACCGTCTCTTCTCCGGTTCAACGCGAGCCGATGCGCCTTCCGGCCGCTCACCCGCCGCCAGCCGCCGGCGATGGCCGCAGCCACACGCTCTCGACAACGGCGCCCGGAGGGGCGGCCACCGCGCCGATCACATCCGGCCCCAGCGGGAGCATCTGCACGTGGGTCATCGCCGGTTCCGCCTGGCACAAGGCCTGCAAACTGTCGTCAGGCGCCATGAAGGTGTCCATTTCGCGCGCCATGCCCACCCCGGCGGCTTTCAGCAATGCCTCCTTGCGGACCCACAGCTCCAGCAGCGCGTGGTTGTACTGCGCAGGCGCAAGACCGGCGAGTGCGATGGCTTCAGCAGGGTGGCAAACCCGAGCGGCAATGCCGGCCATCACGGAGCGTCGGCTTTCCGGCTCTATATCCACGCCGACCGGCCCCGCGCCTGTCACTGCTGCGGCCACCCAACCGCCGGAGTGGCTCAGGCTGGTATGAAAAGGCGCGTCCTGCAGGCGCGGGCACCCCAGCGCGTCGCGCGCCAAGGGCACCACCACCGGGTCCACGCCCATCCGCGCACCGAGCAGCAACCGGTGCAGCGCGTACGCGAGCGTCAGCTCTTCACGCTTGTGCGCATTGCGCTGGCGCTGGGCACGCGCCAGATCTGCGGCGCCCAGAAGCGCGGATGCGTCCGCCAGCCAAGGCTCCCAGTCGGATGTCTGGAACAACGCGATGACCACCTGGGCCGGAGATGAGGCCGGCCACTGGGGGGACGGCAGCGAGCCGCGGAACGCCGCCCGCAGATTCCTGCGCGCCGGTCCCACTGATCCCGCATCCGGACCCGCAGCAGACAACCGCATGGTTTCCTCGACTCCCGTCAGCACCCGACTGGAACAACGCGCTCGGTTCCGCGGGACGGCCATACTGGCCGGCCGTCCGACGGGCACCTGCCGACGTGACCGGAGCGCGCTGCAAATCGCGTAAAACCTCTCGCCATCCCTCGCTGGAGCACCCCGTGCCGCCCGAGCTTCGTCGCAACCCCCTACGTGGAAATCTGCGGCGGATCGCCAACGAGACCGCCGAGCTTCCCGGCATCCGCGAGCTCGCCAAGCCGCTTTACCGGCGCATGTTTTCCAACAACCGTGAGGGCAACGCGTATCTGGGCGTGTACCCCAGTTTCCAGTCCGCGATGGATGCCGCGCCGCGGGACCTGCCGACCAGCTACGACCACGATCTGGCCGGACAGCTGTATCGCGATCGGCTGCAGCGGGTGACCGTCAGCGACTACCCCGTGATCTACTGGCTGCAACAACTGGTCGCTGGCGGGGGGCGCCGCGTGTTCGACCTCGGCGGACATGTCGGGGTGACCTACTACAGCTTCCGCCGGTACCTGGAGTATCCGGGCGACCTCCAGTGGCTGGTTCATGACACGCCCAGCGTGGTCACGGCGGGTAGAGAGTGGGCGTCGCAGAACGACCCCTGGCGGCAACTGGCGTTCGCCGACACCGTGGATGCAGCCAGCGACCGCGACGTGTTGATAGCGTGCGGCTCGCTGCAGTATCTGGACTACAGCCTGCCCGAGTTGTTGGGCCGGATCGCTGATCCGCCGCCGCACGTTCTGGTGAACACCACACCGATGCACCCGGATCGCAGCTACTTCACCCTGCAGAATATCGGCTCCGCGATCTGTCCCTACCGCATCACCGCGGTGCCCGAGTTCATCGATGACATGGCCGCACTTGGCTATAAGGTCATCGACCGGTGGGAATCCTTCGAGCGTCACCTGCGGCTGCCTTTTGAGCCAGGGCACAGCATCGATCGCTACTACGGTTTCTACCTGCGTCTGGGCGCGTAAGAGCCCATCGGACAAGCGCATTTCCCAAGCGCAAAAAAAAACCACCTCGCGGTGGCTTCTTTCTACTTCGTATATGGTGCGCCCGGAAGGATTCGAACCTCCGACCCCCAAGTTCGTAGCCTGGTGCTCTATCCAGCTGAGCTACGGGCGCGCAGTCGGAGAATTATGACGATGAAACCAAAACCCGTCAATCCCCGTCCGATGGTCTTGCAAAAAATTGGCGGAGAGTGAGGGATTCGAACCCTCGATGGAGTTTAACCCCCATACTCCCTTAGCAGGGGAGCCCCTTCAGCCACTCGGGCAACTCTCCGCGGTCCACATCAGTGATGCGGGCGGGAAGCATAACGGCTGCTGACCCCTACGGCAAACCTTTTGTCAGTGCGCCGACTCTGGTCCGTCGGTGTGGCTGTCGGTGTGGCTGTCGGTGTCGCCGCCGCCCTCGCTGCTGGCGTCTTCGCCGCGCTGGATGCGCTGGTAGATCTCTTCGCGGTGCACAGCCACATCTTTCGGCGCGGTGATGCCGATCCGTACCTGGTTGCCCTTGACGCCGAGCACGGTGACAGTCACCGAGTCGCCGATCATCAGGGTCTCACCGACGCGACGCGTCAGGATAAGCATTTTTGAATTCTCCTTACGCCGGCACCTGTTGCACCGACAGCTATGGCACCGACAGTTGTGTCTCCGGGAACCCCCCGGAGACACTCAGTACTGTGTAAACGACAATTATTGACTTGCCCGGACACTCGCCACAATGGCAAGAAGTCACGCGCGCATCAGCGAGTCATGTTTCGGTCAGGCAAGTCGGCTGCCCACCCACTCCGCTACACCCTTCAGCACGCCCGGCAGGGCCGGTGAATCATCGCCACCGCCCTGCGCCATATCCGGCCGGCCGCCGCCTTTGCCGTTGATCTGCGCCGCCACGTGGGCCAGCAGTTCACCGGCCTTGACCTTGCCGGCCGCCGCGCCGTTGACGCCCGCCACCAGGGTCACTTTGCCGTCGCTGGCACCGGCCAACACCACCACCATGTCGCCCAGCTGCTGGCGCAGACGGTCCAGCGCATCGCGCAGGGCTTTGGCATCGAAACCTTCCAGCCGCACCGCGAGCACCTTGATGCCCGCGATATCGATCGCCGAGCCGGCGAGGTCGGCGGTCGCGCCCGAGGCGATCTTCGCCTTGACCGCCTCCAGCTCGCGTTCCAACTTCTTCTGCCGCTCCAGCACGCTGCGCAGCTTGTCGGTGATGTCCGCCGCACTGCCGCCCAGCAGATGCGCCGCCTCGTGCAGACGGCGCTCCTCGCCATCGATGTGGTCCAGCGCACCCTGCCCGGTGACCGCCTCGATCCGGCGCACGCCGGCCGACACACCGCCCTCGGACAGGATCTTGAACACGCCGATGTCGCCGGTGCGGCCCACATGGGTACCGCCGCACAGCTCGGTGGACGTGCCGCCCATCCGCAGCACGCGCACGCGGTCGCCATACTTCTCACCGAACAGCGCCAGTGCGCCGAACTCCAGCGCCTCGTCCATGCCCATCTGATGCACTTCAGCTTCGTGGTTGGCGCGGATCTCCGCGTTGACCTGGCGCTCGATGGTCGCCAGCTCGGCCGGGGTCACCGGCTGGAAATGGGAAAAGTCGAAACGCAGCCGGTCCGGTGCGACGAGGGAGCCCTTCTGCACCACGTGGGTGCCCAGCACGTCGCGCAGGGCGGCGTGCAACAGGTGGGTGGCGG
>JBDSPO010000163.1:0-5425 GCA_039930265.1 Lysobacter sp. | reverse complement strand
TCCGCGGATAGACTCGATGGTTGCAGGGCGCTTGACCCGCGTCCTGCTGACCGCGGTCGCCATTTCCATCACCGGATGCCAAGCACAGCCCATGAGCAACGACGCCTTCGCCAATTCCACGCTTGAGCCGCTCGCCAACGCTGTCAGCAGCGGCGACGTCGCCGAGATCAAGCGCCAGCTCGCCACCGTGCACCCCGACACGCCGGGGCAGGACGGCGCCACGCTGTTGTTGGCCGCCATCGGCGCCGAGAATCTGAGCGCGACCCGGACGCTGCTGGACGGCGGTGCCGACCCCAACCGCCCCGGCGCCGGCGGTGAGACCCCCATGCAGGCCGCGGCATTTGTCGCCGACCCGGCATTTCTGCAGGCCGTGCTCGCCCATGGCGGCGACCCGGACAGCCGCAACCCGGTCACGGGCGCCACGCCGCTGGCGCGCGCACTGCTCGGACCGCATCCGGACAATGTCCGCCTCCTGCTGGACGCGGGAGCCAACCCGCAACTGGCCGACAACAACGCCGATTTGCCGCTGCACGTCGCAGCGCGGACCAACTGCGGACCGGGCATCCTGATGCTGCTCGAGGCGGGCGCGTCACCCACCGCTGTCAACGCCAGCGGCGCCAGCTTTCAGGCCTATTACTTCTCCTACCCGCCACGCAATGTGCTCAACGAACGCGCACTGACCGAGCGCAGGCAGGTAGTCGCCTGGTTGAAGTCCCACGGCGTGCCGCTGGAGGCCAACGTCGGGGCGGACTACTGAGGGACGACGTTCCGCAGGCCACACCCCCCGGCGTCGCTCCCCGCGCCACTCACGGCGTCACTCCGGCGGCTTGCCTTCGCTCATTCGCTCCCGCTCGCGCTGCAGCCATCGCCGCTCGGCGTGGCGCAACTCGCGCTCGTGGTGCTGCTGCGACACCTGCTCTTCGGCCAGCCCACGGTTCAGCGACACCATGATGGCTATCAGCAGCAAGGCAAAGGGCAACGCTGCGACTATGACCACCGCCTGCAACGCTGCCAGACCACCGGCCGCCAACAGGGCCACGGCGATCACCGCCTGCAGCACGCCCCACACCACTTTGCGGGCCAGCGGCGGATCCCCGGCGGTCGCGCTGGACATGCTGGCCAGCACGAGGGTGGCCGAGTCGGCGGAGGTGACGAAGAAGCTGAGCAACAACACGATCGCGACCCACGCGATGACCGTCGACATTGGTAGCAGGTCAGCCATCGCGAACAGCACGTGCTCAATGCCCACACTGAGGGCAACGAAGTGGTCCGCACCCTGGAAGATCTGCTGGTGAAGAACGGTGGCCCCGAAGGCCGAGAACCAGACGAAGCTCACCAGTGCCGGGCCGCAGACGACGCCCACCACAAACTCGCGCACGGTCCGCCCATAGGAGATCCGGGCGAAAAATGACCCCACAAACGGCGCCCAGGCAATCCACCAGGCCCAGTAGAAAATGGTCCAGTCACCCACCCACGCGCGCTGGGAGAACGGCGTCATGCGCAGGCTCATCGCCGGCAAATGGTCAAGGTAGTCGCCCAGGGTGGTGGTCAACGTTTCAAAGATGAAGGCCGTCGGCCCCAGAACGACCACCAGGGCCAGCAACAGCGCGGCGACTGCCATGTTGAAGTTGGATAGCCACTTGATGCCGCGCGACAAGCCGGTGGCGCTGGATGCCATGTACAGCACAAACGCCACCGCGATAATCACCGCCTGGGTGGCAAAGCCGGCCGGTACCGTGGTGACGTGACTGAGGCCTGCGCTGATCTGCATGGCGCCAAATCCCAGTGTGGTGGCCACGCCGATAGCGGTCACCACCACCGCCAGCACGTCCACGGTCTTGCCCAGCGCGCCGTGCGAATGCCTCTGCCCGATCAGCGGTGTTAACAAGTCGCTGATCAGACCGCGCGTTCTGCGGTTGAACTGGAACCAGGCCATCGCCAGTCCCATCAGGGCGTAGATCGCCCATGGGTGCAGGCCCCAATGGAAAAACACGTAGCGCATCGACGCGCGCGCGGCTTCCAGACTTTCCGGCGCGAGCCCTTCAGGCGGGCGTTGAAAATGCGACAGCGGCTCGGCGGCGCCAAAGAACACCAGGCCGATTCCCATGCCGGCAGAAAACAGCATCGCAAACCACGAGCGCCGGCTGAACTCCGGTTCGGCGTCATCGCCGCCGATGCGCAGCGCTCCCTTCGGGCTCACCGCCAGATAGAACAGAAACACCAGCGCGGCGAACACGATCACCAGATACGTCCACCCCGCAGCCGACAAGGTGAGCGCCTGCGCGCGGGCACTGATCGCCCCGAACGCCTCCGGTGCGAAAACACCGGCGAGGGCCAGCAGAGCGAGCAGCGTGACCGATATCCGGAAGACCACTAGGTCGACTCCACCAATCCGGGAGCATTAATCACAGGCTTGCGCTGACGTCGCTGGATGCGTCATTGAGCGCCTGCGAAAGCTTGCGCCGCTGATCGGCGTTCTGCGGGTGGGCCACCACCACGTAGCGGCCATCTTCCAGTGCTTCCCGCACTTTGATCACCACATGATCCTGATCCGGCCGCAGCGTGATCAGGCCGCCGGCGAACAGGCCGAACACCGCACCGAAAAACACCAGCACGCCCGCTACGGCGAGTGGGGAGCTGGTGACCGCGGGGATGTCCATGCCGAGAAGAATCGCAAAGATCACCAGACCGGCGCCGATGCCGAGGACCGCAAAAGTGATATGGGCCTTGATCGCCGTCTGGCGGATGCCGCGGCTTTCTGGCTCGATCTTGCGGCCCGGGTGGGGGTCCTCGGGGGAGATCACCTGTACCTGCGAGGCGCCCAGCTGAAACTCCCGCCGCAGATGTGTGGCGACCACTTCGGCGCGCTCCCGGGTGTCGAAAACTGCCGCCAACTTGCTCAGCGACCGCTCACCGAATACCAGACCGTCCGTTTTCATCGCGCCACTCCATACCTCAATGGCCCATCGTGACGGTCGCAAGGTCGAAGGGCGGTGAACCCTCAGCGCGTGGCCGCTGCACCGCGGCTGCTGACACCCGCTGTGGCGACAACCCTGCCGGGCGCGGACTGCCCGCGGGCGTCGGCGAGGATCTGACCGGCGGTGCGGCCGCCGCATCCGAAATAGCGCGAGCCGGTGAGCCATTGATCATCGGGATAGTACGCAAACACCATCTGATCGCCCTT
Source organism: Lysobacter sp. (assembly GCA_039930265.1). GTDB lineage: Bacteria > Pseudomonadota > Gammaproteobacteria > Xanthomonadales > Xanthomonadaceae > Novilysobacter. The sequence goes on along the minus strand of JBDSPO010000163.1, from coordinate 2,241 downwards.
GATGGTGTCGATCACCTGACGCGCCACCTGCGGACGCAAGGCCGGACAGCCGTAGCTGCGGCCCAGTCGGCCCTGTCGCTGCGCCTGCTCGGGATTTACGTACGGCGCCCCGTGGATGACGATCAAGCGGTCGCGGGCGTTGTCATTCACGCCCGGCTCCAGCCCGTCCATCCGCAGTGAATAACCGTTGCCACCGACATACGTTTCCGCCGTGCGGAACAGCCCGAGACTGGTCTGGTGGCTGCCATCGACATTGCTGAAACGGTTGGCCATGTTCTCGCCGCTGCCCTGCCCGTGAGCGACGTGCTCGGCGTACAGCAGGCCGGGTTGCTCGATGTCGAACACCCACATGCGCTTCTGGGTGGACGGGATCGAATAGTCGATCACCGCCAGCCGCGAACCTGCGCCGGCACCGCTGTTGAGCGCGCACGACCGCGCCTCCAGCGCCAGCGCCAGCACACCCGGGTCGATCGCCGGGGCAAGCGCACGAAGCGTCGCCAACAAACGGGCGGGGGAGTGCTGCGGCGCGGCCGCGGGTGTGATCCTCGACCGGTTCAGCAGCGGCGCCGCGGACGGGTGGGAGACGAAGGCCGGAGCGGCGTGAGCCGCAGCCGCCGGACTGGCTACGACCGGACGGGAGCCCGCCGAACACACGGCAACCGCGGCGGCGCAGGTCAACAGCAACGTGGAGGAAAGTCGGGACATGGACGCAGGATACGGTGCTCAACCCATGCCCACCTGAACAGCCTGTGAGAACCCGGCGCCGTCACTTGCCCGCAGGCGGCGGGGCGGCCGGATCCTCGTCCGCCCGGATGACGGTCAAGTCGGCCGGCGTCCGACCTCGAATGGATTCGCTGGTTACCACCACCGTGGATCCCGGCTGCAGCGCCTCGTAGATGTCGCTCGCGAAAGCCGGCGGGACTTGCAGACCGCCGCCGCCCAACGCCGACTCGACCGTCGCGCCCTGCGGATCGCCACCGAAGCTGGCCACTTCCAGCCAACGCAGTCGGGGGCGATCCGGCACCACCGGACTCGACGTGGACTCCTGACCCTCCAGCAGCACGTACACGTGCGTGCCGGGCAACGCGCCAGTCCCTGCAGCAACGCTCGCGCGGCCGATCTCCACCCCGTTGCGCATCGCCACCAGCTCCTGATCGGCGAGACTCAACACCAGGGTCAATGCGCCATCGGGCGCCCGCTCCGGATGCCAGCTGTACTCGCCCGGCCCAATGTCGCCGAACTCGACCCGCTCGCCGCGCGGTGCTCCGGTGGTCGGATGCACCGGCGCGAACCAGCCGGGGTAGGCGACCGCAGGCGCATGCGAGGCCGCGTTGGCCACCACCACGGTCATCCCGTTGGCCGTCACGTCGTACAGCTTCTGCGAGAACTCGAACGGCAGGCGCACGCAGCCGTGGGACGCCGGGTAGCCGGGCAGCTTGCCGGCGTGCAGCGCGATGCCGTCCCAGGTCAGCCGCTGCATGTACGGCATCGGTGCGTTGTTGTAGAGGTTGGAGTAGTGTTCCTTGCGCTTCTGCAGGATCGAGAAAACCCCGGTCGGTGTCTCGTGACCGGCTTTGCCGGTGCTGACCGTGGACACGCCGATGCGCACGCCGTTGCGGTACACGTGCAGCAGCTGCTCGGGCAGGCTGATGACCAGGACCACCGGGCCGGACGGGGCCATCTCCGGCATCCACAGGTACTCACCGGCATCCAGGCGCACGGTGGACGTCGGCGTTGCGGCGGTGACGGCCGGCGCGGAGGGGCCCGCCTGCTGCGCCGCTGCACTGGCGGCAATCACCAGACCGAGCGCAAGCGCGACTATCCGGCGCGCGTTGGTGGGCCGGGCGCACGGACGGCCGCGCCAACCCTCTGCGGCATGCGGATCGGTTCCAGCAGAGATTCCCGTCTCCATTTGGGCACCGGAATTTGCGGTGGTTGCCACCATTATCCGCGCGTCCAAACCAGGCAGCGGTTGTTGGCCGGCATCGCCACGTCATCCACCAGACGCAGGCCAATGGACTGCGCGAGTGCGTCGACGGCGTCGAAATCCCGGATGCCGGACGCGGGATCCCGCGCCTTCAACCAGGCGTCAAATTCGCGATTGCTGTCGCTGGTGTACTCGCCGCGAACGTTGAACGGCCCGTACACCACCAGACATGCCGTCGGCGCCAGCACCCGGTCCAAACCCGCGAAGAAGGCCTGCACCTGCGGCCAGCCCATGATGTGCAGCGTATTGGCACT
>JBDSPO010000162.1:0-3625 GCA_039930265.1 Lysobacter sp. | reverse complement strand
TGCCACTGGCAGCGGCGTGACCCGGCAAGACGGCGGCCTTCGGGTCGCCGTTTTGCGTTGCGCGGCACGAAACGATCAGTCCAGCGCCGGCTCCGCTTCGGCCTCGATATCCAGTGCGTCCAGCCGGTCCAGCAACTGGAACAGTTGGGTCAGCTGTCCGGGCTCCATATCGCCAAACAACCGCTGCTCGAAAGCCAGCGCCATCGGCGCGACCTCGTCGTAGATCGCGTGGCCTTCGCGGCTCAGGCTCAGCACCGAGCGCCGGCGGTCGTCCTGGTGCAGGTCGCGGACCAGCCAGCCTGCATCGATCAGGCGGGCGACGGCACGGCTGACGGCGACCTTGTCCATTGCGGTGCGCTTGGTGACTTCGCTGGCCGAGAGCTCCGGGTAGCGCCCGAGCACCGCCATCACCCGCCACTCGGTCATCCCCAAGGCGAAGCGGTCGGCATAGAGGCGCGCGATCGCGCTGCTGAGGCGGTTCGACAGCACTGACAGCCGATAGGGCAGAAAGCGCTCCAGTTCGAGCTGGCTGGGGGTGGAAGGTTCGCCGTTCATGCTGCATCGCACCTTGCATATGGTTTCATGTGAAACTATAACGCTGTTATCCGGCGCCGGTGCAATCCCGCCCAACCGCCCGTTCTCCAGGAGCCCCCATGAGCGCACAGCCCAACATCGGCATGCAGGTCACCACCTTTGAAAACCCGCTGGGCATCGACGGCTTCGAGTTCGTCGAATTCGCCGCGCCGCAGGGTCAGGGAGAGATGCTGCGCGAGTACTTCCGCAAGCTCGGCTTCACCGCGGTGATGCAGCACAAAACGCGGCCGATCACGTTGTATCGGCAGGGCGGGGTGAACTTCCTGCTCAACGACGATCCCGACAGTTTCGCAGCCGACTTCGCCGCCGCCCATGGTCCGTGTGCGACCGGCTTCGCGATCCGCTTCAAGCAGCCCGCCGACGAGGTCTACGCCACGGTGCTGGGCAACGGCGGCGAGGCGATCAGCCACAAGCCCGACAGCAAGGCGATCGACGCCCCGGTGATCAAGGGCATCGGTGACTGCATGCTGTACCTGGTGGATCAGTACGGCGCCAACGGCAACGCCTACGCCGACTTCCTGCCGGTGCAGGGCGCGGACCAGGCTGCGGTGGGGTTCGGGCTGACCTTCATCGATCACCTGACCCACAACCTGTACTTCGGCAACATGGCCAAGTGGTCGGAGTATTACGAGAAGCTGTTCAACTTCCGCGAGATCCGCTACTTCGACATCAAGGGCGCCAAGACCGGCCTGGTGTCCAAGGCGATGACCGCGCCTGACGGCGTGGTGCGCATTCCCTTGAACGAGTCCAGTGACCCCAAGAGCCAGATCAACGAGTATCTGGACGCGTACAACGGCGAGGGTATCCAGCACATTGCCTGCTTCACCGATGACATCTACGCCACGGTGGAGAAGATGCGCGAGACCGGGGTCGAGTTCCTGGATACGCCGGAGGCCTACTTCGATGTGATCGACCAGCGCATTCCCGACCATGGTGAAGACGTGGCGCGTCTGGCCCGCAACAAGATCCTGATCGACGCCGATCCGGAGACCAAGCAGCGCAAGCTGCTGCAGATTTTCACGACCAACGCGATCGGGCCGATCTTCTTTGAGATCATCCAGCGCAAGGGCAATGAAGGCTTCGGCGAAGGCAACTTCCAGGCCCTGTTCGAGAGCATCGAGCGGGACCAGATGAAGCGCGGCGTGCTCTGAGCGGTACCCATCGGCGGCGATGCGCGTGCGCGTCGTCGCTCCACCACGGCTGAGGAGCGGATCGTGCAGGGCAACGGATACATGAGCGGTTTCGGCAACGAGTTCGCAACGCAGGCCGTGCCCGGCACTTTGCCGGTCGGCCGCAACTCCCCGCAGCAGGTCGCCCACGGACTGTACGCGGAGCAGTTGACCGGCACCGCGTTCACCGCGCCACGGCACGCCAACCGCCGCAGCTGGCTGTACCGGATCCGCCCCGCGGCGATGCACGGAGCGTTTGCACCGTTCGCGCAGCCGCCCGCTTCCGCAGGTCGTTTCCACAACGATTTCCAGTGCGGTCCGGTGACCCCGGACCAGCTGCGCTGGGATCCGCTGCCGCTGCCTGACGCGCCGACCGATTTCGTCGACGGCCTGTTCACCATGGGCGGCAACGGCTCGGCCGCCGCGCAGACCGGTATCGGCATCCATTTGTATGCCGCCAACCGCTCGATGCAGGGGCGCTTCTTCTACGACGCCGACGGTGAGCTGCTGATCGTGCCGCAAAGCGGTCGCCTGCGGATCGCCACCGAACTGGGTGTGCTGGACGTCGAGCCCGAGGAGATCGCCATCATTCCGCGCGGCGTCCGCTTCCGGGTCGAGTTGCTGGATGAGTCCGCCCGTGGCTACGTGTGCGAGAACTTCGGCGCGATGTTCCGGCTGCCCGATCTGGGGCCGATCGGCAGCAACGGCCTGGCCAACGCGCGCGACTTCCTGACCCCGCAGGCCGCGTTCGAGGATATCGACGCGACGGCCGATCATCCCTTCGAGCTGATTGCCAAGTTCCAGGGCCACCTGTGGCGCGCCGACATCGGCCATTCCCCGCTGGACGTGGTCGCCTGGCACGGCAACTACGCGCCCTGTAAATACGACCTGCGCCGGTTCAATACGATCGGGTCGATCAGCTTTGACCATCCTGATCCGAGCATCTTTCTGGTGCTGCATTCGCCCAGCGACACGCCCGGTACCAGCAACATCGATTTCGCGATTTTCCCGCCGCGCTGGCTGGTGGCCCAGGACACGTTCCGGCCGCCGTGGTTCCACCGCAACATCGCCAGCGAGTTCATGGGCCTGATCCATGGCGCCTATGACGCCAAGGCCGAGGGGTTCGCGCCGGGCGGCAGCTCGCTGCACAATTCGATGACGGGCCACGGGCCGGACGCGGCCACCTTCGACAAGGCCTCGCAGGCCGACCTGTCCCGACCGGACGTGATCCGCGACACGATGGCCTTCATGTTCGAAACCCGCGCGGTGATCCGGCCGACCACCCAGGCACTGGCGGCACAGCATCGCCAGCGCGATTACCAGGCCTGCTGGGCCGGGCTGGAGAAGCACTTCAGCGGCTAGCTGGTGTGCGCCGCCGCTTCTCGCCGCATTCACGCACGCGCGGTAGCCTTTCCGCCATTGGATTCGGGAGAAGGTGATGCGCGCAATTCCAGTCGTTCCGGTCGCCCTGTCGCTGGTGGTCTGCCTGCTTCTCGCAGGCTGCAGCGCGGGCGCACCGGACGGCGATTCCTCCGCTGACACCGCGGCGCTGCCGGCCGGAGCGATGGATCACATCTATGAAGACGTGCCGCCGGCCAATGCTCCACCCGGGTCCGTCATGCCCGGCACGACGACCGCGATTGCCGACAGTCCCGCCCGTTGGGACGGCTTCGGGGAAGCGCAGTTCGGCATGGATGGCGAGCAGGTCAAGATCGTCTGGCCCGGCACACTTACCGGGGCCGCCGCCGAGGGATCCAGCTGCTATCACCTCTCCCCCGCAGGCGGGGCCGAACCGGCCGGACTGGCGATGATGTTCGAGAACGGCGGCTTCGTCCGCTACTCGGTGTCCGCCGGCGATCTCA
>JBDSPO010000161.1:0-13669 GCA_039930265.1 Lysobacter sp. | reverse complement strand
CCCGCCTCCGCGTTGACCCCATCCCCTGCGCCGATGATAATTCGACGGTTAGACGGGCATTCACCGACCGTCACTTCAGCGTTTTCCGGAGCCCAGTCCCATGAGTCACGCCCGCGTCCTAGGTATTGCCGGTCTAGCCGTTTTCGCGGCGGCGGCCGTCGCCTATGCCCAGACCACGGTGACACCGATCCCCGACTCCGCGCCGGTGGAGACCGCCCCGCTTGCAGCGGCGGCGCCGGAACATGCGACCTGGGGTGATGTCCAGAATGGCCAGACGCTGGCCGGCACCTGTGCGGCCTGCCACGGGTTGGACGGAAACTCCGCTATCGCGATGTACCCGCGCATCGCCGGCCAGAGCGAGCGCTATATCGCGCACCAGTTGGCGCTCTTCAAGAGCGGCGAGCGGAATGAAGGCATGGCTGCGATCATGAAACCCTTCGCCGACATGCTCAGCGCGCAGGACGCCCGCGACCTGGGTGCCTACTTTGCGACCCAGAAGTCCGGTGCCGGCGTGGCCGACGACACCCTGGTGACCAGCGGACCGTATGCGGACAAGAAGTTCTACCAGATCGGCCAGAAGCTCTATCGCGCTGGCGACGCCGACCGCGGTATTCCGGCGTGCATGGCCTGCCACGGCCCGGACGGCGGCGGCAATCCAGGCCCGGCCTACCCGCATCTGGGGGGGCAGCACGCCCAGTACACCCAGCAGCAGCTGGAGATGTACCGCGCGGGCACCACCTCGCGTACGGATACGCACCTTTACAAGATGATGGCCACCATCGCCAAGCAGCTGACCGACGAGGAAATCGGCGGCCTGTCCAGCTATCTGCAGGGCCTGCATCCGGCCGCCGACGACGTCGGTGTGGACAGCACGGCGGTTGTCGCCGCTGCGCCGTCAGCGCCGGCTCCCGCCGCTGCCATGGTTGAGCCGGCCGCCGGTACTGAGGGCGCAGCGGAACCGGAGACACCCGCGGACGCGGGCGCCGCCGCTACCACCACCCCGGAAACGCCGGGAAGCTGAGGCGCAGCGCGGCGGATTCGCCTGTCTGTGCACGTTGTTCATCGCGCCGGCCGTATCGTTACGGTCGGCGTTGTTGTTTGAGGAATTCCCACTGATGATCCGTCACCCCTTGTTGCCTGTGTCACGTCGGCTCTCCCGCCTGTCCCGCATCGCTGCCACGGCCCTGCTGGTCCTGGCACCGATGTTGGCATCGACCGCTGCCCCGCCGCCTGCGCTGGTCCCGGGCGTGGACTATGTGGAAATCCCGAACGGCACCGCCCTCGCCCCCCGTCCGGGCAAGATCGAGGTCGCCGAGGTGTTCGGTTACACCTGCCCGCACTGCGCCAGTTTCGAGCCGGTTTTTCAGCAGTGGAAGTCGCGGCAACGCAACGACGTGAATGTGATTGGGGTCCCCGCACCCTTCGGTGGCTACTGGATTCCGTATGCGCAGGCGTTTTATGCCGCGCAATCGATGGGGCTGGTGGACCGTACCCACCGCGACATGTTCCGCGCGATCCACGACGAGCACCGTCTGCCGATCAGCGGAGCGACCCCGAAGGAGATCGCCGCGTTCTATGCCGGCTATGGCGCGGACCCGAAGAAATTCGCTGCAGCCATGACCGGCAAAGCGGTCCAGGCGCAGCTCGCCCAGGCGCGTGACTTCCTGATGCGCAGTGAGGTCGAGGGCACCCCGACGGTTGTTGTCGCTGGCAAGTACCGGGTACAGGGCAAGAGTGCCGACGACGTGCTCCGGATCACCGACGCCCTGGTCGACCGCGAGCGTGCCGCGCTGGCATTGCGCAAGAAACCCCGCTGATGACTCTGGTTGCGGTGCGGTAATCCGCGCCGGCGACCGCCTTACCCACTTCCTGGAGAGCTACCCATGACCCTGATGCCCCGCTTCGGCCTGACCCTCGCCATCGTGTGCGCGCTCGCCGCCTGTTCTTCCGAGGCCCCGACCACGACCAGTCCGGATACCGCCGCAAGCGACGCGGCCTCTCCCGCCGCGCCAAGCGCGGACACGCCAGCCGCACCGGCGGTTGATGGCGCGACTACAGCGCCAACAGTGGCTGGCGGGTCGGAAACCCTGGTTCGCACCCCCGGCCCGATCCTCCCGCCCACTGGTCCGGCACCCGTGGCCGGAGTGGATTACGTGGAGATCTCCGACGGCAAGCCGTTCCAGCCCGCGACCGGCAAGATCGAGGTGGTCGAGGTGTTCGGCTACACCTGCCCGGCCTGCGCAAACTTTGAACCGCTGGTCACCGCATGGGCTGCCAAACTGCCGGGTGACGTCCAGTTCACCCCGATCGCCGCGCCGTTTGGCGGCTACTGGATGCCGTTTGCCAAGGCGTATTACGCCGCCCAGTCCACCGGATTGCTGGCGCAGAGCCACGACGCGGTGTTTCGCGCGATCCATCTGGAGCGGACCCTCGCACCGGATGCGAGCGACGCGCAGGTCGCCGAGTTCTACGGTCGCTTCGGTGTCGACCCCAAGCAGTTCGCCAACACCATGGCCAGTTTCGGGGTGAAGGCCCAGATGGGCCGCGCCCTGCAATTCCTGCAGCGCACCGGAGTGGAGTCCACGCCGACCCTGATCGTCGACGGCAAGTACCGGATCACCGGCAAGAGCTGGGAGGCCAACCTGGGCATTGCCGAGCACCTGATCGCCGCCGAACGCGCCGCGATGCAAGCCGATGCCGCGCCTCCCGCGCCCGCCCGCGACGAGGGCTGAGCGGACGCATTGCTCCGACGACATGCCGATTCCTGATCAGAAAGCACTGGAAACCGGGCCAGCGGGGCAGACCGTGAGCCCGCCGTCGGGCTCACGCCGGCTGCGGTTGCTCAGCGCGAACATCCAGGCCGGCTCGAGCACGCGCGGTTACCACGACTATGTCGCCCGCAGCTGGTCGCACGTGCTGCCGGCAGGCAACAAGCGCGGCAGCCTGGATCAGATCGCGCGACTGGCCGGGCAGTACGACATTGTCGGGCTCAACGAAGCCGATCCGGGCAGCCTGCGCTCCGGGTTTACCAATCAGACCGAGTACCTCGCGCGTCACGGCGGTTTCGACTACTGGAGCCACCAGCCAAACCGCCGCATGGCCGGCGTCGCCTCCAGCGCCAACGGCCTGCTGAGCAAGCTGCAGCCGGTCGAGGTGACGGACCATTCGTTGCCGGGGCGCATTTCCGGACGCGGCGTGTTGCTCGCGCGCTTCGGGTCCGGCGAGGACGGCCTGGTCGTCGCCATCGCGCATCTCTCGCTGGGCGCCAATTCGCGCAGCACCCAGCTGGGGTTCATCGCCGAACTGCTGCAGGACCACCGCCACGCTGTGCTGATGGGTGATTTCAACTGCGCGGTCGAGCGTCCGGAGATGCAGGCGTTGTTCCGCAACACCCGCCTGCAGCCGCCGTCGTGCGCGGTGAACACGTTCCCCAGCTGGCAGCCGCAGCGGGCAATCGATCACATCCTGATCAGCGATGGCCTGGCCTGCTCCGGCGCACAGGCGATGGCGGCGGCGCAGTCGGACCACCTCGCGCTGTCGCTCGAGCTGGACGTTCCGGACGCCGCCCTGCGCTGAGTCGCGCCGCCGCGCAGCCTTGACTGGCGACGGCGCATCGCTCAGAACCTCAGATCCGCCCGCATGTAGAAGTAGCGGCCACCGGGAATGTCGTAGGTCGACGCGTCATACCCGTTGAGAGAGCACGACAGGCAGATCGGCGGGTCCTTGTCGGTGAGGTTGTTGACACCGGCGGTGAGCTGAAGGCCCTGCAGCCAATCGACCCGGTAGCCGACCTGGAGGTCGTTGTAGGTGGTCGCATCCAGCGTGTTGGTGCCCTCGGCAGGATTGCTGCACACCGGAAACCCGACGGCGTCGCCGCACTCCTCGGTGAGCTCGCTGATATGGCGCACGCTCCACGAAGCATTCCACTGGTTCCGACTCCAGTCCAGCCGGGCGGTCGACGTCCAATCGGGAATGGCGCTGTCGTTGACCTCCACCCCCACCGCGCGCGGCTGCACCTGCCCGGCGGCACCCACGGCCTCATAGCGCGTCACCAGCGTGTTCTGCCAGGAGACTTTGAACCGGCCGGCGGCCGTCTCCGGCAAGGTCCAGAACACATCGGCATCCCAGCCGTCGGTCTTGATCGAGCCCAGATTGGTGAGGCGATTGTTGAAGCTGTTGATGCCGCCGATCGACGAGCGGGTGATGCCGTTGCAGTACAGCGGATCCAGGGTCTCCACGCAGAGGTCGAGCTGGGTCTGGGCGTCAATGGCCTGCACGGCGCCCTCAAGGCTGTGGCGGTAAAAGGTCAGCTCCAGGTCCAGCCGGTCCGACCACCACGCCCCGCTCGCCAGTCCCGGGCTGAAGACCAGTCCGGTGGTAAAGCTGCGCGCGGTTTCCGGTTCAAGGTCACGATTGCCGCCGGTGGTGACCGAGATCTGGCTGTTTACCTGCACCGCTCCGGTCGGCACTCCCAGCGCGGCGCAGTTGGCCGGGTTGCCGGACGGCGGGCTGCCGTCCAGTCCGATCAGGCAGGGATCGCTGATCTGCAGGTCCGCGCGGCTGGCCGAGCCGAACAACTCGCCGATGGACGGGGCACGGAAGCCCTCGGCATAGGTCGCGCGTATCAGCAACTCGTCGGCGACCTGCCAACGCAGGCCGTATTTCGGCGTGAACTGACCGCCGAAGGTCGAGTAGTCCGAGTACCGCCCCGCGAGGCTGAGGTCCAGGCTCTTGCCGAAGGTATCGGGCTTGATCAACGGCACGCTGAGTTCGACGTACGCCTCACTGACGTTGTACTCACCGGAGGTGGGCAGTGAGGGCACGCCGTTGTAGAAGCCGCCGACCGTCAGCGCGTCGGGCTGGTACGAGCCTTCATACCGGCGATGCTCGGCGCCGGCCGCGAACGAGAGCGGCCCTGCCCACAGATCCACGAGGTCACCGGACACATTCGCACTGAAGACATCGAGCGACTGCTCGCTGCGATCACGCACGACCGGCTGGATCCAGGCAAGCATGGCGGGGGTGATCGTTCCGGGGCCGCCGAAGACGTTCAGCGGCACGCAGCCCGGGGTTGCCGCGCACGTCGCAGGATCCCCCAGGGCGATCGCAATGTTGCGTACGTCATAACTGCCGTAGTTGGTCTGCCGCGCCTCGTTCTTCGCGGTGGAGAAATTGGCATCCCAGAACCAGTCGCGCTCCCCGACGTCGAACCTCCCCTCCAGCCCCGCAGCGAAATAGCGGGTGTCGACGTTCTGCTCGAAGACACGCGCGCCGCCCTCCACCGGTCTACGGCCGATCAGGATCAGGTTGATGTCGTTCTGCGGGGTGGCCGGATCATCCACTGATACCAGGTCAAAGCCGAACGGGTTGAACGGGTTGGCTGACGACACGAACATGCCGTCCGCGTACGCATTCCCGGTACCGGCGTCGGCGCCCAGGAACAACGGCTCCGGCGCCGCCTGATTGACCGACTCGCGCCGGTTGGCGAGCACTTTGACGTACGCCTGCACCTTGTCGTTGAAGAAGAACCGGTACTGGCCGAACACGCCGGTGCGCGTGGAGGGCGTCAACAACAGGTTGTACTCGGCGAAATTGAAACGGTCCGCGGTGGTGAAGCAGTGGAAGCCGTCGGTGCGGACGCAGCCGGTCTGGGCGGGATCGTAGAACGGGGCCCTGTTGCCCTCGTTGGGCGTCAGGTTGAACTCCGCGCCGGTGTTGGGATCCACGAAGATGAAGCGCCCACGCGGCGTGCCCGAGCTGCCGAAGGTAAGTCCCGTGCCCGGGGTGGGAAAGCGCGACTGCTCGCGGGTACGCGCGTAGATCGGGTCCTGCTCCACCCGACTGGCACCGAGAAACAGGTTGCTGCGCTCGGTGTTCATGCCCCAGGCCAGATCCAGCCCCGTCTGGGTGCCGTCACCTTCGCCGTACTGGCCATAGTTCAAGGTCACCTGGCCGCCGTCGAAATTCCGCCGGGTGATGATGTTGACCACGCCTGCGATCGCATCGGAGCCATACAACGACGATGCCCCGTCCTCCAGAACGTCGATGCGCTCCACCAGCGCCAACGGGATGGTGTTCAGATCGGTGGTGGCGCCCACACCGGAGGCGGATGACTCGTTGACCCAGCGCACGCCATCGACCAGCACCAGCACGCGCTTGGCGCCCAGGTTGCGCAGGTCGACCTGGGCCGAGCCGGCGCCCACACCATCACCATTGGGCGAGAATCCGAAGTTGCCCGATGAGTTGAACTTGGTGTTGAGCGCGGATCCAGAGCCGGTCAACTCCTGGAGGATGTCGCCGATCGACGTCAGGCCGGTACGCTCGATGTCCTCGCGCGTCAGCGTCTGCACCGGGGTCTGACTTTCAATTTCGGCCTTGCGGATGCGGGTACCGGTGACCTGGACGCTGTCCAGGGTGGTGGCGTTGGCGCGGGTGGGTGGGGTGGTATCGGATTGCGGCTGCTGCGCGGCGGCGGGTAACGAAGCGCCCACCAGGCACAACGCCACGGCGGCCACCAAGGGGTGGCGACAAGGTGCGTTCATCGACTTCTCTCTCCGTAAGAATGGATCGAATCGCCACACCCCTGTCTGCGACTTGGCTCTGTTGTAAACAATCTTCGGGTTCGCCACAAGCAGCACATTGCGGCGCCTGATCGAGCAAGGTCCGCGTGCAGCGGTTCCGGATCAACCGGGCCGGGTCACCAGCAGGCTCAACGCGACCACCACCAGAAACAGCGCGAAGATCCGCTTGAGCACATCGCCATGCAGGCGGTGGGCCAGGCGGGTGCCCAGCGGCGCGGCGAAGACCGATGCGATGGCGACGCCGATCGCGGCGGGCAGGTAGACGTAGCCCAGCGCATGCTCCGGCAGCGCACCCGCCGGTGCGTGCATCGCGTAGCCGACGGCGCTGGCCAGACCGATCGCCACGCCACAGGCCGACGATGTGCCGACCGCGCGCACCGGTATGACGCCGCGCCAGACCAGCAAGGGCACCGTCATGCTGCCACCGCCGATGCCGACCACCGCGGACAGGGCGCCGATGCCGCCACCGGCGGCCAGCATCGGGACGCCGCGCGGTACCGCGGCAATCCCCGACGGTACCCCGCGCGTACTGCCGAACTGCAGTTGCGCGGCGGCCAGCAGACAGTAGCCGCCGACGATCCACCGCAGGACGTCGTCGTCAATCCGCACCGCAAGCCCGCTGCCCAGCCAACCGCCGACCAGCAGGCCCGGCACCATCCAGGCGACAGTCGGCCACAGCACGCTGCCGCGATGCGCATGCGCGCGCGCCGATGCCGCCGCGGTCAGGATGATGCTCGCCAGCGAGCTGGCCAGCGCGGCGTGCATGGCCGCCTCCTGTGGCACTCCCATCAACGGCAGCAGCCACGCCAGCGCCGCCACCAGCACCAGACCGCCGCCAACCCCCAGCAGACCGGCAAGCACGCCCGCCACCACACCGAGCAAGGGAAACAACAGCCACCACGCGCTCATCGCCACTCCACACTCCAAGGCGCCACAGTGGAACACAGCTCGGCGCATACCGCGCCACCGCCAGCCGGGAGGTTTACCGCAGGAGGAACGGGCGCAGGATCGTGCACATGCCCAGGGATTCACGGGTGCTCGGATATAGTCCAACCATGCGAACCCCTGTCCTGCCTCTCCTCCTCGCCGCGCTGGCGATGCCCTTCGCCGCCGCGTGCGCGCCGACCTCCTCCGCGTCCCCGGATGGCCCCGCCGGGCAACGCGCGGGGGCCCGCAGCGCGTCCGTCGACGCCGCAACCGGCGGGGCCCAGGTGGACCCGCAGCGGACGCGGATCGGGACGGCGATTGCTGCCGCCGAGCGCGGCACGTTCAACGCCGCCGACTACGCCGACCTCGCCGCTCATCCGCTGTATGCGTGGATCGAGTACGCCGACCTGCGACGCGGGATCAACACCCTCACGCGGCCCCGCGCGGAGGGATTCCTGAAGCGTTATCAGGGCACGGCGGTCGGCGAGGAATTCCGTGCCGCCTGGCTGGCGGCCAGCGACCGCCGCGATGATCCCTCCGCGGTCATCTCCGCGTGGCGTGAGGGCATCAAGGACACCAGGCTCACCTGTGTCTGGCTGGATGCGCGTCATGCACTCGGCCAGGTTAACGCTGACTGGACCCGGCAAGCGCAATCGCTGTGGACCAGTACCGGCGGCTCGCTGCCGGATGCCTGCGATCCCGTATTCGCGTCCCTGGAGTCCGCTGGAGGGTTGCCGCCGGCGCTGCGCTGGCAACGCCTGGACCTGGCGGCCGCCGATGGGCAGAGCGCCGTGATGCGTGCGATTGCGCGCGGCCTGCCGGCGTCCGAGCGCAGTCTGGCCGAGGACTACGCCGCCTTCATCGACGCGCCGCACCCGCGCGCGCTGCAATGGCCCAAGACCGCGCGCAGCCGGCTGGTGGCCTCGCACGGCCTGGCCAAGCTGGGCAAGGCCGACCCGGACCGCGCCGAATCGCTGCTCCCGCAGTACGCCAGCGCGCTGGACTTCACCGGGGCCGACCGCGGTCGGGTGCTCTACCAGGTGGCCCTGTGGACGGTTGCGTCCTACCTGCCCGATTCGGCGCGCCGGCTCAACCTGGTGCCCGCGGCCAGTTACGACGCGCGCCTGCACGAGTGGCGCGTGCGCGAGGCCATGGCGCGCTCGGACTGGCCCGCTGCCCTCACGGCGATCCGCAAGATGGACGATGCCCAGCGCAACGACTCGCGCTACGCCTATTTCGAGGCGCGTCTGGCGGAGCTGGCCGGTGACAGGGCCACCGCCCAGACGAAGTATCGGGCGGCGGCGAGCGCGCCCGAGTTCCATGGCTTCCTCGCCGCGGACCGTATCAACCAGCCCTACGCGCTGTGCCCGGTCACCGTCCGGGCCGATACCGCCACCCGCGCGACGGTGGCCGCCACCCCGGCCCTGCAGCGGGCAATCGGTCTGCACTTGCTCGGCCACCACGGTTGGGCGGTGAAGGAATGGGGCAGCGCGGTCGCCGGCTTCAACGACACCCAGCGCCAGGTCGCCGTGCAGATCGCCCAGGCCAACGGCTGGTTTGATCGGGCTGTGTTCTGGCTGGGCAAGGCACCCGGCGAGACGCAGCTGTATGACCTGCGCTTTCCGCTGCACCACGACGCGACAATCCGCCGCGAGGCCGCCCGCAACAATCTCGACCCGGCCTGGGTCGCGGCCGAGATCCGCGCCGAGAGCATCTTCAACCCGACCGCGCGGTCGGGCGCTAACGCCATGGGTCTGATGCAGGTGCTGCCGACGACAGGCGAAGCGGTTGCCCGCCGTATCGGTCGCGCATGGAACGGTGCCGCCAGCCTGTATGAGCCGGACACCAACATCGCCCTGGGCACGGCGTACCTGCGCCAGATGCTGGACCAGTATGGCGGCAAGCCTTACTTCGCGATTGCCGGCTACAACGCCGGACCCGCGCCGCTGCTCCGATGGCAGACCCAGCGTCCGGGCATGGATGCGGATTTCTGGATCGAGACCATCAGCTACAAGGAAACCCGCGAATACGTAGCCCGCGTGCTTGCCTTCAGCGTGATCTACGACTGGCGACTGGACGGTGATGCGCTGCGTCTGAGCGATCGCCTGCACGGCAACCCCAAGGCCACCCGCAAGCGCTTCGTCTGTCCTGCGCCAACCCCGTCGGCAGCGTGATATCCGTAGGCCGCGCCAGCCGGGTAGCGCCCTCTTCGGGCCTGCGGCGTTGAAGCGGTATCTGGTCGGCGGCGCCGTGCGCGACCGCCTGCTCGGGTTGCCGGCCGGCGACCGCGACTGGGTGGTCGTCGGGGAGACGCAGTCCGCCATGGAGGCAGCCGGCTTCAAACCGGTGGGGCGCGACTTCCCGGTATTCCTGCATCCGGACACAGGCGAGGAGCACGCGCTCGCCCGCACCGAGCGCAAGTCCGGGCGGGGATACCGCGGTTTTGTGGTCGACGCCGACCCCTCGGTATCCTTGGAAGAAGACCTGGGGCGGCGCGATTTCACCGTCAATGCGATCGCCCAGGATGCGCATGGCACGCTGGTTGACCCGCACGGCGGCATCGCCGATCTGCAGGCCAAGGTGCTGCGCCACGTCGGCCCGGCGTTTGTCGAAGATCCGTTGCGGGTGCTGCGCGCGGCGCGCTTCATGGCCCGCTTCGCGCCGCTGGGATTCACCGTTGCGTCGGAAACGATGACGTTGATGCAGCACATGGTGACCTCCGGTGAGCTGGCGGAACTGGTGCCCGAGCGGGTGTGGCAGGAACTGCGACGGGCGCTCACCAGCCAGCGCCCCTCGGCATTCCTGCGCACCTTGCAGGACGCCGGCGCACTGGCCGTGGTGCTGCCGGAGGTGGCCGCGCTGTACGGCGTGCCCCAGCGGGCCGAGTTCCACCCCGAGGTCGATACCGGCGTCCACACCGAACTGGTCTGCGACATGGCGGCGCGACTGGCGCCGGGCGACGAGCTGATCGGCTTCGCCGCGTTGACCCACGACCTGGGCAAGGCACTGACTCCGGCGCACATCCTGCCGCGCCACATCGGCCACGAGCAGGCCGGCATCGCGCCCTTGCGAATGCTCTGCACGCGATTGAAAGTGCCCGCCGAGCACCTGCAACTGGCGACCATCGCCTGCCGCGAACATCTGAACGTGCACCGCTTCGACGAACTGCGCGCCAGCACGGTGGTGACCTTGATCGAGCGCTGCGACGGCTTCCGCAAGCCGGCGCGGATCGACCAGCTGGCGACCGTCTGCGAAGCGGACAAGCGAGGTCGCACCGGTCACGCCGAAGACGCCTATCCGTCCGCCGCCGCATTGCGCGCGGCGCACGCGGCTGCTTTGGCCGTGCGTACCAGCGATCTGCCGGAGGGACTGCTCGGTCCGGCAATCGGCGCGGCGATGAAACAGGCCCGGATCGCCGCCGTCGCCGCCGCAACCGGAAAGCGTATCTAGACCGACCGACCGTCGGTCAGGGCAATCGCGCGTCCAACCGCTGCAGCCACTGTGCGACCGGCGTGGCGGAGAGCAGCAATCCCGCCAGCGCGCCCAGGCTGTTGGCCAGCACGTCCGCCGCGTCGCCCATGCGATCGGTCGTCAGTGAGGCCTGGGCAAACTCGATGCCGATGCCGAACGCGATGACGGCCAGGACCGCCAGCGCCTGCGCGCGCAGCTTTGCGAACAGCATCACCCCGCCGACCGCCAGGACGGCGTAGCCGACGAAGTGCTGCAGCTTGTCAAAGCCGTCCAGGTCAACCGGCGGCAGCTTGTCAGGCGACATCAGCGAACCGGCGGCAACCAGCGCGAACAGGGCGACCCATGCGGACAGCCACAGCCGCGGACGGCGGAACGGGCGCATCACCCGCCCACGCGCTGCCGCGGACGCCGGACTCACAGACGGAAGCTCAGGTCACCGGTCAGGAACGCGTACCCGAACTCGACGTTCTTCTCGAAGCCCATCACCTGGAAGCGCTCGCCCATCTCGCTGGGCAGGGTCAGCCGTTTGACCTCGTTGACGCGGCGCTGGCGCAGGTCGTCGTCCCCGATCTTCTCGATCCGCTCCAGGACGCCGGCCATGCCATTGCCCAGCAGGAAGCTGGCCTGATTGCAGTAGCCGGCCAGCTCGAACCCCGCCGCGTCGCCAGCCTCGGCCAATGCGGTGAAATCCACCGACGCGGTGACGTCCTGCAGCCCCGGCCACAACAAAGGGTCGGCGTGCATGCGGTGGCGGTAGTAGGCGCGCAGGGTGCCGTCGCTGCGCTCGTCCAGGTAGAACTCGCGGCGGGGATACCCGTAGTCGACAAACAGCATTGCCCCCTTCTGCAGGCCACCGGCGACCGCCTGGATCCAGTACGGCAATTGCGGCAGGACCTCGGAGCGATAGCCATCCGGCAAAGGCTTTTCCAGACGCACGCCGACATGGCGCACGGCGCTCTCCAGGAAGGCATCCGCCGGGCGCAACTCACGGCGAAATCCCTCCGCGCTCGTCACCACGTGCTCTTCGTGTACCTGACCGTCCACCAGCGCGAAGCGCGGTGTGGGCAGCGCGTCGATCACCTCGTTGGCGAACAGGACGCCGTCCCAATCGTCGTCGAAGGGGCCGTCCAGCCATTCGACCAGCTCGAACACCGGCTCCATCAGCGCCGCCTGCAGGCGCTCGCGCTGGCGCTCGCGCAGTTGGGCACTCGGCTCGAGGATGGCGTACCGATCAGGCAAGGCGTCCAGTTCCATCAACCGCTTCAACGCGACTTCGGCGAACGCGCCGGTGCCGCCGCCGAGCTCCAGGAACCGCGCCTGCGGCCCGCACTGCTGGAGGACCGGCGCCAAGGACTCGGCGACACAGGCCGCGAAGATCGGACCCAATTCGGGGGCGGTGATGAAGTCGCCTTCCTCGCCGAACTTGCTTGCGCCCGCGCTGTAATACCCCAACCCGGGGGCGTACAGAGCCAGCTCCATGAAGCGCGAGAACGCAATCGCTCCGCCATTGGCGGCGATCTGCTGATGGATCAGCGCCTGCAGCTGCTCGCTGTGGGCCAGCGCCTCGGCCGCCGGGGGCGGCAGCCGGAAATCATCGGAGGGGGCGTCGTTCACGTCGGATCACTCGTGGTGGCATTGCGGTACGCAGTCGCGCAGGATAACGGCTCGCCCGGCCCGGAGCCCGTCATGTCCCGTCCCGTCGCCCTTGTCACCGGCAGCGCCCACCGCATCGGGGCGCAGATTGCGCGCACCCTGCACGCGGCCGGCTATGACCTGGCCCTGCACTACCGCAGCTCCCGCTCGTCCATGGATGCCCTGGCCGCGGAGCTGGAGTCGGCACGCCCGCACAGCACCCTGGTCATGCAGGCCGACCTGGCCGAGTTCGACCGGCTGCCGGAGATGGTCGCGCGCACCATCGGCCGCTTTGGCCGGTTGGACGGGCTGGTCAACAATGCCTCGGGGTTCACGCCGACGCCGATCGGGCAAGCCTCCCCGGCGCAGTGGGATGCCCTGTTTGCCAGCAACGCGCGCGCCCCGTTGTTCCTCGCCCAGGCCGCCGCGCCGCATCTGGCCGTGCAGGGCGGCGCGATCGTCAACATGCTCGACGTCTACGCCGAGCGTCCGCTGGCGGGTCACACGATCTACTGCATGGCCAAGGCGGCCTTGCTGATGGCGACCCGCTCGCTCGCGCTGGAATTGGGCCCTGAGGTGCGCGTCAATGCGGTCGCACCCGGCGCGATCCTGTGGCCGGAGGAGGGCAGCGCGGATGCGCCCCGCCCGGGTGCGTCAGCAGCACCGGCTAGTCCGATCCCCACCGCAGCACAGGCCGAAAAGCTTGCACGCACGCCGCTGCAGCGCACCGGCACGGTGGAGGAAGTGGCCGAAGCGGTGCGCTGGCTGCTGCGGGATGCGAGCTACTGCACCGGCCAGGTGCTCTATCTGGACGGCGGCCGGATGCTTGCCGACTGAGGCGGGTCGACTGCGCCGCGCGGGGCCTGCAGGCCCCGCCGGGCGCGGATGTCATTCCCCGGAGCGCGCCTTCCCCGCCTGACGGCGGCGCTCCGCGTATTCCTTGGCTTCGTTGCCGCCTTCGTCGTCGCGGATCTGCTTGCGCAGGAATAGATGGATGCCCAAGGGCATCAGCACCAGCAGGAAGATGGAACCCCCCAGCGACAGCCAGCCCACGGGCT
>JBDSPO010000160.1:0-2763 GCA_039930265.1 Lysobacter sp. | reverse complement strand
TGAGCCGTTACCCGGAGCTGAAGGTCGAAGTCGCTGGTCATACCGATCTCTGCGGTTCGGATTCGTACAACCAGTCGCTGTCCGAGCGTCGTGCGACGAGCGTGTACAACTACCTGACCAGCAATGGCGTTGACGCGTCGCGTCTGGCGGGCCCGAACGGTTACGGTGAGAGCCGTCCGCTGGAGCCGACCGTGCAGACGATGCCGGGTTGCAAGAACGAGCGTAACCGTCGCACCGAGTTGAACGTGCAGAACTAAGCACGTCTGCGGCAACAGGAGCGCCCTCGGGCGCGCCTGTGATCCACCGAAGCCCGGCCATCGTGCCGGGCTTCGTGTTTTTCGCGTTTCCGCCCCGCGTGGCGACGTCGCAGGTTGTCCATCTCAAGGGCCAGGCCTACACTCTGTTGGCTGGACGCAATGTCCGAAAGCCGTTTTCAGGGAGATGAACATGTTGCGTGCCGCCGTTGTCCTCGTGTTGCTGTCCTCCGCCGGTGTGGCGAACGCTCAGAGTGCGTCCTGCGGCGCCTTGTCGGCGCCATCCATGCCTGTGCAGCGCACCGTCATTGCTCCCGTCGCGGTGGAGTTCAGTACTCCCGGCCGGCAACTGGGCGCACCCTCGGGCGTGCTTTCACAGGCCTTGAGCGACTCGCTGTCGGTGGACCAGGTGCTGTTCCGCCTGCAGGTCGAGAGTTGTGGTGCCCTCGCCAGCATTGCTCCGATCGCTTCACCGGGCAGTCTGCCTGCGCGCTCCGCCGAGCCCGGCGCCGCCGCGTCCACCACTCCCGCAGCCGCCGCGACCGATCCTGCCGCCTACAAACCGCGCACCGAGTTCGACAACACCCCCTGGCGTTTTGACATGAACCAGAACGGCGAGCGGATGACCGCCGAAGCGTTCGCCGCGTGGATGGAATCCAAGGGCGTTCGGGTGGCCAAGGGGCGGCCGAAGCCGGCGGCCGTGGAAGGGGCCGTTGCCGAGGGCGCGTCGCCGGGCACCGCTCCGGCACCCGTGAAGGAAGGCGTGGTGGTGCCACCGACTGGCGCGGAAGTCGATTAGTTCACCTGTGCCGTTCGCGCGGCACGATCAACAGCGCTGAGAAAGAAAACGGCCGCATCAGCGGCCGTTTTCATATGGGGGAGGGCGACTCCGCCCAGCGGAGGCGGAAGCGCGGGTCAGGATTTCAGGACGCCCAGTTCGCGGCCGATACGGATGAAGGCGTCGATCGCGTGGTCGAGTTGTTCACGGCTGTGTGCGGCGCTGATCTGGGTGCGGATGCGCGCCTGGCCCTGCGCCACCACCGGAAAGAAGAAGCCGATCACGTAAATGCCCTCGTCCAGCAGGCGGTTGGCGAAGGTCTGCGCCAACGGGGCTTCGTAGAGCATCACCGGTACGATGGGATGGTTGCCGGGCTTGAGATCGAAGCCGGCGGTAGTCATTTTCTCGCGGAAGTAGCGGGTGTTTTCCTCCAGCGTTGCGCGCAGGTCGTCTGCGCCAGCCAGCATCTGGAAGGCGCGGGTGCCGGCGGCGACCACGTGCGGCGGCAGCGAATTGGAAAACAGGTAGGGGCGCGAGCGCTGGCGCAGCAATTCGATCACCTCCTTCTTGCCGGTGGTGAAGCCGCCCACGGCACCGCCCATCGCTTTGCCGAGCGTGCCGGTGAATATGTCGATCCGGTCCATCACGCCCTTCACCTCGGCCGAGCCACGGCCGTTGGCGCCAATGAAGCCGGTCGCATGGCAGTCGTCGATATGCACCATGGCGCCGTACTTGTCGGCCAGCGCGCAGATCTCGTCCAATGGCGCGACAAAGCCGTCCATGGAGAACACGCCGTCGGTGGTGATCAGCTTCGTCTTGCATCCGGCCGCATCGGCGGCCTGCAACTGCTTTTCCAGGTCGGCCATATCGCAGTTGGTGTAACGGAAGCGCTGGGCCTTGCACAGGCGCACCCCGTCAATGATGGAGGCATGGTTGAGGCTGTCGGAAATGACCGCGTCTTCCGGTCCCAGCAGGGGCTCAAACAGCCCGCCGTTCGCATCGAAGCAGGAGGCGTAGAGGATCGTGTCCTCGGTGCCGAAGAAGCGCGCAATCGTCTCCTCCAGTTCCTTGTGCAGATCCTGGGTGCCGCAGATGAAGCGCACCGAGGCCATGCCGAAGCCGTGGGTGTCCAGCGCCTCCTTGGCGGCCTGGATCAGGTCGGGATGGTCGGCCAGGCCGAGGTAGTTGTTGGCGCAGAAGTTCAGCACCGTGCTGCCGTCTGCCAGGGTGATCTGCGCCGACTGCGGGCTGCTGATCACGCGTTCGGATTTGAACAGGCCCGCCTCGCGGATTTCCTCAAGACTGGTGGTGTAACGCTCGGTCAAAGACATGGCGGCTCCAAATGGGGTGGTCGATCTCGGTGGGCCGTGCGCGGTGCTTGCTGGGGCGCACGTCGGGGGAGGCGGCATCGCGAAGCGGCAGCCCTGGCGGACGATCCGTCGGGCCCCGCTCGCATGCGGCCGGGAAGACTCCCCCGGCTCAGTTCCAGCTCAGGACGATCTTGCCGGAGTGGCCGGCTTCCATCAGGTCAAAACCCTGCTGGAATTCGTCGATCGGCAACTGGTGGGTCAGAACCTTTCCAAGCGGGAAACCGCCCAGCACCAGTTGGGTCATCTTGTACCAGGTCTCGTACATCTTGCGGCCGTACATGCCGTGCAGGGTGAGGCCCTTGAAGATGATCTTGTCCCAATCCGCGCCGGCGCCCTGCGGCATGATTCCCAGCATCGCGAT
>JBDSPO010000159.1:0-3888 GCA_039930265.1 Lysobacter sp. | reverse complement strand
GCTCATTGTGATCGCCGGCGAAGACGCCGGCCAGTCCCACCAGCTGAACCAGGAACTCGCCGATTTTGGCCTTGAGTGGCAGGTCGACTGGATACCGGTAGCTGGCGCAACAGACTTTTCGGCCCGGGCCGCTGACGTGGTGGTCACCGATCTGGACTCGCATGGGTCACAGGTGTTGGCCGAACTGCGGGCCGAGTATCCCCATGCCGTACGGATACTGATGCTCGAGCCGGGTCAAGGCGGCAACGCCATTCATGCGCTGGACGCAGCGCACCGTGTCCTGCGCAAGCCGCTCGACGCCGGAGAGCTGGTCGACGCGGTAGAGAGCGTCGCCGACCTGCGTCTGTTGCTGGACAACGAGGAACTCAAGCGCACCATCGGTCAAATCGAGTCGCTGCCACCGGCACCGCGGATGTACATCGAGCTGGTCCAGTTGATGCGTGATCCGGACGTCAGCATGGCGGATATTGCGTATGTGCTGTCGCAGGACCCTGCGCTTGCCGCCAAGGTGCTTCGGCTGTGCAATTCGGCATTCTTCTCCGCCGGCCGGGAGATCACCGATATCCGATCCGCGGTCACCCGTCTGGGTATGGGGATGCTGCGGCAACTGGTGCTGGCAAGCGAAGCGTTCGGGGGGTCGGTCGGATCCGACGACATCGAGCGCGAAGCCATGCAGCAACGCGCGCTCGCGACCTCTCAATTGGCCGGAAAGCTGCTGGCAGGGCCAAGTGCGGAACTCGCCGAAACGGCGGGCTTGCTCGCGGAGGTGGGGCTGCTGATGCCCGGTATCGGGGACATCGAAGGCGATCGCGAGCCGGGCGGCGATGGCACGGTGGCGGTAATTCAGCCCGGCGGTCCGGGCTTCGCGGAGGCGGGAGCGTACCTGCTCGGACTGTGGGGTTTACCTACTCCCATTGTGGAAGCCGTCGCCCACCAGTCCCGTCCGAGGCGCATGCGTTCAAGCGGTTTTTGGGTTACCGGTGCGGTGCACGTCGCGACAGCTCTCGTCCGGGGCACGCCGGTCGATGAGAGCTATCTGCATTCGGTCGGGATGCTGGACAAACTGCCGCAGTGGCAGGAAATGGCCGAGAAGATCGGAGCGCAGTTGAAAGCGGCTTGAGCAAGCGGCGCGCCGTGGTGCTTGGCTGCGGACCGCCGCCGGGTTTCGGATAAAAGAACGCCCCGCATACAAAGCGGGGCGTTCCGGTAGCGGCAGCGCTGTCCTGCCCGCGTGCTGCCAATCAGGCGTCGGTCAGGACCCGGTTCATGCGCTGCACGAACGCGGCCGGATCCGGCAGCGGCGCGCCGGCGGCGATCTCGGCCTGCTCCAGCAGCAGAGTTGCCAGGTCGGTCGCCTTGGCGTCATCGGGCTCCGCCTCAACTCGCTTGAGCAGCGCGTGCGCCGGATTGATTTCCAGCGTCGGCTTACTGTCAGGCATCTGCTGCCCGGCTTCGCGCATCAACCGCGCAAAGTGCGGAGCAATGTCGTAGTCCGCCAACGCCAGGCACGACGGCGAGTCGGTCAGGCGCGACGACACCCGGACGTCGCTCACGCGATCACCCAGCAGGGTCTTCAGGCGTGCGACCAGCGGTTCGGCGGATTTGACGGCGGCTTCCTGCGCCGCCTTGTCCTCGTCATCCAACGGCAGTTCGCCCTTGGCAACGTTCTGCAGCTTCTTGCCGTCGTACTCGTTGAGCGAGCCGAGCATCCATTCGTCGATGCGATCGGACATCAGCAATACTTCGACGCCCTTGGCCTTGAATGCCTCCAGTTGCGGACTGCCAAATGCGGCGGCATGGCTCTCGGCGGTGATGTACCAGATCGTGTCCTGAGCGGTGGCCATGCGGGAGATGTAGTCGTCCAGCGATACAACCTGCTTGCCGGCCTCGCCCTTGGTCGACGCGAAGCGCAGCAGTTTCGCGATGCGATCCCGGTTGGTGTGGTCCTCGCCAATGCCTTCCTTGAGGGTGTTGCCGAACGCCTTGTAGAAGGTGGCGAACTTCTCCGGCTCGTCGCGGGCCAGCGTCTCGAGCAGATCGAGGACGCGCTTGACGCAGGCGGATTTGATCCGGTCCAGCTGGCGGTTCTGCTGCAGCAACTCGCGGCTGACGTTGAGCGGCAGGTCGTCCGCGTCGATCACCCCGCGCACGAAGCGCAGGTAGCTCGGCAGCAGTTCCTCCGCGGCGTCCATGACGAACACACGTTTGATGTAGAGCTTCAGCCCCTTGCGCTCATCGCGCCCGCCCATCATCAGGTCGAACGGTGGCTGCGAGGGCACGTACAGCAGGGTGGTGAAGCTCTGGCTGCCCTCCACGCGGTTGTGGGTCCAGGCCAGCGCGTCGTTGAAGTCGTGTCCGAGCGACTTGTAGAAGCTCTGGTAGTCCTCGTCGCTGATCTCGCTCTTGGGCTTGGTCCACAGCGCGGAGGCGGCGTTGATGGTTTCCCATTCCGGGGCGGCGCCGTCTTTATCCTTGGCCTCGTCGGATGCTTCATCGTCGGCCAGATCGGCCTGCTTCGGCATCCGGATCGGGAAGGCGACATGGTCCGAATAGCGGTTGACCAGCGAGCGCAGCTTCCAGTCGGCGAGGAATTCGTCCTCATCGGCCTTCAGGTGCAGGGTGACCGTGGTGCCGCGCTCGGGCAGCTCCACCGTCTCCAGCGAGTATTCGCCCTTGCCGTCGCTTTCCCACTTCACGCCTTCGCTGGCGGCTGCATCGGCGCGGCGGCTGAGCACGGTCACCTTGTCGGCAACCACGTAGGCAGAATAGAAGCCCACGCCGAATTGGCCGATCAGGCGGGCGTCGGCCTTTTGCTCGTTGCCCATCGCGGCCAGGAAACGGCGGGTACCGGAGCTCGCGATGGTGCCGATATTGGCGACCACTTCTTCGCGGTTCATCCCGATGCCGTTGTCGGCGATGGTGATGGTGCGCGCATCCTTGTCCCAGCTGACATCGATGTGCAGGTCGCCGTCGCCGGCACCCAGCGCGGGATTGGCAATTGCCTCGAAGCGCAGCTTGTCGCAGGCATCGGAGGCATTGGAGATCAATTCGCGCAGGAAGATTTCCTTGTGCGAGTAGAGCGAGTGGGTGACCAGGTGAAGGACCTGGGCGACCTCGGCTTCAAATTTTCGGGTTTCGACGGTTGCGTTCATGCGTGCACGTTCCTCGGCGCGATAACGGATTGGCTGCTCTTCAACTGGGGCAGGTCGCGACCGAAATCAAGCCTTGAGGACGGCCGGCGCTCCGTTGCCGGTCGGCGGTCACGCGTTCATCCCGCGCAGACGTTAGGCTCCCGCCAACGCTGTCTGGTGGAGGTCGCCGCAAGGCGAGTCGCCGCAATCCCGGGTCACGCCATGGGCCAGCCGGCAACACCACAGCACGGAGGATGGAATGACGGTACTGGAAGAAATCGGGCAGGCATTGGCGCGCGAGTTTGCGCTGCCCGACGTTGGCACGACGACGCTGATCGTTGCGCGCCTGTTCACCGCGGCGATCCTCGGTGGGCTGGTGGGCATGGAGCGCGAGCGCAGGGGCCATCCGGCGGGGCTGCGAACCCATATCCTCGTGTCCGTGGGCTCGGCACTTTTCGTGCTGGCACCCTTGTTGGCCGGCATCGAAATGGAGGCGATCACCCGGGTGATGCAGGGCATCGTGCAGGGCATCGGCTTCCTCGGAGCGGGCGCCATCCTCAAGCGGGTCAGCGGTGAGCGCGTTGAGGGGCTGACCAGCGCTGCAGGCATCTGGATGACGGCGGCCATTGGGATGTCCGCCGGCATGGGGCAGGAGGTGATCGCCGTGGCGGCCACGGTCTTCGCGCTGGTGGTGATTGCGCTGCTGCCCCGGTTGGTACCGCGGAGCAATGGCCGCTGAAGTCCCGCGTATGGGTGG
>JBDSPO010000158.1:0-11989 GCA_039930265.1 Lysobacter sp. | reverse complement strand
CCGGCGTAGAAGTTCTCGAAGAACGGCAGGCCGTCGGCGGTGACCGTCTTCACGTAGTCCGGTGAGTTGGTCAGACACGGCTCGGTCGGCGGCGCGCCCGGCTGGAAGATCGGCGGGGTAGCCGGATCGTTGTCGTGATCCACGCTGGTGTCGGGACTGAAGCAGATGTCCCGCACCGACGCATCACCGTAACTGTCGCCATAGCCCAGCTCGGCCCGGGTGTTCAGCACCAGATGGCGCGACAACGGCCAGAAGTGGGACAGGCTGTAGTTGACCTTGAAGTACTCGACCGTGGAGCCGGGCAGGGTGGCTTCCAGCCACAGGCGCTGCGACATGCCGCGGGTCGGGGTCAACGCACTGTTGAGCGTGTTGCGGGCCCAGCCGATCTCACCGCGCCAGGCATGGAAGGTGCGCTGACCGACCGCGTCGATGTAGTCGACGATAGACTCCGGGGTGGAGCCGCGATAGGCGAAGATCTGGTTGCTGTCGATCCCCATCAGACTGGTGAAGCTGTCGGTTTCGGTGATCGGCACCCCGAGCACCATCTGCGCCATGCCGCTGGTGGACGAGTAGCGCGCGGTGTTGAAGTTGGAGTTGTTGAACTCGCTCCAGCGCAGGTTGTAGCCCAGCGACACGCCGTTGTCGGTGAAGTAGGGGTCGGTGAACGAGAAATCGTAGCGCGACAGGTAGTCGTTGCGCTGCGCCTGCACCGAGATCCGGTTGCCGCTGCCGAGGAAGTTGTTCTGCGACACCTGGATCTGGGTGCTCAGGCCGGTCAGCTGCGAGTAGCCCAGACCGAACACGAAGCTGCCGGCGGCGACCTCGTTGACGTTGTAGACCACATCGACCTGGTCATTGCTGCCCGGGACCGGCAGGGTCTCCACATCGACCTTGTCGAAATAGCCCAGACCCTGGATACGGATCTTGGAACGGTCGATAGCGGCCTGCGAATACCACGCACCCTCGAACTGGCGCATCTGCCGGCGGAGCACTTCATCGGCGGTGCGCGAGTTGCCCTTGAACACGATCCGGCGCACGTTGACCCGCGGGCCCGGGACGACCTGCATCGCGATGGCGACGGTCTTGTCCTCACGGTTCACGTTGGGCACCGGATTGACCTGGGCGAAGGCGTAGCCGACGTTGCCCAGGGTCGCGGTGATCGCGTCGGAGCTGATTTCCAGCAGGCTGCGCGAGAACACCTGGTCGGCCTTGACCAGCACCATCTTCTCGATGTCTTCCTTGGGCAGCACCGTGTCGCCGGTGATCTCGACGCTGGAGATCTTGTACTGCTCGCCCTCGGTCAGGCCCGCGGTGATGTACATGTCCTGCAGGTCGGGACTGATGGAGACCTGGGTGGAGTCGATGTTGAAGTCGACGTAGCCGCGGTCGAGGTAGAAGTTGTTGAGCTTTTCCAGATCGCCGGAGAGCTTCTCGCGCGAGTACTGGTCATCGCGGCGGTACCAGCTCAGCCAGTTGTGGACGCCCGACTCCCAGCCGGCCGTCACGTCCTTGTCGTCGAACAGCTCGTTGCCGACCAGGTTGATGTGCTGGATCTTGGCCGCTTTGCCTTCCTCGACCGCGATGGTGACGTCGACGCGGTTACGCGGCAGCGCCGCCACCGACGGGGTCACCTTGACGTTGTACTTGCCGCGGTTGTTGTATTGGCGGGTCAACTCCTGGGTGACGCGGTCCAGACTCAGCCGGTCGAAGGTGTTGCCTTCGGTCAGGCCGATGTCGTTGAGGCCCTTCATCAGGTCCTCGGTCTTGATGTCCTTGTTGCCGGTCAGGGTGAGCTTGTTGATCGCCGGCCGCTCAACGACGGTGACCACCAGAATGTCGCCCTGGTGGCCGATGCGGACGTCCTCGAAGAACCCGGTCTTGTAAAGCGCGCGAATGGCGTCGCCGGCCGCGGCTTGGTCCATGCGGTCGCCACGCTCCACCGGCAGATAAGTGAACACCGTACCGGCGGAGATGCGCTGCAGGCCGTCCACGCGGATGTCGCTGACGGTGAACGGACTGACCGGCGCGGCGACCGCCGTCTGCTGCGCAAGCGCGCTGAACGCGGGAACCGTGGAGAGCGCCGAAGCAAGGGCCAGGACCAGCAGGCGGCGGGGGATGGTTCGCGTCATTGTCACGTCCGGTTGGGGAACTTGCGGCATCCGTCGGGGCAGGTCCCGGTGGGTGCAGCGGAATAGGGTAAACGGGTGGCGTCGGTGGTGGGCGAAGCGCACGGCATCAGTGCAGCAGGTTGTTCACGATGTCGTTGTAAAACGCCAATCCCATCAGGGCGGCGATCAGCAGGAGGCCAACATACTGGCCGTAGGCCATGGTGCGTTCACTGACCGGGCTGCCTTTGACCAACTCGATAAGGTAATACAGCAGGTGTCCGCCGTCCAAGAGTGGGATTGGCAACAGGTTCAGTATCCCCAGGCTGAGCGACAGCATCGCCAGCAGGGACAGGAACCACGCCGCGCCCTGATCGGCATAGGCATTGGCCGCGCGGGCGATGGTAATGGGCCCGGCGACGGTGTTGCGGACGTCGACCCGGCCACTGAATGCGCGGCCGATCATCGCAAACAACTGGTTGGCCTGATGCGTGGTTTCGCGCAGCGCGGCCGGAATCGCCGCCAGCGGCCCGTAGCGCAGCTCGGCGTCCATGGCGGCCATCTCCGGTTGCGCCGGCGAGATCCCGATGGCCCAGTACGCGTCACCGCCTGCGGCGGGGGTGATGCGGGTCGGCTGCAGTTCCAGCGCCAGCCGATCGCCATCGCGCACGACCTCGACCATCCCGCTGCCGCCGCGCTCGCCCAATTGCTGCACCAGAGGTCCCAGATCAGCCCATTCCGCGACCGGGTGGCCATCCACGGCACTGATCCGGTCGCCCTCGGCCAGCACGCCGAAGGCGGCGGTGTCCGGCGCGATCCCGCCGACCACCGCCGGCAGGGCGTGATGGCGCGGCGACAGGCCGATCGCGTCCGCCGTCCGCCGCTCGTCGATTTCCAGTGGCAGCCGCGACAGCGGCAGCCGGCGGGTAGCCTGGTGGCCTGCAGCGTCGCGCACGTCCAGGGACGTGTCGCTACGATCCAGTGCAGCCGGAATGAGCGCCATCTGGACATCACTCCAGGTCGGCGTCGCGCGCCCGTCCACGGCCAGAATGGTGTCGCCGCGGTGCAGGCCGGCCTCCGCCGCAAGACCGGTAGCCTGGGCCAGCACCGGCGCGTAGTCCGGGCGGCCGATGACGAACATCGCCCACAGCAACGCCACGCACAGCAACAGGTTGGCAATGGGACCGGCAATCACGATGGCGATGCGCTTCCACACCGACTGGCGATTGAACGCCTGGGCGAGCTCGGCTTCGCTCAGCGTGGCCTCCGCCCCGGGCGCGGCGACGGTGGAGGACGCCCCCGCGGATTCCGGCATCGGCTCCAGCAGCGCGCGCTCGTCGAGCATTTTGACGTAGCCGCCGAGCGGAATCGCGGCCAGCACATACTCGGTCCCGTCCTTGCCGCGCCGCATCCACAGCGGCTTGCCGAAGCCGACCGAAAACCGCAGGACCTTGACCCCGCAGCGGCGGGCGACCCAGTAGTGACCGAACTCGTGAAATGTCACCAGCAGGCCGAGGCTGACGGCCAGCCAGAAGATCGAGCCGACAAACTCAGCCATGGAACGGCTCCGGATTCGTGCTGGGGCAGGTCATGGATGGGCAGGTCATGGATGGATCCGGTGGGACGCCAGCGCCTGGCGGGCGTGTGCACGCGCAAGCGCGTCGGCGTGATGCAGCACGTCCAGCGAGTCGGCCGGCAGCGTTGGCAAGGCGTCCAGCGTGTCCGCCACCAGCGCCGGAATGGACAGAAAACCGATACGGTCCTGGAGAAAGGCTGACACCGCGATCTCGTTGGCGGCATTCAGCACCGCCGGAGCCGTGCCACCCGCGGCCAGCGCGTCATAGGCGAGGCGCAGGCTCGGGAAGGCTTCCAGATCGGGGCGCTCGAAGTCCAGCCGTCCGCCCTCGGCCAGCAGGTCCAGCCCGCTGACGCCCGATGCGATGCGCCGCGGCCAGCCCAGACCGACCGCCAGCGCGGTGCGCATGTCCGGCAGACCCATCTGGGCCAAGGTGGAGCCGTCGATGAACTCCACCATCGAATGGACCAGGCTCTGGGGGTGCACCAGCACATCGATCTGCTCGCCGGGCAGGCCGAACAGGTGGTGCGCCTCGATCACCTCCAGACCCTTGTTCATCAGGGTCGCCGAATCCACCGAGATTTTCGGGCCCATCGACCACTTCGGGTGCTTGACCGCCTCCGCGACCGTGACGCTGGCGAGCGACGCCCGTGAGCGGCCGCGAAACGGGCCGCCCGATGCGGTGAGGATGATCCGCGCCAGCCCGCTCCCGGCGCCGCCGGTGGCGAGCCGGGTGGCATCGGGCAGGCACTGGAAGATCGCGTTGTGTTCGCTGTCGATCGGCACGATGGTCGCGCGGCCTTCGCGCGCCGCGGCCATGAGCAACTCCCCGGCCAGCACCAGGGATTCCTTGTTGGCCAGCAACAGGCGTTTGCCCGCCCGTGCGGCGGCGAGGGTGGACGGCAGTCCGGCCGCGCCCACGATCGCAGCCACCACCGTGTCGCAGGCGTCACCGGCGGCCAACGCGTCCATCGCGGCGGTCCCGGCGTGCGGACGGGTGGCCAGTCCGGCGGCGGCAAGGCCGTCACGCAGGGCGCCAAAGCAGGCCTCATCGGCAATCACGGCGTGCAGCGGCCGGTGCACCCGGCACAGCGCGACCAGCGCATCGACATTGCGGCCCGCGCCGAGCACCGTGGCTCGCAGGCGCTGCGGATGCCGGGCGATCACGTCCAGCGCCGAGGTGCCGATCGAGCCGGTGGCACCCAGAACGGCGATGTCGTGCCGGGCGACGTCCGATGGAGCAGAGGCCAGGGTCATCAGAAGCCCATCAACCCCTTGCCCAGTGCAAACGCCGGCAATGCGGCGAGCACACCGTCAAGACGATCCATCACCCCGCCGTGGCCGGGAATGATATTGCCCGAATCCTTGACCCCGGCGTGGCGCTTGAGCAGGCTTTCGAACAGGTCGCCGACCACCGAGAACAGCGTCGCAACCAGGGCCACCAGGGCGATTTTCGGCCACTGGCTGAACGTCGCTCCCGCCAGCAGGGAAATGACGAGCGCCACCACCACGCCGGCGACCAGCCCGCCGATCAGGCCCTCGAGAGTCTTGTTGGGACTGATACGGGGTGACAGCTTGTGTTTGCCGAAGCGGCGGCCGGCGAAGTAGGCGCCACTGTCGGCGGCCCAGACCATCATCAAGGCGGTCAGCAGCCAGAAGTGCCCCTTGGGAATCGAGCCGACCATGCTGGCACTGGTATCGCTGCCGTGCAGCCAGCTCAATGCGCACCATGCCGGGATGATCGCCAGCGCGCCGGCGGCCAGCTTGAACACGCGGGCATAGGTGGTGTGGTCGCTGGCGAATGTGTAGCGACCGAGCCAGGCCAGGGCCAGCAGCCACCAGACCACGCCGACCAGGGTCATCAGCTCGAACAGCGCGAAGCTGAAACCGTTGCCCGAGCGCGATGCCCAGACCAGCGCCACCATCAACGCGACATGCGCCAGCAGCAGGACCGTCTTGCCCAGGGTCTCGTCGATGTCGGCCAGGTCGAACCATTCCCACAGTCCCATCAGGAACACGATGGCGGCCAGAGTGACCATCCACGCCGTGGGCAGGTACAGGATCGCGGCAATGGCAACAGGCGCCATCACCAGCGCGGCGATCAGTCGGGTACGCGTCATCGGCAGCTCTCTTGGGATGGGGCGACCTGCGCCCCGGTCAGGCCGAAACGGCGCTCACGGGACCCGTAATGGTCAAGCGCACCCTGCAGTGTCGCCGCGTCCAATTCGGGCCACAACGCATCGGTGAAGTACAGCTCGGTGTAGGCCAGTTGCCACAGCAGGAAGTTGCTGATGCGCATCTCCCCGCCGGTGCGGATAAACAGGTCCGGCGCGGGCAGGTCCGCCAGTGCCACATGTGCGCCCATGGCCGCCTCGTCGATCTGGTCGAGGGTCAGGCGACCTTCGGCCACCTCGGTGGCCAACGCCCGCGCGGCCTGGGCGAGGTCCCAGCGGCCGCCATAACTGGCGGCTATGGTCAGCTGCAGGCCCGTGTTGGCAGCCGTCTCGCGTTCTGCCGCCCCCATCCGGGTAACAATGGCGGGGCTGAAACGCTCGCGTTGACCGATGAAACGGATGCGCACTCCGCGACGATGCAGCTCGTCCACCTCGCGCTCCAGCGCGTTCATGAACAGCTTCATCAACGCGCCGACCTCGCTTTCCGGTCGTCCCCAGTTCTCACTGGAGAACGCGAACAGGGTCAGTGCCTCGACCCCCTTGAGGATGCAGAAATCGATGCACACGTTGACCGCACGCGCACCGGCACGGTGACCGATCAGGCGGGGTCGGTGACGACGCTCGGCCCAGCGGCCGTTGCCATCCATGATGATGGCGAGGTGGCGGGGGACGGCGTCGCCGGTGGGCGGCGATGAGGGCATGGCAATGACCGACGCGGCCGTCAAACCGACATCAACTCCTGCTCCTTGGCCTTGACCACATCGTCGACGTCCTTGATCGCGGCGTCGGTGATCTTCTGGATCTCGTCCTCGACCCGGCGCACGTCATCTTCGCTGGCTTCCTTTTCCTTCAGCAATTCCTTGACCTGCTGGTTGGCGTCGCGGCGGATGTTGCGGATCGCCACCTTGCTGTCCTCGCCCTCGCCATTGACCATTTTGGCCAGATCGCGGCGGCGCTCCTCGGTCAGCGCGGGCAGGTTGATGCGGATCACCGTGCCGGCCGTGTTCGGGGTCAGACCGAGGTCGGAGTTGATGATCGCCTTCTCGACCGCGGCGACCATCGGCTTCTCCCACGGCGTGATGGTCAGCGAGCGCGCGTCGTTGACCGCGATGCTGGCCACCTGCGACAGCGGCATCTCCGAGCCGTAGTAGTTGACCTTCAGATGGTCGACCAGGGAGGTGGACGCACGGCCGGTGCGGACCTTGGTCATCGCCTGGCGCAGCGCTTCAATGCTCTTGTTCATGCGCGCCTGGGCGTCTTTCTTGATCTCATTCAACATCGCCGGTTCCGGTCTGTGCGGTAATCGGCGAAGTATAGCGAACCGCGGCCCCGGCCGGCCCGTACGCGGTCAGTGGGCGTGGGGCGCGCGGTCGTGCCCGTCGTGATCGCACGCCGTTCCATGCTCGATCTGCAGCGTGGGGTGGTTGATGCCGAAGGTCTCGTCCAATTGATGGTGGAGGGTGTCGATGAACGCGTCATGGTCGTCGCTGGCCGGCCGGACCAGGTGGGCAGTCATCGCGATCTCGCCTGCGCCCAGCGACCAGATGTGCAGATGGTGGACTGCGGTGACCCCCGGCTGAGCCGCAAGGAACCGGTTGACCTCCGCCGGGTCGATGGTGCCCGGCACCGCGTCCATCGCGGCATTGAAGCTCTCGCGCAGCAGGCCGAATGCGGTTGCCGCCACTACCACGCTGACCAGCAATGAGATGGCCGGGTCCAGCCAGTTCCAGCCCAGCCACCAGATGCCGGCGCCGGCGGCGACCGCGGCGACCGAAATCCCGGCATCGGCGAGCAGGTGCAGGAAGGCGCCGCGCCGGTTGAGGTCGTGAGCGTGGCCTTCGCGCAACATCCATGCCCCGCCCAGATTGACCACGATGCCGACCGCGGCGACGACCATCACCGGCAGGCCGTGAATCGAGGGCGGAGCGCCGAAGCGGCGGATCGCCTCCCACCCGAGCGCACCCGAAAACGCCACCAGTAGCAAGGCGTTGGCCAGCGGCGAGAGCAGGGTCGCGCGCCGCCAGCCGTAGGTGTGCTTCCGCGTCGGCGCGCGGCGCGCCACGCTGGCCGCAACCCAGGCGAGGCCGAGCCCGAATACATCGCCCAGGTTGTGCAGCGCGTCGGATAGCAACGCCAGCGAATTGGTATGGAAGCCGTAGCCGGCCTCGATCGCGGTATAGGCCAGGTTGGCCAAGGTGACCACCGCGAAGGCCCGGGTGGCGTGCGGCAGGGTGTCAGAGCTGGAGTGCGCGTGCATGGGTCAATCCTGCCATGCCCGTCGCACCGGCACTATCAGCTGCGGCCCTGCACCAGGGTGCCGATTTCTTCGCCGTGCAGGATCTTCAGCAGCTCGCCCGGCTGGCTCATGTCGAAGATCCGCAGCGGCAGGTCGCTGTCGCGCGCGAGCGCGAATGCGGCGGTGTCCATCACCTGCAAGTTGCGGGTGATGACGTCGTCGTAGGTCAGGCGGTCGTAGCGGATCGCGTCGGTGTGCTTGTTGGGGTCCTTGTCGTACACGCCGTCGACCTTGGTCGCTTTCAGCAGCAGGTCGGCGCCGATCTCGATCGCACGCAGCGCGGCGCCCGAGTCGGTGGTGAAAAACGGCGCGCCCACGCCGGCGGCAAAAATCACCAGACGGCCCTTTTCCAGATGGCGGATCGCGCGGCGACGGATGTAGTCCTCGCAGACGTCGTTGATCTTGATGGCGCTCATCACCCGCGCCTTGACGCCGAGTTTCTCCAGTGCGTCCTGCATCGCCAGCGCGTTGATCACCGTGGCCAGCATGCCCATCTGGTCACCGGTCACCCGGTCCATGCCCCCAGCGGCCAGCCCCGCACCGCGGAAGATGTTGCCGCCGCCGATCACCAGAGCGACTTCCGCACCTGCCTCCTGGGCCTCTTTGACTTCCCGGGCCAGGCGGTGGATCACCAACGGATCGATGCCGTAGTCCTCGTTGCCCATCAGAGCCTCCCCGGACAACTTGAGCAGGATGCGGCGGTAGGCAAGTCGGGACATGGTGACCTCGTATGAATGGGCAAGCGGCGCAATTGTACGTGAGCCCGGCGGGACCGGACGCTGGACATGAAAAAAGCCGCGGATCGCTCCGCGGCTGTTCAATTGCGTCAGCAGCGTGCCGGCGTTACGCCAGGCCGGCCTGCTTCATCACTTCGGAGGCGAAGTCGTCGACCTGCTTCTCGATGCCCTCGCCAACGGCGAGACGGGCGAACCCGACCACTTCCGCGCCGGCGGCCTTGAGCACCTGCTCGACGCTCTGGTTGGTGTCCAGCACGTAGGCCTGACCGGTCAGGCACAGCTCGTTGACCGTCTTGGCCAGCTTGCCGGCAATCATCTTCTCCAGGATCTCGGCCGGCTTGCCGGTGTCCTTGACCTGGGCCAGGGCGATTTCCTTCTCCTTGGCGATGAACTCGGCCGGCACGTGGGCCGGAGAGACGTACGGAGGGTTCATCGCGGCGATGTGCATCGCCAGACCGCGCGCCAGTTCGACATTGCCGCCCTTGAGTTCCACCAGCACGCCGATGCGGCCGCCGTGGACGTACGCGGCAACCGTGTTGGCGCTGTCGATGCGGGCCATGCGACGGACCTGCAGGTTCTCGCCGACCTTGGCGACCACGGCCGCGCGGGCTTCTTCGACGGTGTCGCCGGAGGCCAGCTTGGTGATCTTCAGCGCGTCAACGTCGGCGGCCGACAGGGCCGCCTCGCCGACGGCGTCGGTGAAGGCCAGAAAGTTGTCGTCTTTGGCGACGAAGTCGGTCTCGGAGTTGATCTCGACCAGCACGGCCTTGCCGTCAGCCTGGGCGGCCACAACACGGCCTTCAGCGGCAACGCGGTCGGCCTTCTTGTCGGCCTTGGCCAAGCCCTGCTTGCGCAGCCACTCGGCCGCAATCTGCACGTCGCCATCGTTTGCCACGAGCGCCTTCTTGCACTCCATCATGCCGGCGCCGGTGCGCTCGCGCAGTTCCTTGACCTGGGAAGCGGTGATCTCTGCCATGGGGTTACCTCGGATATTTTGGCGTGCACAGCGGGTTGGGATCGGCGACGACGTCGACCGTCAGGGCCGGATCGGCCGCAGCCGTGCATGCATGAAAGGGTGCGCCGCCGTGCGCTGAGGCACGGCGGCGCGACTGGCGGATTACTCGGCCTTGGGTGCTTCTTCGGCCGCAGCGGCCTCGGCAGCCGGGGCTGCAACTTCGGCAACGGCAGCGTCAGCAGCCGGAGCGTCGGCGGCGGCAGACTTCTTGGCAGGCGCACGGCGCGGTGCCTTGCCCGCGTCGCCTTCGGCGAAGTCTTCCTCACGCACGCTGGCAGCGGACGGCGCAGCGGCCTTGCCTTCCAGCACGGCGTCAGCGGCGGCGCGGGCGTACAGCTGCACGGCACGGATCGCATCGTCGTTGCCGGGGATCGCGTAATCCACCAGCTCCGGGTTGTAGTTGGTGTCGACCACGGCGATCACCGGGATGCCGAGCTTCTTGGCTTCCTTGATCGCGATGTCCTCATGACCGATATCGATCACGAAGATCGCGTCGGGCAGGCGGTTCATTTCCTTGATGCCGCCCAGCGATGCCATTTTCTTTTCGCGCTCGCGCTGCATGGTCAGCACTTCGTGCTTGACCAGCTTCTCGAAGGTGCCATCGGTCTCGAAGGCTTCCAGTTCTTTCAGGCGGCCCACCGACTTCTTCACGGTTGCGAAGTTGGTCAGCGTGCCACCCAGCCAACGCTGGTTCATGTACGGCATGCCGCAACGCTCGGCTTCGTCCTTGATGGCTTCACGCGCGCTGCGCTTGGTGCCCAGGAACAGGATGACGCCGCGCTTCTGGGCGATGCTGGAGATGAAGTTCATCGCGTCGTTGAACAACGGGACGGTCTTCTCCAGGTTGATGATGTGGATCTTGCCGCGCGCACCGAAGATGTACGGGCTCATCTTCGGGTTCCAGTAACGCGTCTGGTGGCCGAAATGGACGCCGGCTTCCAGCATCTGGCGCATGGTGATCTGAGGCATGGGGTGCAACTCCGATAGGGGAATCCGGCCGCCAAGGGGATGGGGCGGCTGCACCGGCAGGGCCGTTGCAAAGGATTCCGGGGTTTGGCTTCCCCGCTGTTTCCGTGACCGAACTTCGCGGCGGGAGGCCTTGAAGCACCCCGGCACGGGGTTTGACAGCAGGTGTGTATTCGCCGGTGTCGTCCGGCGTGGACGGAGCGCGGCAACCGCCACGCAGCCGGGGGAGTGTAGCGCCGCGAAGGGCCGCTGGCAATCGGCCTGACTGTCGCGGCCGACTGCGCGCGAGGCCGCGGTGGTGCCGCGTGGCCTCTGGCCGGGTCGTCCCGTCGCCGGGCGTTACGCCACGCACTGTCCCATGCGCGGCAAGCCGCGCCGGGTCAAATCGGCGATAATGTGCGGATGGCTATTAATCTGAAGACCCCCGCAGAGATCGAGAAGATGCGCGTTGCCGGCCGCCTGGCCGCTGAAGTGCTCCAGATCGTCGCCCCGCATGTAAAGCCGGGCGTGACCACCGAAGAACTG
This sequence comes from Lysobacter sp., assembly GCA_039930265.1. Taxonomy (GTDB): domain Bacteria; phylum Pseudomonadota; class Gammaproteobacteria; order Xanthomonadales; family Xanthomonadaceae; genus Novilysobacter. The sequence continues at coordinate 595 of JBDSPO010000158.1, read as the reverse complement.
GACCGCATCTGTCACGACCACATCATCCACGTGCAGGGCGCAATCCCGGCCAACGTCGGCTACAAGGGCTTCCCCAAGACCGTGTGCACGTCGGTCAACAACGTCATCTGCCATGGCATTCCGGCGGAGTCCAAGGTCCTCAAGGACGGTGACATCGTCAATATCGACGTCACTGTGATCAAGGACGGCTGGCACGGCGATACCAGCCGGATGTACTACGTCGGCACGCCTTCCGTGCTGGCCAAGCGGCTGGTGGACGTCACCCGCGAGGCGATGTTCCGCGGCATCCGCGCGGTGCGCCCGGGCGCGACCCTGGGCGACGTGGGTCACGCGATCCAGCAGTACGCCGAAGGCGAGCGCTTCAGCGTGGTGCGCGAGTACTGCGGTCACGGCATCGGCAAGGTCTACCACGACGAACCGCAGGTGCTGCATTACGGCAACGCGGGCGAAGGGCTGCTGCTGAAGCCCGGCATGACCTTCACCATCGAGCCGATGATCAACGCCGGCAAGCGCCACACCCGCGTTCTGCCTGACGGCTGGACCGTGGTGACCAAGGATCGCTCGCTGTCGGCGCAGTGGGAGCACACCGTGGTGG
>JBDSPO010000157.1:0-32119 GCA_039930265.1 Lysobacter sp. | reverse complement strand
GCGCAGCCGCGCGTGGAAATGATCCAGGCCGGCCCCCGTGCGTACTGACACCAGCAGCGGCACCTCAGCGTCGTCGTCGGCCGGGCGGTCAAGTGCATCCGGCGCGGCCAGCAGGTCGGCCTTGTTGTAGACCCACAACCGGCGCGGCACCCCGGCGATGGCATCCGCTACCGCCGTGGCGCCTGCCACGGCGTCACGCGCGTCCAGCAACACGATCGCCAGGTCGGCCTGATCCAGTTCGGTGCGGGCGCGGCGCATCCCCTCACGCTCGATGTCGTCGCCGCCTTCGCGCAAACCCGCGGTATCCACCAGGGTCAGTTCCGCGCCGTCGATGCGCACCACTTCGTGCAGCAGGTCGCGGGTCGTGCCGGCGATATCGGTGACAATCGCGCGGTCGCTGCCCGCCAGCAGGTTCAACAGCGAGCTCTTGCCGGCATTGGGGGGGCCGACGATCACCGCGTGCAGGCCGTCGCGCAGCCGCCTGCCCCGCTCGGCCGCCGCCAGCAGCGACGCCAGGTCTTCGGCTAACTGTCTGCAGCCCTCGTGCAACGCCGCGCCCCCCAGGGTATCGAGCGGTTCATCGGCGAAATCGATGGCCGCCTCCATGTGCACGCGCATCCGCAGCAGACCGCCGGCGATCGCCTCCACCCGGCCTGAGAACTCCCCGTCCAGCGCGCGGCGTGCGGCGCGCGCGGCGCGGACGTCGCTGGCGGCAATCAGATCGGCGACGGCCTCGGCCTGGACCAGGTCCAGCCGTCCTTCCAGAAACGCGCGCTCGCTGAACTCGCCGGGACGTGCCAGCCGGGCGCCCAGCTGCGCGCAGCGTGCCAGGACCGCCTGCAGGACGGCCGGCCCGCCGTGACCCTGCAGCTCCACCACGTCCTCACCGGTGTAGCTGGCCGGCGCCGCGAAGTACAAGGCGATGCCATCGTCGATGGTCTCGCCCTGCGCGTCGCTGAAAAGCGCGTAATGGGCGTGGCGCGGCGTCAGCGACCGGCTGCAGACGGTCCCACCGATCCGCCGCGCCGCCGGCCCGGACAGGCGGACGATGCCGACCCCACCCGCGCCGGGCGCGGTGGCAATGGCGACAATCGTGTCCCGGTCAGCGAGGGAGCCCACCGGAGCCATGCGGACTACACCTTGACGGGCGTGGGTTCGCTGTACTTCTTGATCATCCACCACTGCTGGATCAGACCCAGACCGGCGTTGGTCACCCAGTACAGCACCAGGCCGGCCGGGAAGAAGGCGAACATGACGCCGAATGCCAGCGGCATGTACTGCATCATCTTCTGCTGCATCGGATCAACCCCGGTCATCGGGTTGAGCTTCTGGGTGGCCCACATCAAGGCAATGTTGATCACCGGCAGCACGAAGAACGGATCGCGCGCGGTCAGGTCCTGGATCCACAGGATCCACGGCGCGTGCCGCAGCTCGACCGATTCCGACAGCATCCAATACAGCGCCAGGAACACCGGCATCTGCAGCAGCAGCGGCAGGCAGCCACCGACCGGGTTGATCTTTTCCTTCTTGTACAGCTCCATCATGGCCTGCTGCAGCTTCTGCTTGTCGTCGCCGTAGCGCTCCTTGAGCTGGGCCATGCGCGGCTGGAACTTGCGCATCTTCGCCATGGATTTGTACTGCGCCGCCGACAGCGGGAACATCACCGCCTTGAGCAGCACGACCAGACCGACGATCGACCAGCCCCAGTTGCCGAGCAGGCCGTGCAGCCACTGCAGGACCCAGAACAGCCAACCGGCCAGCGCGGCCATCGGCGCAAAGCGGCTGAAGTCGACCGCGCGGTCCAGGCCGGGCACCTGCTGGGCCTGGATCTGGTTGACCAGCTTCGGCCCCACCCACAGGCGGGCCTCACTGACTGCCGTACTGCCCGGGGCAACGCTCATGCCCGCGCCCATGTCGCGCATCACGTAGCGGGTCGGACCGGCTTCGGTACTGGTGGACACCGAGAAGGTTCCCTCCTCGCCGGCAGCGGGAATCCACGCGCCGAAGAAGTGGTGCTGCAGGAACGCGATCCAGCCGCCGGTGGCCTGCTTGTCGAGCGGGCCGTCGTCAACGAAGTCCTCGTATTTGCGCTTCTCGTACTTGTCGGCGGCGGTGAACCACGCCGCGCCCTGGAAGCTGTACTTCTCCGGGCTCATCGGTGCGCTGCTTTCCAGCGCCCGCGGCACCCGTGCCAGCTGGCGGTAGGGGAACCCCTGCCACGCCGCCGCCCCGCGATTGACCACCTCATCGCGCACGTCCACCACATAGACGCCGCGGCGGAAGGTGTAGGTGCGATGGATGCTCACCCCGTCGGGGCCGTTCCAGACGAACGGCACCACCACCTGGTCGGCGCCGCCGGCAAGAGTGAAGGCGTTCCCGGCGGGCACTGCCGCACGATCTAGCTCGAACCCGGACAGATGGGTCGGGGTCGCACCGCCGCTGCCGACCCAACCGCTCTGGGCGACGAAGAAATTCGCCGGGTCCTGGCTGAACAGACGCACCGGCGGGCTGTCATCGTCCGCCGTGCTGGGATAGGTCAGCAGGTCGGCCTGCAGGACCGCGCCGCCGTCGAGTGTCACGGCCAGCACGTCGGTGCGGACGGTGACCGCATCGGCGGACGGGGCGAGCGTTGCCGCCGCCGGCAAGGCGGCAGGTCCGGGGCTCATCGCCGGTACCCCGGGCACCCCTTGGGTGCCAGCCGCAGCGGGCGCCACGGGCACACCAGGTACGCCAGCGCCGGGAACCGCTTGGGCAACGGAATGGGCAGGCACGACCGGCGGCGGTGCTGCCTGCTCCTTGTTCCATTCCATCCACAACAGTGTCGCCACCATCAGCCAGGCGAAGATCAGGAATAAACGGGTCTGGTTCATGGGCAACAGGCAGGCTCAGCGGCCGCGCGAAGGCGACGTTGGTGTGATGGAGGCGGGGACGTCGCTGGGACGTAACCGAAGCATTGTGCCGGCCGGGACCGGCGCGGGCAACGCCGGCTCTCCGCCCGCCGTTGAAACGGGCACGGCGGCGGACAGCGCGCCCGCACGCTGGAGCAAGCCGAGCAGGGCTGCGCGCAGCGCGGGCTCGCCCAAGCGCGCCGCGCCTACTCTGGCCACGATCACGTAGTCCCCGTCGGCCAGATCGACGCGATGGGTGCGAAAGGTCTCGCGCATCACCCGCTTGATGCGGTTACGGCCGACCGCCCGCGGATCCACCTTGCGCGATACCGCCAGCCCCAGCCGCGGGCCACCGTCGATGCGCTCAAAGCGCAGGCGCGAGTTGGGCCTCGATTTGGCAATCTCATCGTTGGCCCGGGCACAACTCGCCGTCGCCTGCGCGGCGGTTTGCCAATGCAGGGCAAGCACGGGCAGCGCTACGCGCCGGCCGTGCTTGAATATGCGGTCGAAGTCGGAACGTGCGCGTACCCGCGCGGTGCGCGGGAAGCGGTTTGTCGACATTGCGGCGGCAACGGCGGCGGATGGCGGCCGTTGCGACATCAGCTGCGCTTACGCGCAGAGACGCTTGCGGCCCTTGGCGCGACGGCGCGACAGGATCTTGCGGCCATCAGCGGTCGCCATACGGGCGCGGAAGCCGTGGTCGCGCTTGCGCTTGAGGTTGCTGGGTTGAAAAGTGCGCTTGGGCATGGCTCGGCTGCGGTATGGCGGAAAAGACCGGCAATCTTACCGACAACGATCGAGTCGGGTCAAGTCCTGTCACTGTCGTGCCGATGCAGGCGGCGCGACTCCCTGCTTCCGGCCAGGTCTCGGCGGCCTGTGCTGGCCGGCATTGCAAGCCGACCCCGCGTGCTAGTCTCGTCGGCCCCCCATTTGCTTCACGTGGCCCGGATCACGGACGCCGCGGGAGGTAAGTCATGCCATCAAGAAAATCCCTATGGACGTCTGGCACCGCTGCCTAGAGCGCCTCGAAGCCGAATTACCGGCCGAGGATGTACACACCTGGTTGAAACCGCTGCAGTCCAGCACACGCAATGGTGCCGTGGTGCTGTTCGCGCCCAACGCCTTTGTCGTGGAGCACGTGCGCGACCGCTACCTGGAGCGGATCCGCGAGCTGCTGGCGCATTTCGCCGGCAGTGACGAGGTCAGCCTGGAGGTCGGTTCGCTGCCGCGCGCCGCCTCGCCCACCGCGGCCGTCCCCACGACCCGGCCGCAGGCGGCGCCCGCCGCCGAGCCGTTCAACGGCAATCTGGACAACCACTACACCTTCGAGAACTTTGTGGAGGGCCGCAGCAACCAGCTGGGTCGCGCGGCGGCCATGCAGGCGGCGCTGAACCCCGGCGAGCGCGGCCACAACCCGCTGCTGCTGTATGGCGGCACCGGGCTGGGCAAGACGCACTTGATGTTCGCGGCCGGCAACCTGATGCGGGCCAACAATCCGGGCACCCGGGTGATGTATCTGCGCAGTGAGCAGTTCTTCAGCGCAATGATGAAAGCGCTGCAGGAAAAAGCGATGGACGGCTTCAAGCGCCATTTCCAGCAGGTGGATGCGCTGCTGATCGACGACATCCAGTTTTTTGCCGGCAAGGATCGCACCCAGGAGGAGTTCTTCCACACCTTCAATGCGCTGTTTGACGGCAAGCAGCAGATCATCCTGACCTGCGACCGTTATCCGCGTGAGGTGGAAGGGCTGGAGCCACGCCTGAAGTCGCGCTTGGCATGGGGGTTGAGCGTTGCCATCGAGCCACCGGATTTCGAGACCCGGGCCCAGATCGTGCTGTCCAAGGCGGCCGAGCGCGGGGTGGTGATTCCCGAGGACGTCGCATTCCTGCTGGCCAAGAAGATGCGCTCCAACGTGCGAGACCTGGAGGGGGCTCTGAACACCATCACCGCCCGCGCCAACTTCACCGGGCGGGCGATCACCACCGACTTTGCCCAGGAGACGCTGCGAGACCTGCTGCGGGCGCAGCAACACTCGATCGGTATCCCCAACATCCAGAAGACCGTGGCGGACTACTTCGGTCTGCAGATGAAGGACATGCTCTCCAAACGCCGTACGCGCTCGCTGGCGCGCCCTCGGCAGATGGCGATGGCGCTGACCAAGGAACTCACCGAGCACAGCCTGCCAGAGATCGGTGACGCGTTTGCCGGACGTGACCACACCACGGTCCTGCACGCCTGCCGACAGATCCGGACCCTGATGGAGACCGACGGGAAGATGCGCGAGGACTGGGACAAATTGATTCGCAAGCTGAGCGAATAAGCCCTGTGCGGCGGATGCGTACAAGCTGTGGATAAGTAGCCTTCAGCGCAATCCGCCAAATCTTATCCACAACTTGTGCCCAGCTCCGATGCCTCTTGTACCGGTGTTGAGGAAGCGATAAATCCTTTCAGGTTCAACACGTTGTGATAGTTTTCCCGCGTTTTCGTCCACTCCACCACCACCAGGCTTTTGATTTATACATACTTCTGTATTGGTTTCGGGGTGTGGACAAGCACTTCGAACGACGACCAAAAGCGACTTCCCGCTGCAGCAGCGGCTGCACCGATCCTCTCGGGAAGATCTGGTGCGTTGGCGCCTGCGGAGCCGTACGGTGATCCACCGATGATCTCCCACCAGACGCGTTATCGACTCGAGGGCGCGACCGTGGAATTGGAACCCGCGAGGACCCGGCGACCAGTGCGTTGAACGATCGTTGGGGATTTCCGGGGCACAAGCTGTGGGCAAGTCCTCGCTAGCGGTATCATCGTCAAGTTGCCCACAGCTTGTACCTGCTGCACGATGCAGGTTGTACCGGGGTTTTGGGGCTGTTAAAAACTAACGATATCAATGAGTTGTGATGGTTTTCCCGGATTTTCGCGGACTCCACCACCACCAGGCTTTTGATTTAACCATTCCTTTGTATTGGTAATAGGGGTCAGGACGGTATGCGCTTCAGCCTGCAACGCGAAGTTTTCCTCAAGCCGCTGTCCCAGGTCGTCAACGTGGTCGAGCGCCGCCAAACGCTGCCGGTCCTGGCCAACCTGTTGGCGCAGGTTCGCGACGGGCAGCTGTCGCTTACCGGGACGGACCTGGAAGTCGAAATGGTCTCCAGGGTGATGGTCGACGACGCGCAGGACGGCGAGACCACGATTCCTGCGCGCAAGTTGTTCGATATCGTCCGGGCCCTGCCCGATGGCAGCAAAGTGACCGTTACCCAGTCCGGCGAGAAGCTCACGGTGCAGGCCGGTCGATCGCGCTTTACCCTGGCGAGCCTGCCGGCCAATGACTTCCCGTCGATTGACGAAGTCGATGCCACCGAACGGGTCCGTGTCCCCGAGTCCACCCTGAAAGAGCTGATCGAGCGCACCGCGTTCGCGATGGCCCAGCAGGACGTGCGGTACTACCTCAATGGCCTGCTGTTTGACCTGCGCGAGGAGAGCCTCCGCTGCGTGGCCACCGACGGCCACCGCCTGGCGTTGTGCGAGGCACCGTATGAAGGCGGCTCGCAGACCAAGCGTCAGATCATCGTTCCCCGCAAGGGCGTGACCGAATTGATGCGCCTGCTGGAGAACGGCGATCGCGAACTCGAGCTGGAGATGGGCCGCGGCCACATCCGGGTCAAGCACGACGATGTCACCTTCACCAGCAAACTGATTGATGGCCGCTTCCCCGATTACGAGGCGGTTATTCCCATTGGCGCGGACAAGGAAGTGCGGATCGACCGCGAAGTGCTCCGCGCGTCCCTGCAACGTGCCGCCATCCTGTCCAATGAGAAGTATCGCGGGGTGCGGATCGAAGTCACGCCCGGTCAGTTGAAGATCAGTGCCCACAACCCCGAGCAGGAGGAAGCGCAGGAGGAAGTCGAAGCCGACACCCGCGTTGATGACCTGGCAGTCGGGTTCAATGTCAATTACCTGCTGGATGCGCTGTCCGCGCTGAAGGGCGAAACCGTGGTGCTCGCGCTGCGCGATGCCAACTCTTCGGCGCTTGTGCGGGAAGCCGACAACGAGCGCTGTCGCCACGTGGTGATGCCGCTGCGTCTCTAACCGTGGTCGGCATGTTCCACGTGGAACATCAGCGTTTCCATTGCACGCCCGGCATGTCCGGGCGTGATCTTTTGGCGAACCGCAGATCGCGCCCCGGGCCCCGCCCATGCGGGTGACCCGGTTGGACATCCACCAGTTTCGGCCGTTCGAGCAGGTCCAGTTGCGCCCCGGGCCCGGACTCAATGTGCTGGTCGGCGATAACGGGGCCGGCAAGACCACTGTGCTGGAAGCGCTGCACCTGATGGCGTACGGACGGAGTTTTCGGGGCCGCGTGCGCGACGGACTCGTGCGCGCCGGGCAGCCGGCACTGGAAGTCTTCGTGGAGTGGGAAGAGGGTCGGCACGCGTCGGGTCAGGCGGGCGGTTCCAGCGCACCCCCACTGCGTCAGCGCAAGGCGGGCCTGCGGCACAGCGGGCAGGACTGGGACGGCAGGCTGGATGGCGCGGATGTCGCGCAACTGGGTGAATTGTGTGCGGCGCTGGCAGTCGTCACGTTTGAACCTGGCAGCCACGCGCTGGTTACCGGCGCTGCAGACATTCGCCGGCGCTACCTGGATTGGGGTCTGTTCCACGTGGAACATCAGTTCTTCCCCACCTGGCGCCGTTACTCGCGTGCGCTCAAGCAGCGCAATGCCCTGTTGAAGACCCGCGCCCCGTTGGCGCAGTTGGATACCTGGGATCATGAGTTGGCCGACGCGGGGGAACCGCTCAGCCGGTTCCGGCAGTCCTACCTTGACGCTCTGCAGCCGCTGTTCGCTGCGTTGCTGGCCGAGTTGGCGCCGGCACTGGGCGAAAGCACGCTCAACTACCTGCCCGGTTGGCGGCGCGACGAGATGCCGCTCGCGGATGCCCTGCTGCTGGCCCGCGAGCGCGATCTGCTCGCAGGATTCACCTCGGTGGGACCACACCGTGCGGACTGGCGGATCCAGTTTGGCGGTATACCCGGGCGCGACGCACTGTCGCGCGGCCAGGCCAAGCTCACCGCACTGGCCGCGTTGTTGGCCCAGGCGGAGCAATTTGCAGCGCGGGCCGGCGAGTGGCCGGTAATCGCTCTGGACGACCTCGCCTCGGAACTGGACCGGGCCCACCAGCGCCGCGTTATCAATCGTTTGATTGCCAGCAGCGCGCAGGTTTTCATGACCGGTACCGAGCCCCCTGCGGTGCTGGATGCCTCCGGGCACGCCTACACCCTGTTCCACGTGGAACATGGCGACGTGCGAGGCCGTCCCTAGCGCTGCCATATTCAATCGCGGCCACGCGTGGCCGCGACCGCTGCGCGCGCGCTGCGGGGCCGGGGGGACGGGTTGTGCCGCCTGCTATACTGGCCGCTTGATATCCCATGTGTTTAGACGCGGCCGCGCATCGGGTGGCGGCGTCGTGGAGCTTGTTGCCGCATGACTCAGATTGAGCACGATCCCGCGTCCGTCCAGGACGACACCATCGTTGCTGCCCCCGCAGCAGTCCCGCAGACCTACGACTCCAGCAAAATCACCGTTTTGCGGGGCCTGGATGCGGTACGCAAGCGTCCAGGCATGTACATTGGCGACGTTCACGACGGCACCGGTTTGCACCACATGGTGTTCGAGGTGGTCGACAACGCCGTGGACGAGGCGCTGGCCGGCCATGCCGACGAGATCCGGGTGGTCCTGATGGAGGACGGTTCGGTCGCGGTGTCCGACAACGGGCGCGGCATTCCGGTGGACATCCACCGGGAAGAAAATGTCTCCGCAGCCGAGGTCATCATGACCGTGCTGCATGCGGGCGGAAAGTTCGACGACAACAGCTACAAGGTCTCCGGCGGTCTGCACGGCGTAGGCGTGTCCGTGGTCAACGCCCTGTCCGAGCACCTGTGGCTGGACATCTGGCGCGACGGCCACCATTACCGCCAGGAGTACGCTCTGGGTGAACCGTTGTATCCGCTCAAGCAGATGGATGCGACGCCCAAGCGCGGCACCCTGCTGCGTTTCAAGCCCGCCACCGCGATCTTCACCGACGTCCAGTTCCACTACGAGATCCTCGCCAAGCGTCTGCGCGAGCTCTCGTTCCTCAACTCGGGGGTCAAGATCGTCCTCACCGACGAGCGCGGTGAAGGACGCGAAGACGTGTTCGAGTACGAGGGCGGCATCCGCTCCTTTGTCGAGCACCTGGCGCAGTTGAAGGTTCCACTGCATCCGAACGTGATTTCCGTCACCGGCGAGGAAAATGGCATCACCGTGGACGTCGCCCTGCAGTGGACGGATGCCTACCAGGAAACGATGTTCTGCTTCACCAACAACATCCCGCAGAAGGACGGCGGTACCCACCTGATCGGTTTCCGCGCCGCCCTCACCCGCACCCTCAGCAACTACATCGAGCAGAACGGTCTGGCCAAGCAGGCCAAGGTGAGTCTGTCCGGCGATGACATGCGCGAAGGGATGATCGCGGTGCTGTCGGTGAAGGTGCCCGATCCCAGCTTTTCCTCGCAGACCAAGGAAAAGCTGGTCTCCTCCGACGTGCGGCCGGTGGTGGAACACACCTTTGGTGCCCGCCTGGAGGAGTTCCTGCAGGAAAACCCGACCGAAGCGCGTGCCATCGCCGGCAAGATCCTGGATGCCGCCCGCGCCCGGGAGGCGGCCCGCAAGGCCCGCGATCTGACCCGCCGCAAGGGCGCGCTGGACATCGCCGGCCTGCCCGGCAAGCTGGCCGACTGCCAGGAGAAGGATCCGGCGCTGTCGGAGCTGTTCATCGTGGAGGGTGACTCCGCCGGCGGTTCCGCCAAACAGGGCCGCAACCGCAAGACCCAGGCGATCCTGCCGCTGAAGGGCAAGATCCTCAACGTGGAGCGTGCGCGCTTTGACCGCATGCTCTCCAGCGCCGAAGTCGGCACGCTGATCACCGCGCTGGGCACCGGCATCGGCAAGGACGACTACAACCCCGACAAGCTGCGCTACCACCGCATCATCCTGATGACCGACGCCGACGTGGACGGCAGCCACATCCGCACCCTGCTGCTGACCTTCTTCTACCGGCAGATGCCGGAACTGATCGAGCGCGGCCACATCTACATCGGCCTGCCGCCGCTGTACAAGATCAAGCAGGGCAAGACCGAGCTGTACCTCAAGGACGACGCCGCGCTGAATGCCTATCTGGCCAGCAACGCGATCGAGGGCGCAGCCCTGATTCCGGCCGAAGGCGAGCCGGCGATCACCGGCGCGGCGCTGGAGAAGCTGCTGCTGTCGTACGCGGGTGCCCGCGAAACCATCACCCGCAATGCCTACCGCTACGATCCGGCGGTGCTGGAAGCGCTGGTGGACTTCACACCCCTGGATATCGAGCAGCTGGCCCAGAACATCGACCAGCGAGATGAGTTGGACGCGCTGGAAAAGCGCCTCAACCGCAAAGGTCTGGGCCGTCCGCGCTACGCGCTGAGCCTGCAGGCTGCGACCGCGGACCATCCTGGGGCCCTGATCGCCCGCCGCAGCCATATGGGCGAGGAGTTCACCCAGGTGCTGCCGTTGGCCGCGTTCGGTGCGGGCGACCTGCGTCCACTTCGCGAAGCTGCAGCGCAGCTGCATGGCCTGATCCGCGAGGGCGCGAAGATTGTCCGTGGCAACCGCGAGAAGGCCATCGAGAGCTTCGCGGAAGCCCAGGAATGGCTGCTTGAGGAAGCCAAGAAGGGCCGCCAGATCCAGCGCTTCAAGGGTCTGGGCGAGATGAATCCGGAACAGTTGTGGGATACCACGGTCAATCCGGAAACCCGCCGCCTGCTGCAGGTGAAAATCGAGGATGCGGTCGCGGCGGACGAGGTGTTCAGCACCTTGATGGGGGACGTGGTCGAGCCGCGTCGCGCGTTCATCGAGGACAACGCGCTGAAGGCCGGCGTGCTCGACATCTGACCCCTGTCGGCCCGGCCAGCGGTTCGATGGCGCGGGCCTCGGTGCCTGGAGTGCACCGCGCAACCCGAACGGCCCGCGCTATCGCGGGCTGTTTCGTTTCTGCGGTTGCCAATTTGCGATCCACATCACAGGTCATTGCCGGGCGCTCTTCACTTCCCGTCCCGTTGTCGCCAATTAGAGTCAATCCCTGCTGTCCAAACGCCTGTTCACACTTTGCCGCATCCACTGACTTGCGCCAACGGACCCATGACTGTCGACCCTTGCCAAGGTCGACCGCCACCGCCGAAACCTGTGACGCAGGCCACCCCGGTCGGCTCACGATCCAAGAATTCGACAGGACAAATCACGCATGAAGCCACTCCTCCTTGCTCTGGCCTTGACCACCGCTGTGGCCGCCTGTGCCACCACGACCTCGCCCACCGGGCGCACCCAGTCTGTCGGCGGGATGTCCCAGCAACAGCTCGACCAGATGGGCGCGCAGGCCTTCGCCGAATACAAGCAAAAGAAGCCGCGCAGCACCAACACCAAGCAGACGGCCTACGTGGGGTGCGTGGTCAACGCACTGACCCGCCAATTGCCCGCCGGCAGCCAGGCCGGCTGGGAGTACGCGCTGTTCAATGACGACTCTCCGAACGCGTTCGCGCTGCCCGGCGGCAAGATCGGCGTGAACACCGGCATCTTCAAGGTGGCGCGCACCCAGGACCAGCTGGCGGCGGTGCTTGCGCACGAGATCGGGCACGTCACGTCGCGCCATCACGATGAGCGGGTGACCCGCCAGATGGGCGCCCAGACGGGGCTGGGACTGATCGGCGCGCTGCTGGGATCCCAGTACGGCAGCGGCGCGCAGCAGGCCACCCAGCAGTTGGGCGGTGCTGTGGTTCAGGGCGTGTTCCTGCTCCCCAACAACCGCCAGCAGGAGTCCGAGGCGGACGTGGTGGGACAGCGGTTGATGGCCCAGGCCGGCTTTGATCCGCAGCAGGCCGTGAACCTGTGGGAAAACATGATGTCGTCCAGTTCCAGCCAGGCTCCCGAGTGGCTGTCCACCCACCCCGATCCCCGCGCGCGGATCTCCGAACTGCGCAACCGTGCCGGCGGTCTGGCGACGACCTATCAGCAGGCGCGTGCCGCCGGCCTTACCCCGAAATGCGGCTAAACACGAAACACTCGCCCTTGCAAGACGGCTATTTCCTGCAAACGCTTTCTGCTAGGTTGGCATTCCCACCGCAGCTTTCAGTGCCGCGCCCGGTTTGACCGGCGCGCGGACCAGAGACCCGATGACCAATCCGAAGTTTTCCCAGCGGATCCTCGCCGTCGCCATGGGCGCCGCGTTCCTCAGCATGCTCGGCACTGCCAACGCCACCCCGGCCGGCGAACCGCAGGCGCGTGGCAGCGCCAAGAGTGCGGACCGTGATTCGTCACGATCGGGCAAGAAGTCCAACGCACCGGCGGCCGTCGAGAACTACCCCGAGGCGACCCGCAAGAACCCGACCGCCAAGGCCACCGAGCGCACCTCGCGCAAGATGACCGAGATGACCAAGCTGTTCGACGCCGACAAGCGCGCCGAGTCGCGGGCCATCGCCGACGAGATCCTGGCCGATCCCAAAGCCAACGGCTACGAGAAGTCCTACGCCGCGCAGTTTGCCGCGCAGATCGCGTACGAGGCCGACGACATGCCGGCCGCCATTGCCTACTTCCAGAAGGCGATCGATGCGGATGGCCTGGACAACAACGCGCATTACGGGCTCATGGTCAATCTCGCCCAGTTGCAACAGCAGGAGGAGCAGTACGCTCAATCGGCCGCTACGTTCGAGCGCTTCTTCAGCGAGACCAAGAGCAAGGACCCGACCACCCTGGTGGTTCAGGGCCAGGGTCTGTACCTGATGAAACGCTACGACGAGGCCGCGGTCGCCATCAAACAGGCGATTCAGTTGAGCCCCGATCCCAAGCCGGACTGGATGTCGCTGCTGATGCAGGTCTATCTGGATGCCGACAAGATCGGCGAAGCGGTCACCACCGCGGAGCAGATCGCCGCCGCCAAGCCGAACGACAAGCGCGCCCAGCTCAACCTGGCCTCGGTGTATTCCCAGGCCGAGATGCCGGACAAGGCGCTTGCATTGCTGGAGAAGCTGCGCGCCAGTGGCCAGCTGGACTCGGCGAACGAATACAAGGTGCTGTTCACCACCTACGCCGGCATCGAAGGCCGCGAGAAGGACGTGATCGCGGTCATCAACGAGGGTCTCGACAAGGGCGTGCTGCAGCCCGAGTACAACACCTACGTGGCCCTGGCCCAGGCCTACTATTTCTCGGACCAGCCTGCGCAGGCGATCACCGCCTACCAGAAGGCCGCGCCGTTGGCCAAGGACGGGGAGACCTACCTCAATCTGGCCAAGGTGCTGCAACAGGAAAACCGCATCAGCGAGGCGAAGGCAGCCGCGCGGCAGGCGCTGGCCAAAGGTATCAAGAGGGAGAAGGACGCCAATGTCATCATCGCCCTCCCGGGCAAGTAATCCGGACACCCCACAATCGATTTTCGCTTGGCGTTAAGGGCGGATTTTGGTATATCCTTGGAGGTTCCTGTCGCCGTACAGACGACAGGCCTCATTTGACGGTCCGAGGTGCTCCACGCGCCCGGCAATTTTCCCGAGCTGACGGCGCATGACGCAAGACTTGCACACCCCCGCAACGAAGGTTAGAGACGACAGCGAAGGGCTGAACTGGGCGCGTATCGCCGGTATCACCATGGCTATCGCCGTTCACGCTGGCGCGTTGTTGATGATGCTGGCTCCGATGGCAGCGCCCCCGGCCGACAAGGCGGAACAGGAAGTCACCATGGTGAACCTGATCAAGCCGCCACCGCCGCCGCCGCCACCGCCGCCGCCGCCGGAAGAGCCACCCAAGCCGATCGCCCCGCCCAAGGAACTGTCGCCGCCGAAACAGACGACCACCCTGCCGCCGCCGCCGGAAACCCCGCCGATCGTGTTCGACGATCCGAGTCCGGTCGATCTGCCGCCGCAGCCGCCGCGTCCGCCGGAGCCGCCGCGCCAGACCAGCACGCTGGGATCGGTCGACCCGTCGTCGAAGGCCATGAATCCGCCGACTTACCCGCCCTCTGCTGCACGGGCTGGTATTGAAGGTACGGTGGTGCTGGTGATCAGCATCGACGCCCAGGGCAATGTGCTCGGGGTGGAAGTGGAGAAGTCCAGCCGCAACCGCGATCTTGATCGTGCCGCGATTGCGGCCGCCAAGAAGTGGCGCTTCAGCCCGCAGGTCGAGAATGGCGTCGCTGTTGCCAGTCGCGTGCGGGTCCCGGTTGACTTCAACCTGAATTGATAAAGCACTCGCCGTAACCGTTTTTTGCACCATCACTTGCTACAACCAGCCGTCCCTTTCTTCCACGACATCCAAAGGTAAGCGTCATGCTTCAGGAAACCACTACCGCTGCTGCTGGAGGCAACAACGCCGACGCGTTCCAGCAGATGAGCTTCTCCCACATGGTGCAGAACTTCGATCTGGTCGCATGGATCGTGTTCCTCACGCTGACGCTGTTCTCGGTGCTCTCGATCTACTGGATCGTGGTCAACCTGATCAAGGGCGCACGCTTGCGTTCCAAGGCTGACCGCGTGGTTACAACGTTCTGGGAAACCACCAACGCGCAGGACGCCATCCGTTACATGGAAGAGCAGGGCAGCTCGGAGCCGTTTTCCAAGATCGCTCTGGACGCAGCCCAGGCTGCAGCGCATCACCAGCGCAATGAAGGTTCGCGTCTGGTCGAGTCGCTGAACCGCTCGGAGTTCGTGGATCGCGCGCTGCGTCAGGCCGTGACCCGTGAGTCGATGAAGCTGGAAAACGGTCTGACCGTGCTGGCGACCGTTGGTGCGACCTCGCCGTTTGTCGGCTTGCTGGGTACCGTCTGGGGCATCTATCACGCCCTGATCCGCATCGGCCAGAGCGGCAACGCGTCCATCGACGCAGTCGCAGGTCCGGTCGGCGAGGCGCTGATCATGACCGCGTTCGGTCTGTTCGTTGCCATCCCGGCGGTGGTCGCGTTCAACTTCTTCACCCGCACCAACCGCGTCACCAACAGCCGGTTTGACACCTTTGCGCATGACCTGCACGACTTTTTCGCCACGGGCTCGCGTGTTGGCGAACTGCCGTCGCAGCGTTGATCGGCCGTCCATAAGCACGTTGGAGTACGGATATGGCCTTCAGTACAGGCAGTAACGCCGGCCCGATGGCCGAAATCAACGTCACGCCGTTGGTGGATGTGATGCTGGTGTTGTTGATCATCTTCATGATCACCGCACCGCTCATGTCGCACAAAATCCAGGTGGCACTGCCTGAGGCCAATCTCGACCGCAAGGACGAGATGGCTCCTGAAGTCCCGCCGATCACGATCGCGATCGAGGCCGACGGCACGGTGTACTGGAACGATGAGCCGGTCACCGAGGCCTTGATGGAGAGTCGATTGTCGGTGGAGGCGCAGAAGACGCCTCAGCCGCAGATCAACATCCGTGGCGACAAAACCACCAAGTACCGTGTCGTCAAGGACGTGGTGCAGATTGCCCAGTCGCAGGGCATGCGCAAGGTCGGTTTTATCGCCATCAAGGATCGTTCGAACTAATCACCGGAGAACACAGACATGTCTTTCAGCTCCAACTCCGGTGGCGGCGCAATGTCGGACATCAACGTGACCCCGTTGGTGGACGTGCTGCTGGTGCTGTTGATCATCTTCATGGTCACCGCACCGATCGCGTCGTATCCGATTGAGGTCAACCTGCCGCAACGCTCCACCCAACCGCCGCCGCTGTCCGAGCCGCCACCGCCGATCCGGCTGGTGATCGCCTCGTCCGGCGAGGTGTTCTGGAACGATTCACCGTATCCGCTGACGATGATCGGCAACATGATGCGCACCGAAGTCGAACGGGATCCGTCCAACCAGCCGCAGCTGGAGATCGACACCAACGACGACGCCGACTACGGCATCCTGGCGAAAGTTTTGGCGCTGGCGAAGAACGCGGACATGAAGAAGATCGGGTTCGTCCAGAAATAAGCAATCCCACGGTCGTGGTTTTGGAAACGCCGCCTTCGGGCGGCGTTTTTTTATGCCTGTGGCCGCGGCAGATCGGCACCGCGCGGCCGGCACCTCGCGGCCGGCACCGCGCCGACGCGGCTGCGCGCTTTCAGGCTTGGTGTCAGCCGGACTCAGGTCTCACGGACAGCGCAGCGGTTGAACGCGGGACGTTGCGGTGACGCCGCCCGCGGGGACGTACGCTGTTCAGCGCGTCGGGGCGGCCTGCAAAATGGCCAGGTAGTTGGCAACCACTGTCGGCAGGCCCTGGTGCAGCGCCTCGCTGATCAGCGCATGGCCGATGGAGACCTCCAGCACGTCCGGCACCGTGGCCAGGAAGGCGCCCAGATTGGCCTGACTGAGGTCATGGCCAGCGTTGACCCCGAGTCCGGCGAGCTGGGCACGCCGGGCCACCGCGGCGAAACGGGTGAGCATCGCGCCGGCGTCGCCGGCCGCATGCGCTTCGGCGTAAGGGCCGGTGTACAGCTCTACCCGGTCGGCACCGATGGCGGCGGCATGTTCGACCCCGTCGGCACGCACAGGATCCCAGGCATCGGCGAACAGGCTGACCCGGCAACCCAGGCGTCGCAAGCGCTCGACCAGCGGGCGCAGGCGTTCGCCGTCACGCACAAAGTCGAATCCGTGATCGGACGTCAGTTGATCATCGCCATCGGGCACTAGCGTGGCCTGGGCGGGACGCACGACCTCGCACAATTCGAGAAATCCCGGATAACCGGGTCGGGCCGGGGCGAAGGGGTTGCCCTCCAGATTGAACTCCACGCCGCGCTCGGCGACCAGCGCCGCCAACGCGAACACGTCGGTCGCGCGGATGTGGCGCGCGTCCGGGCGCGGGTGAACGGTGATCCCGTGGGCGCCGGCGTCCAGACAGGCGCGCGCGGCCTGAACCACGTCGGGATCAGACCCCCCGCGGGAATTGCGCAGGACAGCAATCTTGTTGACGTTGACGCTGAGGAAAGTCATCTGCCCAGCTTAGCGCAGCGGGCCGGCGGGCTGGGCTAAGCGGAAGGCGGGGGTGTGCTCTGCGCGGAGTCCATCTGCGCCTGCCGCCGCAACTGCTCCAGCGCGACCGGGTCGATCATGGTCGCCTCGTTGCGGCTGCGACTGGCGACACGCTGGGCCAGCAACTGCACCACAGCGACCATGGCGAGCAGGAAGCTGAGCAACAGGCTGACGACCAGCAATCCGATCGAGGTGGTCTTGAAGGCGACCAGCAAACCTGCGACGGCGGCGGCGAACAGAATCCACGGCATGGTGATGCTCCAGGAGGATCAATGCCCCGAGTTTAGGGCGAGCCGGGCGCAGGCGGGACGCCGCTGGCAACCGGCGCGGCACCGCCGATCGGCTGGACCTTCACGCTTTGCGACCGGTTACAGGAGCGGCGACAGCAGCCGCGCCAGCGCCTCGGGCAGCCGGCTACGCCAGAACGGACGATTGCGATCGGCGGTGACCGGCGTGCAGCTCAGCGCATCATGCTCGATCAAGTCGGCCAGGTCGGCCACCAGCGCGGGGTCGCGGAACATCACCGAGCTTTCGAAGTTGAGCCGGAAGCTGCGGTGGTCGAAATTCGCACTGCCGATGATCGCGAGATTGTCATCGCAGAGCAGCGCCTTGGTATGCAGCATGCGCGGCCCGTATTCCAGGATCGTCACCCCCGCTGCCATCAGGTCATCGAAGTAGGAACGCGCGGCGTTGGTGACCAGCCGACTGTCGGTGTTCTTCGGCACTAACAGACGCACGTCGAGCCCACCCAGTGCTGCCGAGGTGAGCGCCATCATGGCCGCCTCGCCGGGCACAAAATAGGGCGTGACCAGCCATACCCGGGTGCGGGCGGCGTGGATCGCGGACACGTGCAACCGGTGGATGGCCTCCCACGGCGAGTCGGGTCCCGACACCAGCACCTGCGCCAGGATGGTGCCCGGGTCGGACGGTGGGAAGGCGATCTGCGGCGGGGGGTCGCCGGTTGCGTACGCCCAGTCCTCCAGGAACACCAGCTGCAGCGATCGCACCACGTCGCCCTCCAGGCGCAGGTGGAGGTCGCGGTAGGCGCTGTCGCCCAGACTCTCATCCTCCTCGTCGGTGATGTTGATGCCACCGGTGAAGCCGACCCGGCCATCGATGACGACGATCTTGCGGTGGCTGCGCAGGTTCAACCACGGACGCTGCCAGAACCAGTGCAGGCGCATGGGATGGAACCAAGCGATCTCGCCGCCGGCGTCGCGCAGCGGCTTCAGGAACGCCCGCGTGGTGCTGCCCGAACCGACCGCGTCCAGCAGCAGGCGGACCTTCACGCCCGCCAGGGCGCGCTCGACCAGCGCGTCGCGCAGGGCGGTGCCGGTGCGGTCGGGCTGGAAGATGTAGTACTCCAGATGCACGTGCTCGCGGGCGCTCGCGATCTCCTCGTTGAGCTGGCGGTACTTGGCGCTGCCATCGATGAGCAGACGCGCACTGGTGGCCGTGCTGGGCGGCAGCCCGCTCATGGTCTGCGCCATGCGCGCCAGCTCCAGCGCCGAGGGGTCGGGTTCGTAGCCGGGGGGCGGTGCGGGCAGCGTGCTGCGGCTGCGGTCGCGGCGTAAACGCTGGCGCGTGATGCGCTGCGGCCCGAAGAAGAAATAGATCGCAAACCCGAGATAGGGCAGGGCCGCCAGACTGATCAGCCAACTCAGCGTCGCCGCCGGTTCGCGTTTCTGCAGGATGATCCAGACCCCCAGCCAGACGACATAGACGGCCCAGCCGGCCGCCAGCCACGCCATCAGGTGGTCGGTGGCGGTCCAGTGGTGCCACCACGCGGAAAGGGTTTCGCCCAGGTAACTGCTCACGGTTCAGCCCATTCCGGGCAACAGCGGCCCGTCCAACCACAGCCAACGCGTCATCCACGCGCTCACGAATGCGACCAGAGTGGTCAGCGGCACGCCGACCCGGACGAAGTCGCCGAAACGGTACTGCCCTGGCCCCAGGATCAGCAGGTTGCCGTGGTGGCCGATCGGGGTCAGGAACGCCACCACCGCGCCCAATGCGGTGCACACGACAAACGGGGTAGGGTCCATGCCCAGCGATTGCGCCAGCTCGACCGCGATCGGCCCCAGCAGCACCACCGTGGCCGAATCCGAGAGCACCTGGGTCAGCAATCCGGCAATCGAGAACAGGACCAGCAGGATCATCAGCACCGGCCAGTCGGCGACCACGTGGCGCAGCCCTGAGGCCATCAGCTGCGCCGTGCCGGTCTGCTCCATGGCAATGCCGAGCGGAATCACCCCGGCGATCATCACGAACACGCGCACGTCGATCTCGCGATAGGCCTGACCGATATCCACGCAGCGGGTGGCCACGATCGCCACCGCCCCCAGCAGGAACGCCAGGGGCACCGGCAGCCACTCCAGCACCGCCGCCAGCACCGTCACTGCCAGGATCCCCAGCGCCAGCGGCGCACGCACGCGCCGCTTGGCCTCCCCGGCGAACGGCACCAGCATCAGGAACCCGTGATGGGTGGCGAGCTCGGCGAAGCGCGACGGCCGTCCCCACAGCACCAGCAGATCGCCTTCGCGCAGACGTGCATCGGCCAGGCGCGGGGCGACATGCCCCTCGCGCCGCCACAGACCGACAATGACCGCCTTGAACTGGTGGGAGAAATCCAGCTCGCGGATGCTGCGGCCGATGAACTCCGAGCCCGGAGCGACCACCGCCTGCACCAGTTGCGGCTTGCCTTCGTCCTCACCCAGTGCGCGGGCACCGAAACGCGCGATCGCGTGCAGGTCGATCCCGGCATCGTCGTGCAGCGAGGCCAGCGCGTCGGCGGAGGCTTCCACCAGCAGCACGTCGCCGCGGATCAGCGGGCTGCTCGGTCCCAGGTCACGGCGCAGCTTGTTGTCACGCAGCCAGCCGATCATCCGGAACTTGTCGCCCAGCGCCTTCTGCAACTCCGCCAGGGGACGGGTGCTCCAGCGTGAGCCTTCGACGATCACCAGCTCGGTTCGGTAGCGGTCCAGGCGCAGGTAGCCGTCGTCGTCCGCATCGGTGCCGCGTTTGGGCAGGATCCAGCGCGTCAGCAGCATGTACGCCATGCCGATCAGCACCAGCGCGATCCCGATCGGGGTGATGGCGAATACGCCCAGGCCTTCCGCGCCGGTGCGTTTGAGCAGGTTGTTGGCGAGCAGGAACGCCGGTGCGCTGACCAGGGTCAGGCAGGTGCCCAGCGATGCGGCCAGCGACATCGGCATCAGCAGCCGGGACGGTGCCAGACCATTGGTCTTGGCCAGCCGGCCCATGATCGGCAGCATCATGGCGGTCACCATGACGTGGTGGGTGAAGGACGCCATGATCGCCACCGCCGGCATCGTCACCGCGATCACCCGCGCCTCGCTTTTGCCCGAGGCGCGCCCGATCCACTGGCCGATGTGCTCGGTGATCCCGGTGGCCGCCAGCCCGCCGGAAATCACGAACACCGCCGCGACAATGATGGCCGGTTCGCTGGAGAACCCCGACAGCGCCTGATTCTCGTCCAGCACGCCGGTCACCACGAGCGCCATCAGGATCAGCATCGCCGTCACATCGACCCGCACCCGCTCGCTGATGAACAGGTAAAGACCCCCGCTCAGGATCAGGAGAAAGGTCAACTGCTGCAGGGTGATCGGAAGCCAGTCCATGGCGCGCATTGTGCGGTAGAAGTGTCCGCCGCGGTGTCGTGACCCGCGTGGGTCGCCATGACCACCCGATCCTCACCACACTCGACGCTACACTAGGAAAAACGGTCCCTGTCCAGGCGTCATGTCCCTGCCACCGCACCCACAACCCGATGCCCTGCGTTTCCATGCCGCCGTGATGGCCACGGGGGTGGGCATGGCCATCCTCGGATTGGATGGTGCCTGGGAGGAGATCAATCCCGCGCTCGCCCGGCTGCTGGGTGATACGGCGGCACCGTCAAATCCCGACGGCACCCGCGCGGGCACCGTGTTTGACGTCTTGGAGCCGTCCGCGGCCGCAGATCTGGTGAACTCGCTGCCGGCGCTGCTGCGCGGCGAGACCGCATCGATTGATCGCCGCATCGCCTGTCGACGGGAAGACGCCGTGTTCGATGCGCGCATCAACCTGGCCGTGCTGCGCGATGCTGCCGGCCTAGCGACCGGTCTGGTGCTGCAGCTGCAGCAGGACACGGGAGCCGATGATGCTGCGGCCCAGACCATGCTGCGCCGTGACATGCAGGCCCAGATTGATGCGGTTGCCCACGACCTGCGCGCGCCGTTGCGCTCGATCGGCAATTTCGCCGGCTTGCTGGCGCGCAAGCTGGACGAGGGGCTGGATGAGTCGTCGCGGGACCATCTCGGCCGGATCCGCGCGTCGGCCGCGCGCATGTCGCGACTGCTGGACGGGCTGTCGGAGTTGTCGCGCGCCACCACGGCACCGCTTCGCCCGGGCCTGGTGGATCTCAGCCTGCTCGCCGACTGGGTGGCGGCGGAGCAACAGGATGCCCATCCGGGCCGCGAGTTCCGGATCACGGTCCAGAGCGGGCTGACGGGCCACGGCGACGAACGGCTGCTGAAGACGATGCTGGTCCAGTTGTTGGACAATGCGCGCCGCTTCTCTCATGAGGACGCGCCGGTCACGGTCGATATCAGCGGGCATGTAGCGGACGGCCTGTTGCACGTGGCGGTACGCGACCATGGACGCGGATTCGACATGCGCTATCGTCACAAACTGTTTGAGCCCTTCCAGCGCCTGCACGGGCTGGATGAGGGAGCCGGCGACGGCCTGGGGCTGGCGATCGCGCAGCGCATCGCCGGGCGTCATGGCGGCTGTATCGATGCCGAGTCCGATGCGGACGGCGGCAGTGTTTTCCATATTCAATTACCGGCTGCCCGCGTGGCCGGTGTGTCACCTGGAGAGTCGTGCTGATGAACAAGGTCATCCTGCTGGTCGAAGACAACCCCGACGACGTCGAGCTGACGCGGCTGGCGTTCGACGAGGCGAAGATTGCCAACCAGTTGGTGGTGGTGGGCGACGGGGCTGAGGCGCTGGATTACCTGTTCGCCAGGGGCAAGTACGCCGACCGTGATCCGGCCGACATGCCATCCATCGTGCTGCTGGACCTCAATCTGCCCAAGGTGGATGGTCGGGAGGTATTGCAGGCGGTGCGCGCCAATGAAGCCACACGAACTCTTCCGGTGGTCGTGCTGACCACCAGCACCGAACCGTTCGATGTCGAGGCCAGCTACGCGCTGGGCGTCAACAGCTACATCCAGAAACCGGTGGATTTCGAGCAGTTCGTCTGGGCCGTCAAGCAGGTCGGGTTGTACTGGCTGGTGCTCAACCACCCGCGCAGCTGAGCGACGGCGTCGCCACCCCTCAGCCCGAGCCGTAGAGGACTTCGGCGCGCTGGAACAGGACCCAACTGGTGGCAATGACCTTGTCGCCACCCTGGGGGCGGTTGCCGCGGTGGGTGTGCGTAAAGCCGGCGGGCGCGATCAGCAGCGAGCCGGTGCGCGGCGCTACCGTGCGCTGCTGGTAGAGGAATTCGGTCTCGCCCTGCTCGAAGCCGTCGTTGAGATACGCCGTCCACAGCAGATGGCGATGCAGCGTTTCGGCTTGCGCGTCGCGCGGGTAAAGCTCGCAATGCCAATACGGATAACCCCCGCGGCCGCCCACGTAGCGCTGCAGGTTGATGGCCCCCGGCCGCAGCACCGTGCGTACGACCGGTGCCAGATCCGCGTCGTCCATGGCCCGGATGCGCTCCGGGGTCAGCCGCTGGTGGCTCCCCTGGGCGTCGGGCGTCTCCAGCATCAACGGAGCGATCAAGGTGTGCGGCCAACGGCGGATGTACTCCAGCAGGGCCTGGAACATGGCCGCGTTGAGCGAGGCTTCCACCTCGCGCCATGGCGCGCGCCCGCTGATGGTCAGGTCCATGCTGTCCTTGAGGTCGGGATGCAAACCGCCACCCACTTCGCCCGGCCGTAGATCGGGACTGCCGGCGAATCGCTCCACCAGCGCGTCGCACCAGTCGCGCGTCAGGGACTCGTGGCGGACATGGATGAAATCGTCGACGGCGGGGTTGCGCCCCCCGGCACTGGACGGATCGGACATGTGTGCTCCCGGTACGGGTGAGGCAGGCATGGTCGCACCCGCGCCGCAGAAAACGAAACGGCGTGCTCAGCACCCCCGCCGACCGGTGCTGGATGTGCCCATACGCCAGCGTTGTCCGCCCCGTTCCTCACGGTGTGCCATCGATGTCACAGCGCGATGTGATCCACGCGGGCAGCGGCTCTCGTGCCCGGGTGCAACGGAAATCTCAGGCGATCGTCTCGAGAACGTAACAGTTCACTCGCATGGAACCGGACCATTCTACGTAAGCTTTTGAAATGCAACGGTTATTTTGATTGGCACGCATCCTGCTTTATCTCTGGGACCAATCTGGGGAAGGGATATGCGTTTTGCACTCGCCACACCGGTCCGTCCGACGCTGCTACTGCTGGTCACCCTCATGCTGGTACCCGCGATGGCCTCCGCCTCGGGAGCGCGCAAGGGTGTCGACGCCAAGCCCGGTGAGATCGTCCTGCTGCGTGATGTGTCCGCCCGCCACGCGGTTCGGCCGAAGCCGCCCGGTATGGCGCTGATCGTCAATCCGTCTCCCAAAGACACCATCGATCAGACCCTGGGCACCGGTGAACTGTCCGACGCCGAATATGCCGCCATCGGCGGTGGCAGTCCCGCGGGTCCCACACCGGCGATTGCGCAGGTCACAGGCCGCGCCCTGGCGCCGCTGGGCGGGACGAACGGCGGGGGCGGCGCGGTATCAGGCAGCGGCATCGGGCAGGCACTGGGCGTGCCGATGGGCGCCGTCGGCAACGTTACCCGCGGTGTCGGCGATCAGGTTCGCGGCGCGTTGGCGCAGTTTCCGATGGTCTCGCATTCATCCGTCACCACGCCGCCGGGAGGTTGAGATGGTCACCCTTTCGTCCCGCCTGTCGCGACCCCTGGTGCTGTGCGCCGCGGCCTTGCTGTGCGCACCAACGGCGGCAGCGGCACCCGGTGACGGCTACGCGGACATGCTCGACTACCTGGTCGCCAGCCGCATCGACGGCCGAGCGTTCGCCGGCGCCAACGGCGCAATCGGCGCCAATCTGGCCGCTGGTGATCACAACCTGCAGGCCAATCTGCGCAGCGTTGCGGTGGGTCGCCACGCCGACGCCGGGGTGGTTGCCCTCCAGGCCCGCGACAACGATCACTACGACACCCCCGCGCATGCGACCGCTTCCATTGGCGGTCAGGCGTTTCGGCAGGCGGGCGGGCTGGTGTCCATCAACCAGGCCAGCGGCAGCGGCAATGCGGAGGCGAATATCGTCACCGCGACGCTGGCACACCAAGGCATACGCGAGGCGACCGACGGCAGTCTGTCGGCGGCCGTTTCCGCGTCAGCAGGGGGGCAGCACTCCCCGAACCCGAACGCTGCCAGTCCCGGCACGCGCAGCGTCGCGGTGGAATCCACCGCCTTGCAGGGGTTCGAAGGCGTTCTGCAACTCAACCAGATCGCGGGGTCGGGCAACAGCATCAGCAACCAGCTGGGGTTGTTTGTCCAAGGACACCCGTGAGCAGTGTTCGTCCATGCGATACCACGAGAGAGAGAGGATCAATCGATGAATATCACGATCAGGAAGAGCGCGATTGCGCTGGCTGTCACCGCACTGATGGCAAGCCCGCTGGCTTTTGCCCAGAGCGCCGACGATCAGAACGCGAGTGCAGATATTTTGCATAACCATGTCGTCATAGAAGACTGGGACATCACCGTCGACGACACCCGCAACACCATTGTCTACAACGACACGACCAACAACACCACCGACAACACGACGGTGTACAACGACACCGCCAACTATGTGACTGATTCGTACACCAGCGACACGTCCATTACCGACAACCGCAGCTACACCTGGTCCAGCGACGTCTCGGAGAACATCGAGCGGACCGAGGTGGTCAACTCCGATGTGCGCAAGGAAGGCAATGAGCACCAGGTGTCGGTGTCGCTGAAGAAGGACCTCTCGCTGAGTTCCGACATCGCCTTCACCGGCGCCCCGACCATCAGCGGCGATATCGTGATCGATTCGGCGGCCATCGCCATCGTCGACAACCGCCAGTCCTCCAGCAGCAACGTCGGTCTGAATGACATGCTGACCAACGATGCGTCGATCGAGGACGACGTGGCATCCGGAGCGTCGGGCAATCTGGCGTTCAACGTCGCCGCCGGTGACAACAACGTGCAGGACAACGCGGCCGCCCTCTCGGCTGCTGACGCCAGCTTTGCGTTCGGTATGGCCGACGCGGAAGTCTTCGTCAACCAGTCCGGCAGTGCCAACCTCACCCTCAACAGTGGCGTTACCAACGACGCGAGCATGGGTGGCAACGCGTTCAATGCGGCCTCCGGCAACATCGGAGTCAACATTGCTGCCGGCAACAACAACCAGCAAAAGAACGCCATGGCCGCTTCGGTGGCAACCAGTGCCTATGCCCAGTCCAGCGTCAGTTCCAACCAGAACAGCTCGGGCAACGCGACCAGCAATATGGGTCACTACGAGCGCCGCACCGAAACCTTCACCTTGGACATCGACGGCAGCGTCGCGGGCGAAACCACTGCCAGCGGCAGCGGTACTTACGACGGCTCGTCGCAGGGCAGTTTTGAAGGCAGCAGCACCTCGTCGTTGTCAGGTAGCGCCGACCAGATTGGCGATCTGTATCCGGAGATCTGGAGTAATGATGCCGGCGACGATGCGAGCATGCCGCACCCGTCGGGTGGCAGCCTGGTGGGCCACATCGATCTGGATACCGACACCCAGGGTGGCTCGGACCTCAACGGGGACGGCGGTGCGCTGGCATTCGGCGTCGACCTGACCGGTGACGGATCGATCTCCGGCTCGACGGAATCCAGTGAGTCCGGCGACTTGGACTTCGAGGAAGTGGGCTATGCCGACTTGGCCGCCAGTCTCAGCGGTACCGTCACCAACTCGTACTTCATAGCCGTGGACGCAACCAACACCGCGTCCCTGTCGGGCAGTGCGTTCAGCGCCGCCTCGGGCAATATCGGCGTCAACGTCGCCGCAGGCACCGGCAACATGCAGGCCAACAGCCTGGCGATGGCGGTGGCCCAGCCCTCCACAGGCGCCGGCGGTGGCGGCGGTGGTGGCGGCGAACTCTAACCGCAGCGCGTAAAGCCCGGCCACTTCTCCCCCTGTGGCCGGGTTACCGAAAGCCCCGCTCTCCTCTCCCCCGGGGGCGGGGCTTTCCCCTTTCAGTGAGGCTGCAGACAGATGAATCGATGGCTGCCAACCCTGGCTTTGAGCTGCCTGTTGCCCTGGTGGTTGCACGCGAGCGCGGCACGCGCCGGCGAAGTCGCCTTCAGTGGGGTGCTGCCCAATGGCGCGCTCTATTCCGGAACTGTGGAGAGCATGCGCGAAGGGCGATTCCGCAACATCGTGCGGCAACAGACCGACTACAGCTGCGGTGCGTCCGCCCTGGCAACCATCCTGCGTTACGGCTACCGCCTGGATGCCGATGAGACCACCGTGATCCAGGGGATGCTGGGCATCGCCGACGCCGATCTGGTGGCGCAACGTGGCTTTTCGCTGCTGGACATCAAGCGTTACGTGGAATCCATCGGTATGCGCGGGCGCGGTTACCGCATCAGTGAAGACCGGCTGCGTTCACTGCGCGTGCCAGGTCTGGTGCTGATGGACGTCCGCGGGTTCCGGCACTTTGTGGTCCTCAAGCAGGTGGCCGGCGACCATGCCGAGATCGCCGATCCCATCCTCGGCAACCGGAGCATTCCGATAGCCGAATTCCTGGAGTCATGGCCGTCGCGGGCGGTATTTGTCGTAATAGGCAGTGACTTCGATCGCAACACGGTCCTGTTGCAGCCGGCCGAGCGCCCCAGCGCGCGCGCCTTGCTGGCGATGCAGGGGCCGATCAGTGAGGCCGATCTGCTGGATTTCGGTTTCAGCCACGCGGATCTCTTTTGAAGGAGCGCGATCATGCGCAGGTTCAGTTGCAGCTTCATCACCGCCGGAATTGGCCTTGCTTGCGTTGTGCTGGCCGCGCCTACGGCCGCCGCCGAAGTCCACCCGGCCCGTGACGGCACCCAGATCGCGGCCGCCACACAGGTCGCAAAGGCTTCGGCAACACCCCCACGCCGCACGCCCGGCATGACCGAAATTCCCGATCCGGAACTGGCCACGATGCGGGGGCGCTATACGGTGGGTGACCATCAGGTGGCGTGGTTCGGGGTCTCGATGATTTCCACCTGGCAGACCGCTTCCGGCCAGACCCTGCAGGGAACCCTCAGTCTCGGCATGGATTTCGCCGGAACCGGACGGCCGGTGATCAGCTTCACCCCGACGGTGACCATCACCGGGGAGGAGACGCCCATGCCCGGCAATGATGGGGTAGTGCGCAGCGTGGACGCGTCAGGCTTGGCGAACGTCTCGGGCATGACCCAGAGCGTGCAGGTGGCCGGCGACCGCAACGTCGCCGCAAACGTCACTCGCCTGAACGTTCGCGACGGCAGCGTCGCCGGCGCCTCGGGGGCGGGCAGCTCGGGCAGCGTGTCGCGCAGTGTTGGCGATGCGACGGCGAGCGCCGGCTTCGAAGGCGGTGGTGCCGAGGTCTTGTTGCAGGTGCAAGGGCAGGGCGCCGTCCAGCAATGGATCCGCAATGGCAGCCTCGGCCAGTCAATCCAGCTCACCGGCGACAACCAGCACGTCAACAACCGGATGGAAATCGATCTGGTCCGCAACCCGCTGGCCGCCAACGCACAGCTGGCGCAGAACGTGGCCCAGGCCATCCAGATGACGCGCGGGATCGGACCGGGAGGGTATTGATATGCCAGAGACGCGCGCATGGATGGCGAGCCCGATGATTGTGGACAGGCGTTTATGAGAGGGTTGCCATTCGCCGTAGCCACCGTGCTGCTCACTGGGGCTCCTGCGTTGGCGCTGGCCCAGCAGGCACCGGCATCACCATCCACTGCGCAGGGCACCGTGGACGCGCAGGACCAGGCCGATGTGCGAACCCTGCTGGCGGAGCTGGAGGCGCTGAAAGGCAGCTATGCGCAGGAGGTGCGGCGCTTGCGGGAGTTGGACATGCGGGTGCAGGCGCTGCAGGCGCGCGTGGACGGCAAGGTTGCGGTCGCGCCCCCGGTGTCGACAACGCTGGCGCCGCTTGCCCCTGCCACCGTTGCCCGAACCCCACGCCCGGCACCGGCAACGGCGGGTGCGGCCGCGACGTCAGCGACGCCGCCACCCGCGGACGGTTATGCCAGCACCGCCGCCGAGGCGGCGGAGGCAAAGGAAGCCTCCATGCGCAGCGTCGAAGACGTCAAGCAGCAAGTGGGCGCCTCCTTTGACCGTCGCCTGACCCTGGAAAACGGCCTTTCCTACAACCGTTACGATCGCAAACAGCTGACCCTCACCGGCTTTCTCGCCTTGGACGCGATCTTCCTGGGCAATATCGCCATCGAAAACGTCGAGTCCGACACGCTCACCTACAACTTCGCGGCGCGCTACGGCGTCAGCCCCCGGATCACGCTGAATCTGGACGTGCCGTATATCGCGCGCCGGACGGTGTACCAGAAGGGCGGTGCGGGGGGCTCGGCGGGTGCCGTCGCGCAGGAAGAGACGCAGGGCCATGGCTTTGGTGATCTCACGGTCAGCGGCAACTACAAGCTGGTCGCTGAGCGCGCGCGTTGGCCGGAAACCGTGCTCACCGCAGGCGTCACCGCGCCGACCGGGCGGGAGCCGTACGGCATTTCCTGGGAGGTACTGGAACGCGACGACGACGGTTTCATCCGGTTTGCGGTGCCGGAGCAGGAACCCACGGGCAACGGGGTGTGGCAGGCCAATCTGGGTGTGTCGGTGGTCAAGACCGCCGATCCGGCGATCCTGTTCGGCAACTTCGGCTACATCCACTCGTTCCGAAACAGCTTCGACGACCTCGACAGCAACCCCGATACGGTAAATCCCGGTGACGTCCAACTGGGCCGAAGCTTCTATTACGGGGCCGGCGTGGCATTCGCGTTCAACGAGCGCACCAGCCTGAGCATTTCCTACAGCGACAAGCTGAGCGCACGGGCCCGGATCCGCTATGACGGTGAGGATTGGAACAAGATCATCGGCAGTGACGCCAATGCGGCGATGTTCAACCTGGGCGTGACCTACGCGCTCAACCAGCGCACCACGCTGGTCAGTACGCTGGGTATCGGCCTGACCCCGGACGCGCCCGACTTCAGCCTGGTGTTCAAGGTGCCTTACATGTTCTGACCGGTCGCCCTGCCTGGCAGACGGAGAATCGGGACCCAGCGCTCAGCGCAGCTGCGCCAGATCCAGGCGGTGCTTACGGCACAGGCGATAGACGGTCACCCGGGCCACCTTCAGGCGACGTGCCGTCTCGCTGATATTGAAGCCGCTTTCGCGCAGGCAGACCAGGATGGCCTCCCGCTCGGCCGCCTCGCGCGCGACGTCCAGCGAGCTGTTGCCCACTGCCGCCTCGACGCCCAGCCCCAGCTCTTCGGCGGTGATCAGCTCCGCTTCGGCGATCACCGCCGCGCGCTGAACGCGGTTGATCAACTCTCGCACGTGTCCCGGCCACGCAAAGCCCAGCAGCCCCTTCTGCGCCGCCGATGCAAAGGACCGCGCGCGGGTCGGATGTTTGTCCCGGAACTGCTGCAGAAAGTGCTCCGCCAGCTGCAGAATGTCGGCGCCGCGCTCGCGCAGCGGCGGCATGTGCAGACGCAGAACGTTGAGTCGATAGAACAGGTCACTGCGAAATCTGCCCGCCGCCACGGCCGCCTCGAGATCCAGGTTGGTCGCCGCCAGCACGCGCACGTCAACCGGGACGCACTCGTGGCTTCCCACGCGCTGCAGAGTGTGTTCCTGCAACACCCTCAGCAGGTTGGTCTGCGCATCCAGTGGCAGGTCGCCGATCTCGTCCAGAAACACCGTGCCGCCGTTGGCGGTTTCAAACAACCCGGTGCGGCGAGCGCTGGCCCCGGTGAACGAGCCGCGTTCATGCCCGAACAGCTCCGACTGGATCAGATTGGGGGCCAAGGCACCGCAGTTGATGGCGGCAAAGGGTGCGTGGCGGCGGTCGGACATATCGTGGACGGCGCGGGCGGCAACATCCTTGCCGGTCCCGGTCTGGCCGGTGATGAGCACCGGCAGGTCCACAGGGGCGTACTTGCGGATGCTGGCGTGGACACAGCGCATCGCCGCGCTGGAACCGATCAACCGGTCCAGCGGGTGGGACGGGTCCGTGCGCGGTATCTGGACCAGACGGGCCAGAGTGTGAATCAGGCGGGACAGGTCCACCGGGGCGGTCAGCACCTCGCAGCATTGATCCAGCAGCCGGTGCGAATAGGGCAGCCCGTCGCTATCACCGGGAACCAGGGCAACCAGTGACAGGTAGTCGTGGTCCGCAGTCAATTGCTCCAGCTGATCCCACTGCTCATGCCGGGTCGCCGGGCTGTCGCAACCGGCGTGGTTGTCGCGCAGGTCCAGCAGTCCCACCACGGTGTCACCGCCGCGAAGGCCGATACCGTCTTCGGCACCCGCAGCGCGGACGTGCCAACCCGCGGCGCCCAGCGCGTCGCGCTCGTGGTGCAAGGGTTTCCCGAACCAGATGACGCATTGTGTGGAAAGCGCCGGAACTACAGCCATGGTTTCCCCCGTGAGAACTTGGGTAAAACGCGGCCGGGCATTCCCCCTGGCAAGCCGACTGCGGTGTCCCTCCCGATAGCAGACTCGGTCAATGGCGACGTCGCGCTGCACACGTCGCCCCGTACATGCTACCAACGCCGCCCGGCGCGTTTTGCGGCCACCGGGGTGGCGCAGAGAGGGGACCCTTGTCGCTCAGGCCAGAGCGTCGTCGTGCTGCTGGTGGTAGCGGATGGCGGCCTCGACCTCGTTGCGTGAGCCCAGGAAGACGGGGACGCGCTGGTGCAGCCCGGTCGGCTGAACGTCCAACATGCGCTGGCGTCCCGTGCTGGCGGCGCCGCCGGCCTGCTCGACCAGCATCGCCATCGGATTGGCCTCGTACATCAGCCGCAGCTTGCCGCCCTTGGCCGCGCATTTGGCGTCCAACGGATAGCTGAAGATGCCGCCGCGGGTCAGCAGGCGATGCACGTCGGCGACCATGCTGGCGACCCAACGCATGTTGAAGTCCTTGCCTCGCGGACCGGTCTTGCCGGCCAGCAGGTCAGCCACGTAGGCCTGCATCGGCGGCTGCCAGTGGCGCTGGTTGGACATGTTGACCGCAAACTCCTGGGTCTCCGCCGGGATCTGCATGCCTCGCGTGGTCAGGGTGAAGCTGCCGATCTCCCGGTCCAGCGTAAAGGCGTGGGTGCCGTGGCCGATGGTCAGCACCAGGGTCGTGTTGGGCCCGTAGGTGCAATAGCCGGCGACCAGTTGCTCGGTGCCCGGTTGCAGATAGTGCTCATCAGCCGGCGTTTCCACGCCCTCGGGGCAGCGCAGCACCGAGAAGATCGTGCCCACCGAGATGTTCACATCGATGTTGGAACTGCCGTCCAGCGGATCAAACAGCAGCAGGTAGTTGCCGGCGGGGGAACCGTCCTGGCACAGGTCCTGGATGGGGACGCTGTGGTCCATTTCCTCCGACGCCAGCCCGGCCAGATGACCGCCCCAGGCGTTGGCTTCCATCAGCACGTCGTTGGCGATCACATCAAGCTTCTTCTGCGCCTCGCCCTGGACGTTGATGCTCGCCGTACCCGGACTGCCGGCATCGCCCAGCACGCCGCCCAGCGCGCCCTTGCCGACCTCGATGGAGATCCGCTTGCAGGCGCGGGTCACCACCTCGATCAGCAGACGCAGGTCGGGACGGATGTGGCCAGCGCGCTCTTCCTCGATCAGGAAGCGGGTGAGCGAGTAGGGGGTGGTCGGGCGATTGGGCGTCATCGTGGCGCTCCGCGGCAGTGGCGAGGGCCGCATTGTAAGCCGCCGCCCCGGCCGTAGCCGCCATGCCTCAGTCGTCTACGCGGATTCCGCCGTCCTCCAACAGCGCGCGCAGCGGTGCCAACTGGGTGCGGTAGCGCTTCCAGCGACCGATCGCGCCGGTATGCAGCGCTTCGCGTACCTGACCGGCGCTGGCCGTGGCAACCGGCGCCGGATTGGCGGTGAAATCCAGACAGGCCGGGTCCCA
>JBDSPO010000156.1:0-7869 GCA_039930265.1 Lysobacter sp. | reverse complement strand
TGCGGCAGGATCCAGGTCCGTCCAGTCCGACAGCAGCACCACGTGCTCGCGGTCATAGCGGTACGGGGCAGGCGCCCGCGGTTCCACGATGATCGGGCCGTACAGGCCGGCCTGTTCCTGGAACAGTGAATGGCTGTGATACCAGTAGGTTCCAGACTGCTGCAGCTGGAACTGGTAGGTGTACGTCTCGCCCGGTGCACTGCCGTCGAAGCTCAAGCCAGGAACACCATCCATGTTGGAGGGCAGCAGGATCCCGTGCCAGTGAATGGACGACGGTGCACTGCGCAGGCGGTTGGCCACCCGCACGGTCACGGTGTCGCCCTCGCGCCAGCGCAGCAATGGTGCCGGCAACGAGCCGTTGACGGTGATCGCGGGGCGGGAGCGACCGGTGAAATCGACCATCGACGCGCCGATGGACAGGTCAAAGTCGGTGCCGCTCAGGGTTTGCAGACCCGGGGCCGGGGCATTGGCCGCCAATGCCGGCATGCGCCAAAGTCCCATCCCGGCAGCGACACCACCGACGGCCAATCCCGTGACAAATCGGCGGCGTGAGGGGGCGGCCGGCGGGCGGCCGGAAGAATCGATAGACATGGAAAGACTCCGTACATTCGGAAAAGTCGAGCACCCACCCGGACGGTGGAACGCTTCATTGGCTGTTTCGCCGCGCTGTAGCTGCGGACCGACGAACAGACATAGGCAGACGCCGGAACCCGGCGTCTGGACTCAGCGAATAGGAGGTCGGTAGCGGTTGTGGAGGAGCGGCGCCGGTGCGTTCGGCATTACCGGGCGCGAGCTCGGGCTGTCCGGGGCGGGACGCCAGACGGGCGCCTGCGCGGTCAACGTCGCGATAAAACCTGCCGGGCAGGTCGCGTTGCAGGACGAGGTGTCGCAGCAGTCCGTCGTAGAGCGCTGACAGTCAGGCGGCAGTGTGTCTGCCGTGGCGAGCGCTGCCTCCCCCGTATCTTCGCCACACGTCGCATGTTCGCTCTGCGGCGCCGCCATTTGCGCGGCAGCACCCGCATGCTCGACGTGCATCAGGGTGGCAGCCACTGCCAGACCCGATCCGTTGAGGATCAGGGTCATACAGAGCGCGACTCGCAATAGCAGTTGAAGGAGCGACATGACAGGACACCTTAAACCTGATTTTGGCGGCGTGCCAAAATATTACCTGAACCGTTTTCTGCGCGGTTTCGCTCGAGGGGCTGCAATCCGACTTTGAGCCGGCCTTCAGCGCACCAGTGAGTGGATCAGGCGGGCCGCAACGCGGGCCGTGGCGTTGTCCCGGTCGAACGGCGGGCAAAGCTCGGCGACATCGCAGACCTTGACGCGGCCCGTCGCCAGCGTAGCGGCGATAAGCGGCTCCAGTACCTCCATAGCGACACCCCGAGGATTGGGCGCACTGACGCCCGGCGCGACCGCGTGGGGCAGGACGTCAAGACAGATGGTCAGATAGATCGAGTCTGCCGGCTCCAGCCACTCCGAGAGCCGCGTGACCTGCGACACCGAGTTTGCCAGCGTCATCTCCAGATCGGTCAAATACCGTGTCCCAGTCTCACGCGCGGTGTGGAAGAGGCGACGCGTATTGGATGCGCTGCTGACCCCGAGACAGAAGTAATCCAGCGTCATCCCCTTGGATTCGGCGTGCCTCAAGGCTTGACGGAACGGCGTTCCGGAGGTGGCCATCGGACCATCACGCAGGTCAAAGTGCGCATCCAGGTTGACGATCGCGATACGTCCGCTGTCTCCGCTGTTTGCCAGTCCCAGATAACTGGCAAAGGCAATTTCGTGGCCTCCGCCCATGCCGACGAGCAAGTGGCCTTGCGCGAGCAGGTCGGTCACGCGGGCCGCGTAACGCTGCTGTGCGTCCTCAAGATCGCCGTCAACGCAGACAATATCGCCCGCGTCATACAGGGGGCGAGAGTGGGTGACTGGCAGGTTGGCCAAGGCTTGCCGCAGTGCAGCAGGACCTTGTGCCGCCCCGACCCGACCCTGGTTTCGTCGCACTCCCTCGTCGCTGGCAAATCCCAGCAGAGCGATACCTGCGGCGGCGTTGCGCTGCATAGGGCGGATGACCTGGTGCCAGCGGAAAGATTCCGGATCTCCAGCGTCGTCGATTCGTCCCTGCCAGTTGTCCATCAGCGCCTCTCATCCGGAAATTCGGTGCGCACCAGTTCGGCGAGCCTCCCGCTGGAAATCAGGGTATCTGCCGCGGCGATCTCGGGCGCGAAGTAGCGATCCTCGTCATAGCGGGGCACCACGGTGCGGACCAGATCGAACGCCTGTTCAAGTCGGGAAGAGGAGCGCAGCGGGCGCAGAAAATCAATGCCCTGGCAGGCCGCCAACAGCTCGATGGCGACAATGCGGCGCACATTGATCGCCACGTCGCCCGCCTTGCGTGCCGCGAACGTTGCCATGCTCACGTGGTCTTCCTGGTTGGCCGAGGTCGGGATGGAGTCGATACTTGCCGGATGGGCCAGGGTCTTGTTCTCGCTGGCCAGCGCGGCGGCGGTCACATGGGCAATCATGAATCCGGAATTGATGCCGGGGTTGCCGACCAGGAATGCCGGCAAGCCGGACAGGTGCGCGTCAATAAGCAGCGCGATGCGACGCTCGGACAGGGCGCCGATCTCGGATGTCGCGATAGCGATCTGGTCGGCGGCAAAGGCGACCGGTTCAGCGTGAAAGTTGCCCCCCGACAGGACTTCGCCGGTGTCGGGAAACAGCAACGGATTGTCGGAAACGGCATTGGCCTCGATCAGCAGTGTGGTAGCCGATTGCCCCAGGAGGTCCCAGCACGCGCCCATGACCTGGGGCTGGCAGCGCAGGCTGTACGGGTCCTGCACGCGGGGGTCCTCGACGCGATGCGACTCCCTGATAGCGCTGTGCTGTAGCAGGTCGCGGTACAGGCGGGCGACATGGATCTGGCCCGGTTGTCCGCGCAGCGCGTGGATGCGCTCATCGAATGGTGTATCGGAGCCGCGCGCGGCATCGACGGTGAGAGCTCCCGCCAGCAGAGCAGCGGCGAACGCCTGCTCTGACCGGAACAGCGCAATCAACGCCATAGCCGTCGAGACCTGGGTGCCGTTGAGGAGCGCCAGCCCTTCCTTCGCGCCCAACTGGATCGGGGTCACGCCTGCACGGCGCAAGCCTTCGGCCGCTGGCATGACTTCGCCGCCGATCCGGACCGATCCCTCGCCCATCATGGCGAGGGTCAGATGGGCCAGGGGGGCCAGATCCCCGGATGCACCCACCGAGCCCTGCGCCGGGATGCAGGGCCAGACCTGGGCGTTGTACAGCGCGAGCATGGTTTCCAGTAATTGCCAGCGCACCCCGGAGTGCCCGCGAGCCAGCGAGGCGATCTTCAGTGCGCAGACCAGACGGACCGTGTCATCGTCCAGCAAGGCCCCCACACCAACGGCATGGGACCGGACGAGGTTTGTCTGGAGCTGCTCAAGCTGGTCGACTGGTATATGAATTTTGGCCAGCAGGCCGAATCCGGTATTGATCCCGTAAGCAGGCGCTCCGGCGGCAACAATGTCCGCAACCGTGCGTGCGGCCTCATCAACCCGGACTTTGGCCAAGGGTGGAAGGGATACAGGCTCAAACTGTAGAGCGATGGAGCGCAATTGGGACAGAGGAATCTGTCCCGGGGTCAGCATGGACATGCGTAGGTCACTCCGGAATAGAGGGCAGATTGAGCTGGTTTTCCCGGGCGCAGGTGATTGCCAGGTCGTAGCCAGCATCGGCATGGCGCATGACGCCGGTCGCGGGGTCGTTCCACAACACGCGCGCCAGCCGCTTGTCAGCCTCCTCGGTGCCGTCGCATACGATCACCACGCCGGAGTGCTGCGAAAACCCCATCCCGACTCCGCCGCCATGATGCAGGCTCACCCACGTCGCTCCTCCCGAGACGGCCAGCATCGCGTTGAGCAGTGGCCAGTCAGACACGGCGTCGGAACCGTCGAGCATGGCTTCGGTTTCACGGTTCGGACTGGCTACCGAGCCGCAGTCCAGGTGATCCCGGCCGATCACTATGGGAGCCTTCAACTCACCGTTGCGTACCATCGCGTTGAACGCCAGCGCGGCGGTATGACGCTGCCCCAGACCGAGCCAGCAGATCCGCGCGGGCAAGCCCTGAAAATCGATGCGCTCGCGCGCCTGGTCGAGCCAGTGATGCAGGTGAGCGTCTTCGGGGAACAACTCCTTGACCTTGGCATCGGTGCGATAGATGTCTTCGGGGTCCCCTGACAGCGCAACCCAACGGAAGGGGCCTTTGCCTTGGCAGAACAACGGCCGGATGCAGGCCGGGACGAAGCCGGGAAAGTCGAATGCGTCCGGCACTCCGTGTTCCAGTGCAACCTGGCGAATGTTGTTGCCGTAGTCGATCGTGGGCACGCCCATACGGTGGAAATCGAGCATGGCGCGCACATGCTCGGCGCACGACGCCGCCGCGGCTGCTTGCAACCCCTTGTGCGCGGAAGCATCGGACCGCGCGGCCTGCCACTGCGCTGTCGACCAGCCCGAAGGCAGGTAGCCGTTGATCAGGTCGTGTGCCGAGGTCTGGTCGGTGACGGCGGCCGGTCTCGCGTGCCCTTGCCGGGCGAGTTCGACAAAGCGGGGAAGCATTTCCGCCGCGTTGCCGATCAGGCCCACGGACACAGGAGTTGTGGCGTTCTCGACAATATCCAGCGCTTCTTCGATGGAGTGCGCCTTGCGGTCCAGGTAACGGGTGCGAATGCGAAAGTCGACCCGCGACTCCTCGCACTCGATCACGATGCAGCTTGCACCGGCCAGCGTGGCAGCCAGTGGTTGCGCGCCGCCCATGCCTCCCAAACCGGCAGTGAGGATCCACTTGCCTGACCAGTCACCCTCGTAGTGCTGACGCCCCAGCTCGATGAACGTCTCGTAGGTGCCCTGGACGATTCCCTGGGACCCGATATAGATCCACGAGCCGGCCGTCATCTGGCCGTACATCATCAATCCCTTGCGATCGAGCTCATTGAAGTGGTCCCAATTCGCCCAGTGGGGAACCAGGTTGGAGTTGGCCAGCAGCACCCGCGGCGCGTCGCAGTGGGTTCGGAATATGCCTACCGGCTTGCCGGACTGTATGAGCAGCGTTTCGTCGGCCTCCAAGGCCCGCAAGGAGGACAGGATGCGCTCGAAGCTCGGCCAGTCGCGGGCCGCCTTGCCGATGCCGCCGTAGACGACGAGTTCATCGGGACGCTCGGCGACTTCGGGATCCAGATTGTTCTGCAGCATCCGGTAGGCCGCTTCCACCAGCCATGACTTGCAGGACAGGTTTGTGCCGCGGGGACTGCGCACGGTGCGCGGGCCGGAGACCGCCGGGGTGATGCCAGTATCCATTGCAAACTCCATCACGAACGGGGCGCATTGCCCACGTGGAAAGCGCCAACGAACCGATAATTGGCAGCCGGGTGGGTGAGACGTACAAAGCTGGCCGTGAGCCCGCGTGACCAGGTCCGTCGGCTCAAGGTCAACAGCGGGTCGCCGGCATTGATCTGCAGCGCTTTGGCGGTGCCTTTGTTGGCCAATTCCGCCTCGATCGTGTGCTCGGTACGTTCGAGCGGTGCGGTGCGGGTCAGGTATTCGTGCGGGGTCTCGACCGTGAAGTCGACCCCGAGATAGTCCGGCGCGCTGGCGGGGTTGACGAACCGGTCCTCCAGCTGGAGCGGCTTACCGTCGGCCAGGTGGATCAGCCGCGAATGGAACAGTTCACTGCCTGGCGGTAAAGAAAACTCGCGTGCAAGCGGGGCACGCGCGGCAATGACTTCGCGGGTGATGACGCTGACCACGTGGATTTGCCCGCGCGCGCGGATCTCGTCGCGGATCGAGCGGACTTCGAACATCGGCGACTCGACTTTAGGGACGGCGACGAATGTTCCGACTCCCTGCACACGCATGACCACCCCGGAATCGCTGAGCTCGCGGATCGCGCGATTGACCGTCATCCGTGAAACGCCGAACTGCAGCACCAGATCATTTTCGCTCGGAATCCGGCTGTGGGGCAGCCAAGCACCGCTCGTGATCTGGCCGAGGATGTATTGCTTGAGCTTTGCGTACTCGGGCTGTGGCTTCTCCATGAGCCCAGCATGGCATGTCTATACAACTTGCGGAAGATGGTGCGAAACCATTCGTACGGGTACGGATATTTCATGGGAAAAGATCGGTTGACAGACTTTCTCAGCCCGTGGTACTTGGTGGTATAGACAACCGACATCCCGCCGCCCCATGCCCAATGTTTCGCTGTTGCTTCGTTGCCTGATCGTCCTGGCGTTTTGCCTGGACGGCAGCGCGATGGCGTGGCAAAAAAGCGCCATGGCGGTCAGCGCGGTTCAGCATGTGCATGCCGCCAGCGATATGCGAGAAGGCGCAGTCCATGGGTCGGACGACGTTGCCGCGATGGATTGCGACAACTCGTCCATGGCGTCCGGTTCCGACGCTACGCACGAGGGCTGCGACTGCAGCGACGCCGGATGCAAGTGCGCGTGCGGCTTCCTTACCCTCGCGCTCGCCAGAGGGGTTTCAATCGCCGAGAAGGACTGGATCGGTTTCGTACCGACCTCCGGGCACCTGACAAACGTCGAGCAGGGTACTTCTTCTTCGGTCTTTCGACCTCCCATCGGTTGATCTTGTCCGGCTGCCCGAGGGGCGGCCTATCCAGCTAATGCCGCTGATTCGCATGGCTGGCTCGAACCTTTGCCGACAAGTTCAAAAATCACCGTTTTGGGAGTTTCATCATGTTCTGTAAGCGCAACCATCTCGCGCTGGCGATCGGCGCGTTGCTGTCTGCCGGCATCGCCGCCAATGCATCCGCGCAGTCACCGGAGCAAGCGCCGGCATCATCGGCGACCACGCTGGACGCCGTGAAGGTCACCGGTAGCCACATCAAGCGCGCCGCGATCTCCGGCGTTGGACCGGTAACCGTGATCGATGCGGAGACCATCGAGCGCTCGGGCGCCATCTCCGTCGAGACCCTGCTGCAGCGATTGCCCGCCTCGGCGGGCTTCGCCGGCAGCCAGACCAACGCGTACTGGGCCGGCAACGGCTACGGGACGACGCAGGTCAACCTGCGGGGGCTGGGCATCAACCGCACGCTGGTCCTTTTGAACGGTCGCCGGATCGTGAATGGCGGTACCGGAGCCAATAGTTCGGTTGATCTCAACATCATTCCGGTAGCCCTGATCGAGCGCATCGAAGTGCTGAAAGACGGCGCGTCCGCCATCTACGGCGCTGACGCCGTGGCCGGTGTGGTGAACATCATCACCAAGGAGAACTTCGAAGGGGTCGAGGCATCCGTCAGCTACGGCCAGACCTTCAAGCAGGACGGCGAGGAGGGGGCCGTCGATCTGGCGTGGGGCGTCAACAATGATCGGGGCTCGTTGATGGCAGCCATCAATTACGCCGAAAGCGGAACGGTCAACATGGCGTCCCGGGCCCCATGCGGCCTGGGCGAGGTCAACGGCAAGCTGGAGTGCGTCGG
Source organism: Lysobacter sp. (assembly GCA_039930265.1). GTDB lineage: Bacteria > Pseudomonadota > Gammaproteobacteria > Xanthomonadales > Xanthomonadaceae > Novilysobacter. The sequence goes on along the minus strand of JBDSPO010000156.1, from coordinate 368 downwards.
AAGCTCAAGCACCATTGGTGGTCGGGCATTGTTGCCCGATGGCACCCGGATCAATTTCAACCAGGACCCCAACGGGGACGGCGACTTCTACGAGCCCTATTCGCCTGGCAAGCACAACCAGAACGCCTATCCGAACCTCAATGCGGTAAACCCGATCAAGCGGGTGAGCTTCAGTGCATTCGGCAACTATGCGCTCACCGAGGATGTCCGCGGGTTCGCCGAGTTGATGTACACCAACCGTCAGTCCAATCAGCTCGCCACGCCTGGGACGCTGGGGATCTACCGGCCGATCAACATTGCAGCCAATCACCCGACCAATCCGACCGGACAGGACATCCTGCTGCAGCGGCGGAGCCTGAAAGAAGGCG
>JBDSPO010000155.1:0-2704 GCA_039930265.1 Lysobacter sp. | reverse complement strand
TGGGCGTGCGTCTGGCCGACAAGCAGCGGCTGCTGGAGACCATCGAGATCGGCGAGCGGCTGGAGCTGCTGGTCGGCTTCGTCGATGGCGAGATCGACGTGCAGCAGATGGAGAAGCGCATCCGCGGCCGCGTCAAGTCGCAGATGGAGAAGAGCCAGCGCGAGTACTACCTCAACGAACAGATGAAGGCGATCCAGAAGGAGCTCGGCGAGGGCGACGACGCGCCGAACGACCTGGACGAACTCGCGCGCAAGATCGCCGGGGCCGGCATGCCCAAGCCGGTCGAAGCCAAGGCCAAGGCCGAGTTCAACAAGCTCAAGCAGATGTCGCCGATGTCGGCCGAGGCGGCGGTGGTGCGCAATTACCTCGACTGGCTGCTCGGGGTGCCGTGGAAGAAGCGCAGCAAGGTGCGCAAGGACCTCAAGGTCGCGCAGGAGACGCTGGACGCTGATCATTACGGGCTGGAAAAGGTCAAGGAGCGCATCCTCGAATACCTGGCGGTGCAGACCCGCGTATCCAAGATGAAGGGCCCGATCCTGTGCCTGGTCGGCCCGCCCGGCGTCGGCAAGACCTCGTTGGGCCAGTCGATCGCCAGAGCCACCAACCGCAAGTTCGTGCGCATGGCACTGGGCGGTGTGCGTGACGAAGCTGAGATCCGCGGTCATCGCCGTACTTATGTGGGTTCGATGCCGGGCCGGATCGTACAGAACCTCAACAAGGCTGGCACCAGGAATCCGCTGTTCATGCTGGACGAGATCGACAAGATGTCGATGGACTTCCGTGGCGACCCGTCCTCGGCGTTGCTGGAAGTGCTCGATCCGGAGCAGAACCATCTGTTCAACGACCATTACCTGGAAGTCGATCTCGACTTGTCCGAGGTGATGTTCATCGCGACCTCCAATTCGCTCAATATCCCGGGGCCGTTGCTGGACCGGATGGAAGTGATCCGCATCCCCGGTTACACCGAGGAAGAAAAGCTCAACATCGCGATGCGCTACCTGGTGCCCAAGCAGCTCAAGGCCAACGGCTTGCGCGATGGCGAATTGAAGATCGCGGAAAGCGCGATCACCGACATCATCCGTTACTACACGCGCGAATCCGGCGTGCGCAACCTCGAGCGCGATATCGCCAAGATCGCGCGCAAGGTGGTCAAGGACATTGCGCTGGCCGGGCCGAAGGCGAAGCCGGGCAAAACCTTGACGGTGACCGGCAAGAATCTCGACAAATACTTGGGCGTGCACCGCTTTGATTTCGGTCGCGTCGAAGTCGACAACGAAATCGGCTTGGTCACCGGCCTGGCGTGGACCGAGGTGGGTGGCGATCTGTTGCAGATCGAATCCACTCTGGTCCCGGGCAAGGGCCAGCTGATCCTCACCGGGCAGCTGGGTGATGTCATGAAGGAGTCGGCGTCGGCGGCCTTGTCGGTGGTACGTGCGCGCACCGAGCGGCTGGGCATCGACCTCGACTTCCTGCAGAAATATGACGTGCATGTGCATGTGCCCGATGGCGCCACACCCAAGGATGGTCCTAGCGCAGGTGCCGCGATGACCACGTCACTGGTATCCACGCTGACCAAGATCCCTGTGCGCTCCGACGTTGCGATGACCGGCGAGATCACCTTGCGCGGCAAGATCACCGCGATCGGTGGGCTCAAGGAGAAGTTGCTCGCGGCGTTGCGTGGCGGCATCAAGACCGTGCTCATTCCCGACGAGAACCGCAAAGACCTGGTTGATCTGCCCGCGGCAATCACCCGTCACATGAAAATCGTGCCAGTCAAATGGATCGATGAGGTGCTGGACCTGGCACTTGAGCGGCCATTGCCTGGACGGATGCCGGTGGATGCAATCGGACAGCCCGCGTTGCCAAAATCCGCAAGGACCCAGCGGCCAGATGTCAAGCATTAGCCCGGCAACAACAGCCCACTCGTCGGCAAACAGCTGAAAGCCGCGCCAGCATTGGTTTTCCGTGTTGCATGGGGAAAATCCTGCTGGTATAACAATGGCAACCGCGGCGAACGCACGATCTACGCCGTGGCAGCCAACCGGTACCGTAGCAGGGGAGCGTCGCGGTCACCGGCCAACGAATTTTTCGCGCACATTCCGAACTCAGGAGTCATCAAACACATGAACAAAGCCGAATTTGTCGATGCCATCGCCGAACACGCCGAGCTGACCAAGGCCGATGCTGGTCGCGCGCTCGACGGCATGGTTGCCGCCATCACCAAAGCGCTGAAGAAGGGCGATACCGTGACCCTCGTGGGTTTCGGTACGTTCTCGGTTCGCAAGCGTGGCGCGCGCACCGGTCGCAACCCGCGCACCGGCGAAGCCATCAAGATCAAGGCCTCGAAGAATCCGGCGTTCAAGGCCGGCAAGGCGCTCAAGGACGCTGTCAACTGAGCTGTCCCTGAGTGAACCAAAAAGCCCGGCCACACGCCGGGCTTTTTGTTTATGGGCATCTGCTGCGATAATTGCCGTGACCGGGTGCTTAGCTCAGCGGTAGAGCGGCTCCTTTACACGGAGCGGGTCGGGGGTTCGATCCCCTCAGCACCCACCAATCAGGTCTTGCGTGAATTCAGGTCGCTGGTTATCATGGTCGTCTCAGCGGAGTGGTAGTTCAGTTGGTTAGAATGCTGGCCTGTCACGCCGGAGGTCGCGGGTTCGAGTCCCGTCCACTCCGCCACTTATGAGTTGAAGAAGGCACCGGA
>JBDSPO010000154.1:0-3758 GCA_039930265.1 Lysobacter sp. | reverse complement strand
GCGCGCGATGCCGTAATCGCGCGCGATAGTCGCGTCCAGGGTCGAGGTCTGCACGACACTGGCGCGGATGCTGACGTCGCCGATGGTGGCGAGCGCATCGGTCGTGGTGGCCGGTCGCGCGGCGGGGATCGCAGGCGCCGGACTGCCATCGCAAGCCGCCAGTGCGAGTGCAGTGGCGAGGAGAGCGGAGCACATGGCGGACCGGGTTGGACTGCCGTATGCACGTGAGTCGCCTGCGCGGGAGAGACCCGTCGCGGCGTGATGCTGGAATCGCGGACAGGGGATCGTCATGGCGCGATTGTAGGGTCGCCAGGCGGCCAGGGCCGGTATTCAGGACGCTGCATCCGGGGCAGCTGGGTCGCGCCGCCCGAACAATGCGCTGCCCACCCGCACCATGGTCGCGCCCTCCGCGATCGCGAGCTCCAGGTCCTCGCTCATGCCCATCGACAGCGTGTCGGTCCGCGGATAGGTCAGGAGCAGCGCCTCGAACAGCAGCCACATCCGCCGAAACGCATCGCGCCGCTGCAGCGGATCCGGCGATGGCGCCGGAATCGCCATCAAGCCACGCAGGCGAAGTCGCGACTGCGCGGCGATCGCGGCGGCGAGCGAGGGCACATCGCCAGGAATACAGCCGTGCTTGCTGGCCTCATCGTCGATGTTGACCTGGATCAGCACATTTAGCGGCGGGCGTTGCGCTGGCCGGTGCTTGGCCAATGCCGCCACCAGTGTGGGCCGGTCGACCGTCTGTATCCAGTCGAACAGGTCCGCGGCGGCCTGCGCCTTGTTGGACTGCAGGTGGCCGATCAGATGCCATTCCAGTGCGGGATCGCGCAGCTGTGCCTGTTTGGCCCGGGCCTCCTGCACGTAATTCTCGCCGATGGCTACTACCAGCCCCGGTCCGCCCGTGGCTGCGCCCATGCGGGACCGGTCGAAGGATCGCAGGGCAGACGCCAGGTCGGCGATCGCCGCTGCCGGACGCAGTTTGGATACCGCCAGCAGCCGCGCCGATGGCCGCCCGGCCAGCCGTGACGCGTTATCGATTCGTTGCAGGACTTCGTGCAGGGCGTGCGTCAGCACGTCGGGGCATCCGGTTGAGCGGACGGGTTGACATCCGGTATTGGGCGTTATACTCCCCGAGGGGTATTTGTCGTTCAACTGGCCGTTGTCTGGCAAACGTTGAGTTGGTTCCGGTCGCAGTGCAGGGGAGCAGGCAATGGATATCGCCGAATTGTTGGCGTTCTCGGTCAAGAACAAGGCTTCGGACCTGCACCTGTCGGCCGGTCTGCCGCCGATGATCCGGGTCGACGGCGACGTGCGCCGGATCAACATCCCTGCGCTCGACCACAAGCAGGTCTACGCGCTGGTCTACGACATCATGTCGGACAAGCAGCGTCGCGATTTCGAAGAATTCCTTGAAGTGGACTTCTCCTTCGAGATCCCCGGCCTGGCCCGTTTCCGCGTCAATGCGTTCAACCAGAACCGCGGCGCCGGTGCGGTGTTCCGCACGATTCCGTCGGAAATCCTGTCACTTGAAGACCTCGGTTGCCCGTGCATCTTCAAGGAACTGATCGACCAGCCGCAGGGCCTGATCCTGGTCACCGGGCCGACGGGTTCCGGCAAGTCGACCACGCTGGCGGCGATGATCGACCACATCAACAAGACCGAATACGGCCACATCCTCTCAGTGGAGGATCCGATCGAGTTCGTGCACACCTCGCAGAAGTGCCTGATCAACCAGCGCGAGGTCCACCGCGACACCCACGGCTTCAACGAGGCGCTGCGCTCGGCGCTGCGTGAGGATCCCGACTACATCCTGGTCGGCGAGTTGCGCGATCTGGAAACCATCCGCCTGGCGCTGACCGCCGCGGAGACCGGGCACCTGGTGTTCGGCACGCTGCACACCAGTTCGGCGGCCAAGACCGTGGACCGCATCATCGACGTGTTCCCCGCCGGCGAGAAGCCGATGGTGCGCTCGATGCTTTCCGAATCACTGCGCGCGGTGATCAGCCAGGCGCTGCTGAAGAAAGTCGGCGGCGGCCGTACGGCGGCTTGGGAAATCATGGTCGGCACCCCGGCGATCCGCAACCTGATCCGCGAGGACAAGGTGGCGCAGATGTATTCGGCCATCCAGACCGGCCAGAACAGCGGCATGATGACGCTGGATCAGCACCTGCAGGACCTGGTCAAACGCGGGTTGATCCTGCGGCCGCAGGCCCGTGACTACGCCAAGGACAAGCGCCTGTTCGATTGATCGAGCAGGCTTCTTCATCGCGCCGCCGGGCCTTGCGCCCGGGACCGGGGGAATCGAAATGAACAGCAGCCAGAGTACGACCCAGAGCTCGTCACCGAGCACCAGCGAGGCGATCGACTTCACGTCCTTCCTCAAGCTGATGGCGCACCAGAAAGCCTCCGACCTGTTCATCACCGCCGGCATGCCGCCTTCGATGAAGGTCAACGGCGTCCTGCAGCCGATCACCAGGAACCCGCTCACGCCGCAGCAGAGCCGTGATCTGGTGCTCAACGTGATGAACCCGATGCAGCGCGAGGAGTTCGAGAAAACCCACGAGGCCAACTTCGCCATCGGTCTGGCGAACGTCGGCCGGTTCCGGGTCAGCTGCTTCTACCAGCGCAACCAGGTCGGCATGGTGCTGCGCCGGATCGAGACCAGGATTCCGTCCATCGATGAGCTGGGCCTGCCGCAGGTGCTCAAGACCCTGGCCATGACCAAGCGCGGCCTGATCATCTTTGTGGGCGCGACGGGTACCGGCAAGTCGACCTCACTGGCGGCGATGATCGGCTACCGCAACCAGAACTCCACCGGTCACATCATCACCATCGAGGACCCGATCGAGTTCGTGCACAAGCACGAGGGCTGCATCATCACCCAGCGCGAGGTCGGCATCGACACCGACAGCTGGGAGAACGCGCTCAAGAACACCCTGCGCCAGGCGCCGGACGTGATCATGATCGGCGAGGTGCGTACCCGCGAGGGCATGGACCACGCGATCGCCTTCGCGGAAACGGGTCATCTGGTGCTGTGCACGCTGCACGCCAACAACGCCAACCAGGCGATGGACCGGATGATCAACTTCTTTCCGGAGGACCGTCGCAACCAGTTGCTGATGGACCTGTCGCTGAACCTCAAGGGCGTGGTCGCGCAGCAGTTGATCCCCAGCCCCGACGGCAGGTCGCGCCGGGTGGCCATGGAGATCCTGCTGGGCACACCGCTGGTGCAGGACTACATACGCGACGGCGAAATCCACAAGCTCAAGGAAGTGATGAAGGAATCCACCCAGTTGGGGATGAAGACCTTCGACCAGGCCCTGTTCGAGCTCTACCAGGCCGGGGAGATCACCTACGAGGACGCGTTGCGTTACGCCGATTCGCAGAACGAGGTTCGCCTGCGAATCAAGCTGGCCCAGGGCGGCAATGCGCAGACCCTGGCAGCCGGCATGGACGGGATCGAGATCGCCGAAGTCCGCTAAAGCGCGCAGCCGGGCTGCGCGCTCCTGGAATCAGGGTTTGACCTGCTCAGACTCGACCACCATGTCGAGCACGTAGGCGATCGACGAGCCGTCTGCCGGCGGGTTGGCGATCGGGTAACGCTTCAGCCGCAGCACGTTGCGCACGCCCGCTTCATGCGTGTAGCCCTCGATGTCCTGATTCAGCGGCTCCCATTTGCCAGGGGTGCCGCTGGGCAAACCGTCTTCGCCATAGGTCACCTCGCGCACCTGCAGACACTGCTTGTCGGGCATCAG
>JBDSPO010000153.1:0-4584 GCA_039930265.1 Lysobacter sp. | reverse complement strand
AGATTGGCACAATTCGGGTCTGCCCCTTGGGAGTGGCCGCCGGCAGCGCGATGATTCCCCGCCCCTGGGGCGCCTGTCTCGCGCCGCGCAGGAAGTCCGGCAGGCCACCGATGCCGCTGAGCTGGCGGCCGCCCAGACAATCGCCGTTGACCTGGCCCAGCAGATCCACCGACAGCGCGCTGTTGATCGCGGTAAGCCTTGGAATCGCGCGCAGCACGCCATGGTCGTGGGTATGCCCGACCTCGCGGAACTGCACCCGGCCGGCGACCGCGTCATACAGGGCCTGGCTGCCGAGGGCGACACCGGCCACCACCGCGTCCGGCGCCGGCGCCAATGCGCCGCCCGCGATCAGCGCGAGCAGACCGTCGGACACCATGCCGGTGTGCAGGCGCAGGTCGCGTCGTCCGCACAGGGCGCGCAGGACCGCCGATTGCAGCCGGCCCAGGCCCAACTGCAGGGTCGCCCGGTCCGGCACCAGGGTGACGATGCGCTCGGCCACCGCGTCCATTGCCGGATCGGGCGCGGGGTCGGGCGCTTCCAGCAACGGCCCGTCGTGCTCGATTGCCGCATCGATCCGCGACCACGGAATCGACGGACCGTGGGTACGCGGCATGCGCGGATTGACGTGGGCCAGCACGCGTTTGGCGCGTGGCCACGCCGCCGGAGTGAAGTCGGCGGCAACCCCGAGCGAGCATTGGCCGTTCTCGTCCGGCGGCGCGACCTGGACCAGCGCGACATCGAACTCCGCCTCCTGACTGAGCCACTGGTAGGTGGCCGAGTAGCTCATGGGCAGGTAGTCCACTCGCCCCGCCAACCAGGAGTCGCGCAGCTCGGCACTGAGGAAAATGGTGCGTTGGCGCGCGCCGGGGTGCAGGCTGGCGAAGTCGAAGCGGTTGACGGTCGGGATATGCACCCCGGTGAAGCGCACCCCGGCGCTGCGCTCGGGCGCCTGCTGCAACCACGCCTCAAACAGCAGCGAGTGTCCGGCGCATCCGGCCGTGTACACCTCGGCGCCGGGGTGCAGGTGGTCAAGGAAGCTGTTGGCATCAAGCAGGGCTGGCACGGGAACTCCGATCCGATCGTGGAACAGGGGGTGCAGGTCGCTGGATTTGCGGACTGCGGAACCCTGATCATATGATATGTCCGGACAAAGTCCGATACCCTCGGACACTCCCCCCGATCCAGCGAGGCAGCACATTGGTAGACGCGCAATGACCGGCCAACCCCCCAGCCTCACTGGAGCGCTCGCGGCGCAGCTGCTGCAGCCGGTGGATGGCGCTGCGCGTGAGCGTGCGGCCGCGCTGGTGGCGGACTGGTTGGGCTGTGCGCTGGGCGCGTTGCGTTCACCCTTGGCGGCCCAGTTGACCGGTCTGGTGGCCACGCTGCCCGCTGGCGACGCGACTGCGTTGGGTGCCGGTCGGCGCGATCCCGCCTCGGCGCTGCTGATCAATGCCGCGTTGGGCAACGTGCTGGAAATGGACGACGTCCATCGTGGCGCGATCCTGCATGCCGGACCGGTGGTGATCCCGGTCGCGCTGGCCGTCGCCGAGGCGACGGGTGCCACTCCGCAACAATTCCTGGATGCGGTGGTGCGTGGTTACGAGGCGACCATCCGGATCGGTCGCGCGCTCGGCCGCGGGCATTACCGCTACTGGCATCCAACCTCGACCGCCGGTGCATTTGGCGCCGCCGCCGCTGCCGGATCCCTGCTGGGCCTGGATGCGCCGGCGCTGGCCGATGCGCTGGGCACCGCCGGCAGTCGCACCGGCGGGCTGTGGCAGATGCGCCACGAGCCGGTTCCGACCAAGTCGATCCACAATGCGGAAGCCGCGCGCAGTGGCTTGCTCGCCGCGCAGCTGGCGGCCGCGGGAGTGCGCGGCCCGCGCGCGATTCTGGAAGGCGAGCAGGGCCTGTTTGCGGCCACCGCGCCGGACGCCCAGGCGGACCTCGTACTGGCCGCGGCTCCGGACTGGCTGATCCACACCACCAGCCTGAAACCGTGGCCGGCGTGCCGTCACGCGCATCCGGCGATCGACGCCATGCGCGACGCCCTGCGCCAGGCCGGCGTGCTGCCGTTGGAGGCCTTGGTCAGCATCGATGTGACCACCTACGCCGAGGCGCTGCGCTTCTGTGATCGTCCCGCACCCACCACCGAGCTGGAAGCGAAGTTCAGTTTGCAGCACGCGTTGGCCGCGATCGCGTGCCTGGGCCGACCGGAATTGGTCCACTACCTGCCGGAAGCGATCACCAATCCTGCGGTGGCCGCGATGCGCGAGCGGGTGAACGTGCGCGAGGACGCCGAGGCCAGTGCGCGATTCCCGGATCATTACGGCGCCAGCGTGACCGTGGCACTGGCTGACGGACGCCGCCTGCACGCGCACCGGGTGGATGCCTGGGGCGACCCCGAATGCCCGATGCCCGCGGCCGCGATCGCCGCCAAGGCGCTGGCCCTTGCCGAGTGGGGCGGGGTGGCCAAACCGGCCGCCACCCGCCTGTTCGACGCGGTCAGCGTTCTGCCGACGGCGGTCTCGCTGGAGCCCCTGCAGGCCGCGTTGGCCGGGCTGGACGCATGAGCGCGCCGATGCCCCGGCTGACCGAGGCGCTGGTCGCCCATGCCGCCGATCTGCGCTACGAGGACCTGTCGCCGGCGACCATCGCCGCCGCGAAGACCTTCATCCTGGACGGCGTCGCGGTCGGCATCGCCGGCTCCGGCCCGCAGGTGCCACTCAATAAAACGGTCCGCGACAGCGCCCAGACCCTGGGCAGCGGCAGCGGCAACGACGCCCGCGTGTGGGTTACCGGCGAGCGCCTGCACGCCTCCAGCGCGGCGATGGTCAACGGCTTCCAGATCCACAACCAGGAGTTCGACTGCGTGCACATGCCCGCGGTTGTGCACCCGATGGCGGTGGTCCTCTCCAGCCTGGTCACCGCCGCCGAGCAACGCGGCGGCGTCGATGGCAAGCGTCTGATTGCGGCAGTGGTGATAGCGGTCGACGTGGCCACCCTGATCGGCATCAGCGGGCGGGCGCCGATGCGTTTCTTCCGCCCGGCGATGTGCGGCGCACTGGGCGCGGTGGCGGGCATCGCCCACCTGCACGGTGCCGATGAGGCGACCCTGCATCGCGCGCTGGGCCTGACCTACAGCCACCTGTCGGGAACCATGCAGGCGCACGTGGAAGGCTCGCCGACGCTCGCGCTGCAGATCGCCTTCAATGCGCGCGCGGCGATCACCAGCTGGACCTTGGCCAACCACGGGTTTCCGGCCCCGCAGGATTGGCTGGAAGGGCCGTTCGGTTACCTGCCATTGATCGAAGGCGCGTTCGACACCCGGCCGTCACTGGCGGCGCTGGCGGCCGGCGACGCCCAGATCGAGCAGGTCAGTCACAAGGTGTTCCCCACCGGCGGCGCCGCGCATGCCTGCCTGGACATGCTGCGCGAGCTGCGCGAGCGCGAAGGCCTGCGGATCGAGGACATCGCGCGCATCGAACTTCGCGCGCCGCCGCTGGTGCGCCGGCTGGTGTCGCGGCCTTACCTGCCCGGGATGGCGTCCAGCTACGCGCGCCTGTGCCTGCCATACCTGACCGGCACGATGATGATCGACGGCCGGGTCGGGCTGGACGCGTACTCGGCCGACGCGCTGGCCGATCCGGTGCGCGCCGGATTCGCCAGCCGCCTGCACGTGGTCCCCAACGACTGCGACGACCCCAACGCGCTGGTGCCCCAGAGTCTGGTGGTCACCACCACCGACGGTCGGGAGCTGCACAACCACCGCGACGCCGCGCTCGGCTCGCCCGAACGCCCCTTGGACCGCGCCCAGCAGCTCGACAAGTTCCACCATTGCCTGGACCACGCCGCCCGCCCCTTCGACTCCGCCCGCCGGGCCGAGCTGCTCACCGTTCTCGACCAGTTGGAGGCGCTCGATGATGTGCGTCGCCTGGTCGACCTTCTGATTGTTGAGGCCCCATGAAAACGACCCCGACCTATTTCGAAACCTTCGACGTCAAACAGCTGCTGGCGGAATTCCCGCTGGAGCAGGACTTCACCGAGCGCTTCCGCACCATCAGCCGCGACGAGCTGTTCGCGCAGCAGGATGTGCTTTTCAAGCGCTGCGTCGCGCGCGCCTGGCAGATCCCGTTCTACCAGCGCCTGTGGGGCGCGCAGGGGATCGAGGCCGGCGACATCACCGGTCTGGCCGACATCACCAAGCTGCCGGTGTACGGCAAGCACGAGATCATGGGGTCGGTGGAGTCCTGCCCGCCGCTGGGCGATTTCCACGGCTGGCGCGACGGCACTGCCGCGGGCGACATGCCGATGGTGTTCCACACCACCAGCGGCACCACCGGCCGGCCGCAGCCGCTGGTGTTCAGCCCGCGCAGCCGCGAGATCCAGAACCTCCTGCTGGCGCGCCTGTACCGCTGGCAGGGCATGAAGGAAGGCGACGTCGTGCACTCGGTGTACGGCCACGGCATGATCAACGGCGGCCATTACGTGCGCGAGGCGGTCAACCACTTCACCCAGGCGCTGTTCTGCTCGGCCGGTACCGGTATCGAGATGCGCTCCGCGCAGCAGGTCAACCTGATGCGC
>JBDSPO010000152.1:0-6875 GCA_039930265.1 Lysobacter sp. | reverse complement strand
GCGGTCGACGGCGTGCGCAGCGTGCTGCGCGTGCTGGTGATCTTTGCACTCACCACCCCGTTCTTCTCGCTGTTTGACCAGAAGGCGTCGACCTGGGTGATCCAGGGCAATGCGATGACCAAGCCGGAGTGGTTTGTCTCATCGCAGATGCAGGCATTGAACCCGGCGCTGGTGATGATCCTGATTCCGTTCAACAACATGGTGCTGTACCCGGCGCTGCGCCGGTTCGGCTGGGAGCCCACCGCGCTGCGGCGGATGACGGCCGGTATCGCCTTCAGCGGCCTGGCGTGGATTGTCATCGGCGGTATCCAGGTGGCGATGGACAACGGCGACCCTATGTCCATTGTCTGGCAGGTGCTGCCCTACGCGCTGCTGACGTTCGGCGAGGTGCTTGTGTCGGCGACCGGGCTGGAGTTCGCATACAGCCAGGCGCCACTGGCGATGAAGGGCGTGGTGATGAGCTTCTGGAACCTGACCACCACCATCGGCAACCTGTGGGTGTTGTTGGCCAACGCGGCGGTGCGCAATGACGCGGTGACGGGCAACATTGCGGCGACCGGGCTGAGTACGGCGTCGTTCCAGATGTTTTTCTTCGCCGCCTTCGCACTGGTTGCCGCGCTGGTGTTCGGGCTGTATGCGCGGCGCTACCGCGTCGTTGACCACTACCGGGCGGTCTGAGCCATGATCACCCTGGCCATCATTGCCCTCACCGTGCTCGTTTCGTGGCAGGCGTTCGGCAATCCGCGCCTGCTGGACCGGCTGATCCTGTGGCCGCCGGCAATTTCCGGCGCGAAGCAGTACGACCGCCTGGTCACCCATGGTTTCATCCATGCGGACTGGCAGCATCTGCTGTTCAACATGATTACGCTGTTCTTCTTCGGTCGCTTCGCCGAGCAGCAGGTGATCAGCCCGATGATCGGCTCGACCGGCTTTGCGCTGTTCTACCTGTCGGCCATCGTGGTGGCCATCATGCCGACCTACCTGCGGCACAAGGGCGACCGCAATTACCGCAGTCTCGGTGCGTCCGGGGCGGTGTCGGCGGTGCTGTTCGCCTTCATCCTGGTCAAGCCGTGGTCACTGATCTTCGTTTTCTTCCTGCCGGTGCCGGCAATCCTCTATGGCCTTTTTTTCGTCGGCTATTCGTACTGGATGGACCGCAGCGGCGGCGGCCGCACCAACCACAGCGCGCATCTTTCGGGCGCGATCTATGGCGTGCTGTTCGTATTGATGCTCAATCCCGCCATTGGCGCGCATTTCCTGCGCGCGCTGCTCAATCCGTCGTTCGGCTGACGCGGACTCAGGCGAGCGGCGAGACTGAGCTGTCATCGCCGTACGTCTCCAGCAGGCGCTGGTAGACGATGGCGTCAAGGGTTTCCAGCTCGGCGCTATCGGGCGCCGCCACCCGGGTGAGCTCATACAGCCGCGCCACCAGATGGTCGTTGTTGTCCACCGCGTTGGAAGCGCAGTGGGGGAGGTCGTGGTTCATGCCGTGGGGTTCCGCGATCCCGCGACAGGCGGGACGTACTACGGCTGATGCACTTTTCATGCCAGCAGTTGCGCACCGGCCGGCCGCGTCATGCAGGCGATTGCCGGCCAGCGCCGTGCGCCCCACCTGTAGCAGCTGACCGCGCGCGTCATCTCCGGCCGCGGGTGGCGCGCAGGTGCCCGGCATGGGCGTGCTCATTCAGCGCCAACACCGGTCGTAGTAGGTTGCATTACCTCCCATCCAAGGCTTTCGCCATGCCCGATTCCTCCACCACGTCGATTCAGGAAAGCCCGTATGCGCAGCACAGCCCGACCGATCAGCGGTTCACCGTCACTGTTGATGGCGTTGACGCGGTGCTCGACTACCACGCCGATGGAGCGGTCATGGTCATCACCCACACCGGGGTGCCTTCGGCAATCGGCGGGCGCGGCATCGCCGGCCAACTGGTGGAGGCCGCGTTCAAGCATGCGCGCGGTCTCGGCTGGCAGGTGAGCCCGGAATGCAGCTATGCCGAGGCGTGGGTGAGACGTCATCCCGAGTACCTTTCGCTGCTCGCCAATCGCTGATCGCGGGGCCGCCGGCGGCGCCGCGCTCGCCATTGACCGGCGCTTGTGCCAGCCTACGCGACCCCCCGTCCGTCCTCCGTACCCATGCGCCTCAATAAACACATCAGTGAAAGCGGCTTCTGCTCGCGTCGCGAAGCCGATCGCCTGATCGCCGAGGGGCGCGTCACTGTGAACGGCCTCCGGGGTCGCGTCGGTTCGGAAGTCGGTGACGACGACGAGGTCAAAGTGGACGGGCAGGCGCTGAAGGTGCGCGTCGCCGCCAAGGGCAAGCGACGCCACGTCTACATCATGCTCAATAAACCGGTCGGCGTTACCTGCACGACCGAGTCGGCAGTGGACGGCAATATCGTCGATTTCATCGGCCACGAGCAGCGTATTTTTCCGATCGGCCGCCTCGACAAGGATTCCGAAGGGCTGATCCTGCTGACCAGCAACGGGGATATCGTCAACGAAATCCTGCGCGCCGAGAACAAGCTGGAGAAGGAGTATCTGGTGGCCGTCAATCATGACGTGACGCCGGAATTCCTGCGCTCCATGGCCAAAGGGGTGCCGATCCACGGCCAGACCACGCTGCCGTGCAAGACGTCCAAACTGGGCCGCTTCGGTTTCCGCATCGTGCTGGTGCAGGGGCTCAACCGGCAGATTCGTTTGATGGCCGGGTACTTCAAGTTCCGGGTCAAGACGCTGGTGCGTGTGCGTATCGGCAACGTCAAACTCGGCAAGCTGAAAATCGGCCAGTGGCGCAACCTGACCGATGCCGAGTTGCAGGGGCTTCTGCCCCAGCGCTCCGAGTGGTGAAGCCCCGCCGGGGTTGACCGGCGCGGGGGAACTCCTCGCCCGCGCGTGCATACCGGCGTCACGCCGCCGCGGCTATGGTGCGCGCAATTGTCCAAGGGGAAACTCCATGCATCAGAAAGCCATCGCCGCCGCGATACTCGCGGCATTACTGGTCGCGGGCGGGTGCGACAGGTCGTCCGATGTCCCGAGCCCGTCGTCCGGCGCGACGCAGCCGCAGGCTACCCCCGATCCAGTTGTAGAGGACCAGCCGGTCGTGCTGGAGGACGTGGTGGAAGGCACTTCCGACTACATCGTCGGGATCAGCTACCAGGGTGACGCGGCGCGCTATCCGGGGCTGGCCAAACGCCTGAAGGAATATGCCGATGCAGCGCGCGCGGAAACGGTCCAGGCCGCGCAGTCGCGACCACGCGGCGAGTCTGCCAGCAGCGCGCTGTACGATCTGTCGCTGACCTTCAGCGAGGTACTGCAGACCCCGGATCTGGTTTCCTACGCTGCGGACGGCAGCAGCTACACCGGTGGCGCCCATGGGATGCCACTGCTGGCGCGTTTTTCCTGGTTGCCCAAGCAGCAATCGCTGTTGACGGCCGAGGCGCTTCTCCCGGACCGCGGCGCATGGAAGCCCATCTCCGATTACGCGCGCGAGCAGCTGTTGACCCAGCTGTCACAACGTATCGATGCCGACAGGCCATCCGCGGCGGAGCGCAGCGAGATGATGCGCAACGCAGGTCGCATGATCGATGACGGGACGGCGCCGATGCCGGCCAACTTTGCCCAGTTCGAGCCGCTGCCGGGGGAGAACGGGAAACTGCGTGGCTTGCGTTTTGTGTTTCCGCCCTACCAGGTCGGTCCGTATTCCGATGGCGTGCAGCGCGTGGAAGTCCCGGCCAGCATTTTGCTGCCCCACGTGGCGCCGGCATATCGCGATCTGTTTGAAGGCGGCGCCGTCTGATCCACTGGTGGTGCCCTCGTGCGACGCCGGGCGATCCGCCGTTCAGCAGCGCTGCTCCGGGGCGTAGATGCAAAAAGGCCGCCGGAATCGCTTCCGGCGGCCTTTATCGTCAAGCCATCAGGCCTGCAGTGTTACTTTCCCTTGCCTGAGGCAGGTGCCGGTGAATTGCTTGCGCCGTCGAGACCGCGGCGAACCAGCAGCGGCTTGATGTCCGGCTCACGGCCGGCGAAATCGCGGAACAGCTGCAACGCATCCTTGCTGCCGCCCTGCGAGAGCAGGGTCGCGCGGAACCGGTCGCCGTTCTCACGGGTCAGGCCGCCATTGCTCTTGATGTACTCCACCGTGTTGGCGTCCAGCACTTCCGACCAGATGTAGGCGTAATAGCCGGCCGCGTAGCCCCCCATGATATGGCTGAAGTACGGCGTGCGGTAGCGCGGCGGAACCGCGGCGTAATCGGTGCCGTTCGCCTTCAGTGCGGCCGCTTCGAAGTCCAGCACGCCGCTGGCGTCCGGGATCTTGTCGGCTGGGGCCTGATGCCAGCTCTGGTCGAGCATCGCCGAACCGAGGTACTCGGTCGTCGCGAACCCCTGGTTGAACTTCGCCGCCGCGGCCACCTTGTCCAGCAGCGCCTGGGGCATGGCTTCACCAGTCTCGTGGTGCTTGGCGTAATTGGCCAGCACACTGGGCCAGTCCGCCCACATCTCGTTGACCTGGGACGGGAACTCGACGAAGTCACGCGGAACGCTGGTGCCGCTGAAGTAGGGGTACTTCACGTTGGAGAACATGCCGTGCAGCGCGTGGCCGAACTCGTGGAACATCGTGGTCGTCTCGTCCCAAGTCATCAGCGCCGGACCATTCATTGGCTTGGTGATGTTGAGATGGTTGGCCACGACTGGCAGGTTGCCGGTCAGCCCGGACTGGGAGACGTAGGAGTTCATCCACGCTCCGCCGCGCTTGGACGGGCGGGCAAACGGGTCGAACACGAAGATCGCCAGCTGGCTGCCGTCCTTGTCGAACACGTCATAGGTGGTGACGTCGGGGTGGTAAACCGGCAGGTCGGTACGCTGCTTGAAGGTCAGGCCGTAGAGCTCGCCCGCGGCGTAGAACACGCCGTTCTCCAGCACGTTCTTCATTTCCAGGTAGGGCTTGAGCTGCGACTCGTCGAAGTCGTACTTGTCGGCGCGGACCTTCTCGGTGTAATACGCCCAGTCCCACGGCTGCAGCTGGAAGCTGGGCTCGCCCTTGGCCGCCTGCTCCTTGTCGATCATGGCCTGCAGATCGGCGCCTTCACGCTTGGCATTGGCAACGGCCGGCGGGGCCAGCTTGCCCAGCATCTCGTTGACCGCTTCCGGGGTCTTCGCGGTTTCATCGGCGAGGACGTACGCGGCGTAGGTCGGGTAGCCGAGCATCTTCGCCTTCTCGGCGCGCAGCTTCAGGATCGTCGAAACCAGCTTGGTGTTGTCGAACTCATTGCCACGGCTGCCACGGTTGACGGAGGCCTTGAACAGGCGCTCGCGCAGCGCGCGGTTTTCCAGTTGCGTCTGCAGCGGCTGGCCGGTGGTGTTGAGCAGGGCAATGATGTATTTGCCCTCCTTGCCGGCGGCCTTGGCCGCGTCGGCAGCGGCGGCGATCTGATCGGCGGTCATGCCGGCCAATTCTTCCTTGCTGTCGACGGTGATGGCCGACGCGTTCACCTCGCCGAGCACATTCTGGTTGAAGCTGGTGCCGAGATTGGCCAGTTCGCCGTTGATCTCTTTCAGGCGGACCTTGTCGGCTTCCGGCAGCTTGGCACCCGAGCGGACCAGCCCGGTGTGGTAGCGCTCGATCAGGCGCACGCCCTCGGCATCCAGGCCGAGCGTGGCACGGGCGTCATACAGCGTCTGGATGCGCGCAAACAGCTTGGGGTTGAGCGAGATCGCATCGCCGTGCGCCGCCAGCAGGGGGGCGTACTTCGCCTGGATCGCCTTGCGGGTGTCGTTGGTGTCCGCGCCGACCAGGCTGAAGAACACCGTCGAAGTGCGGTCCAGGATCTCGCCCGATTTTTCCAGTGCGATGATGGTGTTGTCGAAGGTCGGCGCTTCGCTGTTGTCAGCGATGGCTTCCACTTCCTTCAGGTGGTCGGCCATGCCGCGATCAAAACCGGGACCGAAGTCGGCGTCGGTGATCTTGTCAAACGCCGGGTAATGCAGCGGCAGGCTGCTCTCGGCAAAGAAGGGGTTGGTGCTGGATTCGTTCACAGTGGTGCCGTCCTGGGAGGCGGACTGCCCGGTTTCCGCCGTGTTGGCGTCGGACTTGCTGCAGGCAGCCAGAGTGGTGGTAAGCGCCACGGCCAGGGCCAGCGCGAGAGGATGCTTCATTGGACAGGAACCTCGTCGATGTGATCGCCAAGCGTAACCCATGCGTCTGAAGCTGACCCATGACAAAAGCCACCCCGCATCATCCGGCAGGCGGCGCTATCCTTGCCGCGAGCAGGCTTCCGCGCCTGAAATGCCACTGACAGGGGCGCGAACCAACACATGAAAGACCAATTTCCTTCGTGGATGCAGCAGTGGCTCGAGGTACTGCTACCCGCCGGCCAGATTTTGTTGATCCTGATTGCGGCGTGGTTGCTGCGGGCACTCGGGCGGCGGCTGATCCAGCGTGTCAGCCAGCGCTACCCGCTGCTGCCCGCGGTGGCGGTAGGCGCCCGGCGCGTGCTCGGGTTTCTGCTCGGCTTTGGCGCCTTGCTGCTGGTGCTTGAGCGCGTCGGGGTGTCCGGCACGAACTTGTGGACGGCCTTCACCGGGTTCGCGGCGGTCGGTGCAGTGGCGTTCTTTGCCGCCTGGAGCGTGCTGTCCAACATCTTCTGCGCGGCGCTGATCCTGACCACGCGCCCATTCCGGCTCAGTGACCACATCGAGGTGCTCGAGAACGGAGAAAAGCCGGGTTTGAAAGGCCAGGTGGTGGACATCAACCTGATCTACACCACGTTGCAGGAGTGCATCGACGGCCAATCGACGTCCGTGCTGCAGATTCCCAACAACCTGTTTTTCCAGCGCACCGTGCGGCGCCACCTGCATCAAGCGACTTTCGGTAA
>JBDSPO010000151.1:0-12248 GCA_039930265.1 Lysobacter sp. | reverse complement strand
TGGCGCCAGGCCGCCAGCAACACCGCGGTGGCGGCGGCGACGTTCAGACTCTCCACCGAGCCACTGCCCGGAATCGACAGACGCAGGTCGCAGGTGTCGGCCAGCGTGCGATCCATACCCTCGCCCTCCGCGCCAAGCACATAGACCAGACGCGCAGGCAGAGGCGTTGCAAACACGTCGCTGCCACCTTGTACCAGGGTTGCCGCCAGGCTGAAGCCGGACGCGCGCAACCTGGCGGCAGCATCGCCATTATCCGGCAGCCGCACCAGCGTTACGGCTTCGGCACCGCCCTCGGCGACCCGGGCCGCAGCGCCGGACAGGGCCAGGGTGGACTGCGCCGGCAGCAGTATTGCCCCGACGCCGAAATGGGCCGCCGAACGCAGGATCGCGCCGAAGTTGTGCGGGTTGCCGACACCATCCAGCCAGATCGCACACTGCGGCCCGGCCGGCAGGTTCTCCAGCCAGTCGGCAAGCGGCGTAGGTTCGGCGCGCAGTACGTCCGCCACGATGCCTTCGTGGTGGCCGCTGGCCGCCAGCTTCTTGAGGTCGTCGTCCTCGACCACGCGGTAGCCGACGCGATTGGCCGCACACCACTTCAGCAATGGCTGCAGGGTCGGAATGCGCGCATTGGTCAGGTACAGCTTGTGGATCGCTTCGGGCCGGCGATCGAACACCGCCTTCACCGCATTCAATCCGTGCAGTCGCAGCTCCCGCATCGTGCGGTTGGCGGCATGCCAGCCACCGGCAGGTGCCTCCACAGGCTCCGTGGGAACCGGCGGCACCTGGGTATCACTGCGTGCACTGCGACCATACGGACCGGTCTTCTCACCACGCGGAACCTCCGGCTGCGGCCGGTCGCTGCGGGACTTGCCGGAACCGCCGCCACGGCCGCCCCACGGATCAATGCTCATGGTGCTTCCTGTCGATTGTGTTGATTGAGCGCTGCGGTGCTTCAGCCTGGATGTCTTCCATCCCGTTGGCACGCCGCTCCCAGAATTCCGCGTGGGGGATTCCCAGCGCGACCGGATCGAAGCGGTACTCGCTGACGCCCGCCTTGCGTTGCGCCTCGTAGTCACGCAGGCACGCCAGAGCCGGCTTCTGCAGATAGAGGATCGCCAGAATGTTCAGCCAGGCCATCAGGCCCACCCCGATATCACCCAGCGTCCAGCTCATGCCGGCGGTACGCACGCAGCCGAAGGTAACGGCCACCAGCAGCACCAGACGCAGCGCAAAGATCAACCACGGGCGGTGGATCTTGCGGTTGATGTAGGCGATGTTGGTCTCGGCCATGTAGTAGTAGGCAACGATCGTGGTGAACGCGAAGAACAGCAGCGCCAGCGCCACAAAGCCGGCGCCGTAGCCCGGCAGGATCGACTCCACTGCGCTCTGTGCGAACGCCGGGCCGGGCTCGATGCCAGGAAGCGCCTCTTTCAGCATCGCCCCGCTCTTGCCGACCACGTTGTACATGCCGGTGGACAGGATCATGAAAGCGGTCGCCGAACACACCAGCAAGGTGTCCACGTAGACCGAGAACGCCTGCACGTAGCCCTGTTGCGCCGGATGCTCCACCTCCGCCGCGGCCGCGGCATGCGGACTCGTCCCCTGCCCCGCCTCGTTGGAGTAGATCCCGCGTTTGACACCCCATTCGATCGCCAGCCCGAGCATCGCGCCGAATCCGGCTTCCATGCCAAAAGCGCTCTTGATGATCAGCGTGAACATCGGCGCTACCTGCTCGACGTTGAGCAGCATGATGACCAGCGCGACCAGCATGTACGCCAGTGCCATGAAGGGCACCACGATCTCGGCAAAGCGGGCGATGCGCTTGACGCCACCAAAGATGATGAAACCCAGCGCGACCACGATGAACGCCGCGGTCACCTCGGGCTGCACGCCCCACGCGGTGGTCATGCTGGCGGCGATGCCGTTGGCCTGGACGCCCGGCAGCAGAAAGCCCGCGGCGACGATGGTGACGATGGCAAACAACCATCCGTACCACTTCTGTCCGGTGCCCTTCTCGATGTAATAGGCCGGTCCGCCGCGGTACTTCCCGTTGGGGTCCTTCTCCTTGTAGACCTGCGCCAAGGTGGACTCGACGTAGGCGGTCGAGGCGCCCAGAAACGCCATCACCCACATCCAGAACACTGCGCCCGGACCGCCGAACGCGATCGCTGTGGCGACGCCGGCGATGTTGCCGATACCCACCCGCCCGGACAGCGACATCGCCAAGGCCTGAAACGACGACACGCCAGCGTCGGAGCTCTTGTTGTTGAGCATCAACCGGATCATTTCCGGCACGCCGCGCACCTGCATGAAGCGCGTGCGGATAGAGAAGTACAGACCGGCGCCCAGGCACAGGGCGATCAGCGCCTTGCTCCACAGGATCGCGTTGAGTTGGTTGATCAGGTCTTCCACGTGCGTTTCCCCAAGGCCGTCGACGGGCCGCCTGCGGTGGGCGACAAGAGTGGAACCTTAACCGTAATGCGCAGCACGAAAAACCCCGGCCGTTTGGACCGGGGTCGATGAGGCTCAGGCGTGGCCGCCCACTTCCGGCGTTTCCGCGGAGAGTTGGTCCAGTTCCTGCGATACAGCATGCGGCGAGCGCGTGAACGGAGCGAGCACCACATAGAAGGCGGGCACCACGAACAGCGACAGCAACGTGGACAGCGACACACCGAACATGATCACCACACCGATGGTCGCGCGACTGGCCGAGCCGGGACCGCCCGCCAGCACCAGCGGCAATGCACCCACCGCGGTGGCGATAGAGGTCATCAGGATCGGTCGCAGGCGCACTCCGGCCGACTCGATCACCGCCTGGCTGATCGAGCGGCCGGCGTCGCGCAGCTGGTTGGCAAATTCGACGATCAAAATGCCGTTCTTCGCGGCCAGTCCCACCAGCATGACAATGCCGATCTGGCTGAACAGGTTCAGCGTGCCCCCGGTCGCCGCCAATCCGACCAGTGCGCCCAACACCGCCAGCGGCACCGTGAGCATGATCACAAAGGGATGGATGAAGCTTTCGAACTGCGCCGCCAGCACCAGAAAGACCACCAGCAGCGCCAAGCCGAATGTCAGCAGCACCGCGCCACCGGCCTTCTGGTACTCGCTCGACTCGCCCTTCCACGCCACCTGCGCATAGTCCGGCAGCGTGGTGGCAACGGTGTCGTTGAGGAAGGCCAACGCCTCACCCATGGTGTAGCCCGGCGCGAGGCCGGCGGTGATGGTGATGGCACGCATCCGGTCGAAGCGGTTCAGGCTGCCGGCCTCGGCCAACTCGGACAGTGTGACCAGATTGGACAAGGGCACCAGTGCACCACCCTTGCCGCGCACCTCGATGGCGCTCAGGTCGGCGGGCGAGGCGCGTCCATCGCGACCAGCCTGAACCAGCACGTCGTATTCCTCGCCGTCCTGGACAAACGTGGTGACCCGGCGGCTGCCCATCATCGTCTCCAGCGCTCGGCCGATTTCCGACACGCTGACGCCGAGGTCGGAGGCGCGCTGGCGGTCGATTTCCACCCGCATCTGCGGCCGGGTTTCCTTGTAGTCGGAATCCACCGAGAACAGCCCCGGATTGGCCGCCATCTTCTCCATCATGATGTCGCGCCACTGTGCGATCTCCGCGTACTCCGGCCCGCCCAGTACCAGCTGGATCGGCTGACCACGGCTGCCGACCAGTCCACCGCCAACACGCGGCTGCGCCTGCACTCCGGTCAGCTTGCCCAGATCGCCGCGCAGCGAGTCGGCCACCTGCGCGGTGCTCATGTCGCGCTCTTTCCAGTCCTGCAAAAACACGATCACGGTGCCGGTGTGCATTTCCTCCGTGGCACCCCAGCCGCCCGGCGCGCGGCTGTTGTAACGGCGGATCGCCTTGTCATCGCCGGTGTGCGCGGCTACCACCGCCTCGACCTGCGCCAACTGGCCGACGGTGTAATCGAAACCCGCGCCTTCCGGGCCCATGATCGACACGAAAAACGAGCCGCGGTCCTCGGCCGGCGCCAACTCGGAGGGCACCAGTTTGATCAGCCCGTAGCTCAGTGCCAGCGCGCCCAGCATCAGCGCAAATACCAGCCAGCGCTTGCCGACGTGGCGGGTCAACCACGCCTGGTAGCCGCCGCTGAGACGGGTCAGCTGGCGGTTGCTCCAGCGGTGGACACGGTTGGAGCGCTCCTCGTTGCGCGCGCGCACCAGTTTGGAGGACATCATCGGCGTCAGGGTCAGCGCCACAAACGCCGACAGCGCGACTGCACCCGCCAGAGCCACCGACAGCTCCCGGAACAAACGTCCGGTGGTGCCTTCCATGAAACCCACCGGCAGAAACACCGCGACCAGCACCGTGGTGGTCGCAATGACCGCAAACGCCACCTGCTGGGTGCCGCGCGCGGCGGCGACCAGCGGTGGCTCGCCGAGATCGGCCCGCCGCTGGATGTTCTCCAGCACCACGATGGCGTCATCCACCACCAACCCGATGGACAGGACCAGGGCCAGCAGGGTCAACAGGTTGATCGAGTAGCCGAACAGGTAGAGCGGGATGAACGCGGCAATCAGGCACACCGGTACCGTTACCGCCGGAATCAACGCGGCGCGGAAGCTGCCCAGAAAGAGCCAGATGACCAGCAATACCAGTGCCATGGCCTCGATCAGCGTGTGGTACACGCGCTTGATCGACTCGTCGATGAACACTGTCGCGTCGTAGGCGACGAAAATGTCGGTTCCCTCCGGCAGTGTCTTCTGGATCTCGATGGCTTCCGCGCGCGCCGCGTGGGTCACATCCAGCGCGTTGGCGGTGGAGGTTTTGACGATGCCCAGGCCCACGTTGGGCTGGCCGTTGCTCTTGTAATAGGCGCGGCGCTCGGCCGACGCCAACTCGACCTGGGCGACATCGCCGATTCGCACAACGTAGCCATCGGCGCCTTCGCGGATCGGAATCTGGGCGAAATCGGCCGGCTTCTGGTATTGCCGCGCAACGCGCAGGGTGAAGTCACGGGTCTCCGACTCGATCCGGCCCGCCGGCAATTCGACGTTCTCGGCCCGCAGCGCGGACTCGATGTCGCTGGCGCTGATGCCACGCGCAGCCATCGCACCGCTGTCCAACCAGATCCGCATCGCATAGCGCTGGCGACCGCCGATCTGCACCTGGGAGACTCCGTCCAGACTCGACAGGCGATCGGCGATGTAGCGGTCGGCATAGTCCGACAGCTGCAGCGCATCCATCGTGGTGGAACTCATGTTGAGCCAGATGATCGTGTCCGAGTCGCTGTCGGCCTTGCGCACCTGAGGCGCGTCGGCCTCGTCGGGCAAACGGCCGACAACGCCGCTGATGGCGTCGCGGACGTCGTTCGCGGCGGCTTCGATATCCCGCCCCAGGGTGAACTCCAGCGTCACCGATGAGCGTCCGTTGACGCTGCGCGACTGGATCGTCTCAACGCCCTCGATGCCCGACAGCGCATCCTCCAGCGTCTGGGTGATACGGGTCTCGACCACCGCCGCCGACGCCCCCGGATAGCCGACGTTGACCGAAACGATTGGTGGATCGATGGCCGGCAACTCGCGCAAGGTCAGGCGCGAGAACGCCATCACCCCCAGCACCATCAGCAGCAGGCTCACTACGGTGGCAAACACCGGGCGGCGGATGGAGAGATCGGAAAGCGTCATGCGCCGTCGACCGGTTTCCCGGACGCCGTTTGATCGCCCGTTGCCGGGACGGCCGCGGTGACTTCCACCGTAGCGCCCACCCGCAGCTTGCCCGTGCCATCCACCACCACCTCGTCACCCGCCGCCAGCCCATTGACCACTTCGGCCATGCCATTGCGGCGGTTGCCGATCACCACGTCAGCGCGCTCCACGCTGCGATCGGCGCGCACGCGGTACACGTACGAGCTGTTGCCCAACTGGACAATCGCGATCTCCGGCACCAGCAGCGCCTGACGCTCCGGTCGTACCAGGATGACATCCATCAGCATGCCGGGACGCAGCTTGCGGTCCAAGTTGGCGAAATCGCCACGGACCAGCACCGCGCGCGAGGACGGGTCCACCCGCGAATCCACCAGTTGCACCACGCCGTCAAAGGTTTCTCCCGGCCAGGATGCACTGGTCGCATGCAGCAACTGACCCGCGTTCAAATGGGCCAGCGCCGGTTCGGGCACCGGAAAATCGACGTACACGCGTTCGATGTCATCCAGCGTCGCGATGGGCGTTCCTGGAGTCACCAGCGCGCCCGGGCTGACCTGGCGCAGTCCCAGCACGCCGGAGAAGGGTGCGCGGATCTGCCGGTCAGAGAGTTGCGCGCGGATCTGGTCGACGCGGGCGACGGCCCCGTCGCGTACCGCCCGCTGGGTCGCCAGGGTTGCGCGTGCGACCAGTTGCTGTTCGCCCAACTGCGCCATGCGGCGGTACATCTGTTCGGCTTCCGCGGCACTGGCCTGCGCCTCGGCGAGGGCGGACTGCTGCTGGTTGCCGCTGAGCGACACCAGCGGCGCACCCGTGCGAACGACATCGCCACTTTCGAAGTGCACGGCGCGGACCGTCTCACTGACCTTCGCCGTGATGGTGACCGATTCGCGCGCCTTCACCGTTCCCAGCGCCTGCACCGTGTCGTTCCAGGGCTGCATACGGAGGTGCTGGGTGGTGACCGGCACCGCCGACGCCGTCGCCTGGCGCGGCGCTTCCTGCGCACACGATGCAAGCGCGATGGCGAGAACGAAGGCGCCCATTGCGCGGAGTGGGATGGAAGTTCGCATGCTGTCTCTGGGTCGCGTGAACGTGGGGGATCGCATCGCCCATCAATTCGGCGTGTGACCGGTGGGAGTCTATGGGGAGCCGCCAACGGATGCGTGGGCCATTGGTTGACCGGTGACAGTTCATACAACCGGAACGGCAAAGTCGCGCAACGCACCGTTGCATTCCGTCACGGTGCTTTAGCGCGAATCCGGTGCATTCTTGGCGAGCGACCGCGCATGGCGGCGCGCATATCGCAAAGGAACCGCAGATGATCCACGACAGCATCCTGGACACGATTGGCCGCACACCGATCGTGCGCCTGCATCGCCTGGCACCGCCCGGCATCGAACTCTACGTAAAGGTGGAGTCCTTCAACCCCGGTGGCTCGGTCAAGGACAGGCTGGCACTGGCGATCATCCTGGACGCCGAGGCACGCGGCCTGCTGAAACCGGGCGATACGGTCGTGGAAGCCACGTCCGGCAATACCGGCGTCGCGCTGGCGATGGTCTGCGCGGCACGCGGCTACAAGTTTGTCGCGGTGATGACCGAGACCTTCTCCGTCGAGCGACGCAAACTGATGCGTGCCTACGGCGCGAAGGTGATCCTGACTCCTGCCGCCGCACGAGGCACCGGCATGGTGGAGAAGGCCGCAGCATTGGCCAAAGAGCGCGGCTGGTTTCTGGCCAGCCAGTTCGCCAACCCGGCCAACCCGGCCTATCACCGCCAGACCACCGCCGCGGAGATCCTGCAGGACTTCGCCGGGCGCAGGCTGGATGCGTTCGTCAGCGGCTGGGGCACCGGCGGGACCCTGACCGGGGTTGGCGAAGTGCTCAAATGCGCGCGACCCGAGGTACGGATCATCGCCTGCGAACCCGCCGGCGCGGCGATGCTGGCGGGTCAGCCGTGGCAGCCGCACAAGATCCAGGGCTGGACCCCGGATTTCCTGCCGGAAGTGCTGAACCAGCACATCGCCGACCAGGTGGTGCCGGTGGATGACGTGCTCTCGCGCGACACCGCGCGGCGCCTGGCCCAGGAGGAAGGCGTGTTCGTTGGCATCTCGGCCGGGGGCACCGTGGCCGCCGCTCTGGAAGTGGCGCGCAGCGCGGAAGAAGGCACCGTGATTCTGGCGATGCTGCCTGACAGTGGCGAGCGCTACCTGAGCACCTTCCTGATGGAGGATGTCAATGAAGGTTCCGACGATGAGTGGCTGGCTGCTGGCCTGCCGTGAGTCGCAAAGAAATCAGTCACCCACGTCCGCCGGTGGCGGAACAAAAAAACGCCGGCGGAAGCCGGCGTTTTTCATGCAGCGGTCACGGTTGGGGATAGATGCCTCCCCAACCACCTGCGACTGGATCAGCCCTGCCACTCGCCCAGCGCGGCCAAACCGTTCGCACGGGCGCGTTCGAACACCATCGCCTGCGCCTTGCCGATATTGCCCTTGATGTCCTTGGCCCAGATCTCCAGCGCCGCGGACTGCATCGCGCGGCCGTAGGAGAACGACAGCGGCCACGGGTTGGGGCCCGCAAGGTTCATCGCGTTGAGGTGCGCGGTGGCATCGCTGTCGGACTGGCCGCCGGACAGGAACACCACGCCGGGGAGCGTCGCCGGAACGGTCGACTTCAGGCAGCGCAGCGTTTCGGCCGCAACCTCCTCGATCGAGGAGACATCGCTGCAGGTGGAACCCGGCAGGACCATCGAGGCCTTCAGGATCGTGCCTTCCAGCATGACGTTGTGCTCGTACAGCGAACCGAACAGCGAGCGCAGGGTGACTTCGGTGACGTCATAGCAGGTGTCGATGTCGTGGTCGCCGACCATGATCACTTCCGGCTCCACCATCGGCACCAGACCCTGTTCCTGGCACAGCGCGGCGTAGCGCGCCAAGGCGTGCGAGTTGGCCTCGATGCAGGTGCCCGACGGGGTGTCGTCGCCAATATTGATCACCGCACGCCATTTGGCGAAGCGCGCACCCAGCTTGTAGTACTCCTCCAGGCGGGCACGCAGACCGTCCAGGCCCTCGGTGACCAGTTCACCGGGAAAACCGGCCAGCGCATGGGCGCCCATATCCACCTTGATGCCCGGAATGATGCCGTTGTCCATCATCACCTTGGCGAACGGCACGCCGTCCCGGGTGGACTGGCGGAGGGTCTCGTCGAACAGGATCGCGCCGGAGATGTGCTGGCCAAGGTTCGGCGTGGTCAGCAGCATTTCGCGGTAGGCGCGGCGGTTCTCTTCGGTGCACTCGATGCCGACGCCGTCGAAGCGCTTCTGGATGGTGCCGGTGGACTCGTCAATCGCGATGATGCCCTTGCCCGGGGCAACCATCGCCTGGGCGATATCGGCAAGCTGTTCGATGCTCATGGAATTCCTGCAGGAGTGACGGGTTAGCCCCCAAGTATAGCGGCCCGCCCCGACAAAGGCCATTGCGAAACAGTGGCTTACGGCCCTGTCACAGTTCTCCCATGCCCTCGGAGCTGCCGGCCTCCCCCACCAGCACCAGGCGCAACGTATTGGTCGCGCCGCGGTGCTCCATGTGATCGCCACTGGTGAACAGCACCCGCTCGCCCACCGCCAACTGGTCGGCGTCGTAGAGCAGTCGAACCCCGTTGCGGACCGCGTCGCGGGTGTCCATTCCGCGGCTGTCGAAATCCATCGTAATCACGCCGCGCATCATGGCCAACTTGCGGCGGGTGCCCGGATGCCGCGACAGTCCAAAAATCGGCACCGGTGAGCGGAACCGGGACAGGAAGCCCGCGGTCCCGCCGGACTCGGTTATCGCCACGATCGCGCGCACACCGATGTGTTCGGAGACGAACATCGCCGCCATTGCGATGGCCTGGTCGGCGCGCTGGAGATTGCGCGGCGCGGCCTCGAAATCGGTGTCGTGATCGAACTGGCGCTCGGCGCCCAGGCAGATCCGCGCCAGGGCCTCGACCGCACGCACCGGATAGCGACCGGCCGCGGATTCCGCCGACAGCATCACCGCATCGGTGCCGTCAATGACGGCGTTGGCCACGTCCAGCACTTCGGCCCGGGTCGGGATCGGGCTTTCCACCATCGACTGCAACATCTGGGTGGCCGTGATCACGACCCGGTTGCGGGCCACCGACTCGCGGATGATCTTTTTCTGCAGGCCGGGCAGCTCGGCGTCGCCGATCTCCACGCCGAGATCGCCGCGCGCCACCATCACCACATCACTGGCGTCGATGATGTCGGCCAGGTTCTCGATCGCCTCGGCCCGCTCGATCTTGGCAACCAGATACGCGTCGCTGCCGGCCGCGCGGGCGAGCCGGCGCGCCTGGTGCATGTCCTCGGCAGTCCGGCAGAACGAGACCGCGATGAAGTCCGCGTCCAACTGCGCGGCGATCTTGATCAGCTCCGCGTCGTGGTCGGTCAATGCACCAAGCGACAGCCCGCCGCCCTGTTTGTTCAAGCCCTTGCGGTCCGACAGGTCGCCATCGTTGAGCACCACGGTGACGATGCGCTGGCCCTCCACCGCCGTCACCCGCAACTGCATCATGCCGTCGTCCAGCAACAGCACATCCCCCGGTGCGACGTCACCGGGCAGCCCCAGATAACTGACGCCCACCTCGGCGGTGGTGCCTGGCGCGGCATCCACGCGGGCGAGAAGGTCGAAGCGGTCGCCGGCGGCGAGCGTGACCTTGCCGTCAACAAAACGGTCGATCCGGATTTTCGGACCGGGCAGATCCACCAGGATGCCGACCTCGCGGCCGAGTCGTTGGCCGACTTCGCGCACGGCTTCGGCACGTGCGCGATGAGAATCGGGATCGCCGTGCGAGAAGTTCATCCGGACCACGTCGACGCCGGCGGCGATGATCGCTTCGAGCACGCCGGGCGCGTCGGTGGCCGGGCCGAGAGTGGCGAGAATCTTGGTACGACGCAGCAGCGCGGCCATGGCAGGTCATCCGGGAGGGGGCAAGCCGGTGACGCTAGCACGATTGGACCGCGCCTTCCGCGGGCGCTGCGACGGGGGGAAACCGCGCGCCGCAGGGCCTCAACCCGCCAGCAACTCCGGTATGTCGGCGGGTGCACGCGCGAGGGCCTGGCCCCCCGCTGCGAGCAGCTCGGCCTCACCGCCAAAGCCCCACAGCACGCCGATGTTGCGCATCCCGTGGTGGAGCGCCCCTTCGATGTCCATCCGGCGGTCCCCGATCATCCAGCAGTCCCGCGGATCCAGATCAAGACGCGACAGCGCCTCGGCGATCAGGTCCGGCTTGTCGCTGATCCGGCCATCCTCGGTCGCCCCGATCACAGCATCGAAGAGGTGCCCGAACGGCAGATGGTCGACGATCTTGCGTGCGTGCGGTTCGTTCTTCGCTGTGACCACGGCAAGCCGATGGCCGGACGCGTGCAACGATGCGAGGACCTCGGCAATGCCCGGGTAGATCTCGTGCTCGGCCCAGCCATGAGTCTCGAAGCGATCGCGGTAGTGCCCCACCGCGCGCTCGACATCGTCCGGATGGGCCATCAGCGGACCGAAACTGGTGCGCAGGGACGGACCGATCCAGCGCAACAGCTCGGTCTGCGGCGGTACGGAAATCTGCATGCGGGTCAGCGCGTGCGCGACGCAGCGGGTGATCCCGACCGCGGAATCGATCAGGGTGCCGTCCATGTCGAGGAACAGCGTGGCGGGTGTGGTCGATGTCACCGGACCGCTCAGCCGCGTGCCTGCAGCGCCGTCACCGCAGGCAACGCCTTGCCTTCGAGAAACTCGAGGAACGCGCCGCCGCCGGTGGAAATGTAGTCGACACGGTCGGCGATGTCGTACTTGTCGACCGCCGCCAGAGTGTCGCCGCCGCCGGCGATGGAGAACGCGGCACTGTCGGCGATCGCGATCGCCAGCGTGCGGGTGCCGTGACTGAACGCGTCGAACTCGAACACCCCGACCGGTCCGTTCCAGACCACGGTGCCGGCCTTGGCGATCAACTGCGCGTAACGCGCCGCCGTGTCCGGACCGATGTCGAGGATCATGTCCTCCGCGCCGACCGCATCCACCGCCTTCACCGTGGCCGGCGCGTCAGCGGAAAACGCCGGTGCCACGACCACGTCGCTCGGCAGCGGGATTTCGGCGCCCCGCGCCTTGGCGTCCTCGATGATCTGGCGTGCGGTGTCCAGCAGTTCCATCTCGACCAGCGATTTGCCCACGCCATGACCCATCGCGGCGATGAACGTGTTGGCGATGCCGCCACCCACAATCAGCTGGTCGACCTTGCCCACCAGCGAGGACAGGAGCTCCAGCTTGGTGCTGACTTTGGAGCCGGCAACGATCGCCAGCAACGGCCGCGCAGGCGCGTGCAGGGCCTTGCCGAGCGCGTCCAATTCGGCCATCAACAGCGGACCGCCGGCAGCCACCGTGGCGTGGCGGATGACGCCGTGGGTGGATGCCTGCGCCCGATGCGCGGTGCCGAACGCGTCCATGACGAACACGTCGCACAGGTCCGCATAACGCTGGGCAAGCGCCTCGTCATCGGCTTTTTCGCCGACGTTCATGCGGCAGTTTTCCAGCAGCACCA
>JBDSPO010000150.1:0-2755 GCA_039930265.1 Lysobacter sp. | reverse complement strand
GGCGACTCGGGGGCGAACAGCAGGCGGAAGTTGCCCAGGCAGGTATCCATCGGGTTGCGGCGTACGCACACCAACGTCGCGTTGGGCAGGGCCCGGGCGATGTGGCCCAGATACAGGAAGTTGTGCGGCAGCTTGTCGGTGAAGCGTGCGCGGCGCCCCGTCAGCGGTCGCGTTGCCTGGATATAGGCCTCACCCAGGGCATGCCAGTTGTGGATCCGGCCGGCGCTGATGTCGCCGGGATGGAACATGCGGAAACCCGCGCCACCCATCGCCTGCTTCCACGCGGCTCCGAACTGGTGCAGCTCACCGGCCGACTGCACCTGCGGATGACTGGACAGGATGCGGTCGACCAGCGTGGTCCCCGAGCGGGGCATGCCGACGATGAAAACCGGTTCGCGGCTGGCGTATCCGTCGCCGGCTGGCGCGTTGTCGACCGACCGGGCGAGCGCATCGAACAGCGCCGCGTCCTGATCGCTGGTGTAACCCATCAGCGCCTTCGGGGCCGACTTGCCTTGCACGAGGTGCTGGAACGCCTGCGGGTAATCCCCCAAGTCCTCCAGCTCCTTGGCCAGCGCCATGTTGAGGTAGACGGTGGCCGTCACGCTGTTGCCAGGACGCGCCAACAGCGTGCGCAGCCGCTCGATGTGATTGCTTTCCGGGGATTGCCTGCGCAGCTGGGACAGGGACAGGTGAGCCTGCCAGTGGGCCGGGGCAAGCGCGATGCACGCCTCGTGCTCGCGCTCCGCGTCGGCCATCCGGCCGTGGTACGTCAGCGAGGTGGCCAGGTTGTAGCGGTACCCCGGATCCGCGGGAGCCAGCGCGACCGCGCGGCGGAACGCGGCCAAGGCAGGTTCGTGCAGGTGGCACTGGGTGAGCACGTCACCGGCGCGATCCTGGACCTGAGCATCCCGGGGGGCCAGCTGCAGCGCGCGTTCGACCTGGTGCAGCGCCTCCTGGCCGCGGTGTGCCATGGCCAGTGCACGCGCCAGATACAGCGCGACCTCGGGATCGTGCGGCACCAGCGCGGCGGCCTGTTGCAACGGCGCAACAGCCTGGTGTGGCTGCTGGCGCTGCAGGGCGTCGGCACCGGCGGCGAGCAGTGAGTGTGCCGAGGGGACGGTTGAATCGGGGTTCGAGGTCATGACGGGGGTGCGCGCGACTGACCCACCGTGAGGCGGGCCACTGCGCGATCATCCGCAAGCAAGGGATCCGCGGATGATACGTGGCCAGCCTCAGACGTCGCCGTCGTTGAGCCAGCCCTCGCCGGTGCCGCGGTGGTGGACGTGATCGGTGCCCAGCACCTCACCGGCCGGAATCGAGGGCCGGTCGGCCAGCGTCGCGTACAGCGGCGCGAAGTCGGGGATGGTGGCCTCCATCAATTGCTCGAAGCTGTCGATGACGAAGTAGGTCTTCTGGTAGGTGTCGATGCGGTAACGCGTGCGCATGATCCGCTCGAGATCGAAGCCGATCCGATTGGGCGCATCGCTTTTCAGGCAGTGGATCGACTCGCCCTTGGAGGAGACGATGCCGCTGCCGTAGATGCGCAAGCCGTCCTGCTGTTTGATCAGCCCGAACTCTACCGTGTACCAGTACAACCGCGTCAGGTTCGCCAGCGCCTCGGGGCCGATGCCGTGCGCTTTGACGCCGCCGCGTCCATACGCGGCCATGTAGTCGCCGAACAGCGGATTCATCAGCAGTGGCACATGGCCGAACAGGTCATGGAACAGGTCGGGTTCGGCAAGGTAGTCGAGTTGTTCGGGTGCGCGGATCCACCACGTCACCGGAAACCTGCGATTGGCGAGGTGATCGAAGAAGTCGAGTTCCGGCAGCAGGCCTTCGACGCCGATCAGCTCCCAGCCGGTGGCGGCGTGCAGCACCGTGTTGAGTTCACTGAACTTGGGGATCGCATCGGGCGTCATGCCCATCGCGTCCTGCGCAATCAGGAATTCGTCGCTGGCGCGGCCGACCAGTATCTTGCGCTGGCGCTCGTACAACTGCCGCCACACATCGTGATCAGTGGCGCTGTAGTCGTCCCACGGCTGTTCGACGATGCCCGTGGCATACACCGGTACCGACCCCTTGTCGGTCTGCAGGTTTTCAACACGGCGCGGCTGGCTGTTCATGGGTTGATCTTACCCGCTCGACCTAGGGCGCGCAGTGAGCGAGCGCTGCGCCGGCCGGATGTAATAAGCCGGATTGCCGCGTAATTCGCAGCCCGTCGCCGTCGTGCGACACCATACTTCGACACGCCCTCCCAGCCTGCGTTCTGCGCTCACAGAACCCCAGGCCTCGCGCGACCACCCGATCATCCACACCACCTTGCGCCCATCGATCATGAGCGAGCAGATACCGTCCGCCAGGCAGCCATCGTCGATCGCCTCGATGGCGCCGGCAAATCGTAGTTCGTCGCTTGCTAGTGCGACGGCGGTCGGAGCGGGCGACGACGCGCACGCGGCAGCGAGTCCGAGCACACATATGGACAACAGGAGGGTGCGGATCGACATGGATGATTTCCGGAAGAGTGCTTCGCATGATCCCAGACGTCCATGTGATGGCCATGGTGAGCCGTCAAGACAACGCGCACCGGCCTACCCTTAGATAGCCTGCGAATCTTGCGACCAAACCAACGCGCGACGAAGTTGCCGCTATCCTGACTGCCACGCTTGGGAGAGACGGATGCAGCCTTATCTCATCAACACACCGCCCTCGCGCAGCGAAACGCGCCTGCTGCTCGTGCTGGTGGTTGGCGCACTGG
>JBDSPO010000149.1:0-3419 GCA_039930265.1 Lysobacter sp. | reverse complement strand
TGCGCGGTCGGGATCAGGTTGACGTAGCTCTCCTGCACCAGCTCACCATCGGGCACCCAAGCCACCGCCCAATCCGCGATCTCGGTGTTCTTGTTCAAATGTCCAACGAATAGTTCAGGCGGGAGCAGTTCCGTGCTGGCCACTTCGCCCTTGTGGAGTTCACTCTTAAGATAAGCGCGCAGGCCGTCCTCGTAGTGCCACTCGCTGCGCTCGCCGCTGGCGACATCCAACAGGCGCACGGTCAGGCCGGGGCACAGCACGGCCTTGGCGCGCAGCAGGTGGCGCAGCGCCTTCACGGCAATCTTGGGCGTATCGAAATAGCTGGCGTCGGGCCAGAAATGCAAGCGCGTGCCGGAATTGCGCTTGCCGACCGTGCCGATGATTTCCAAAGCGGAGGAGCGGAAACCGTCGCGGAATTCCATCCGGTACTCGTTGCCGTCGCGCTTGATGAAAACTTCCACCTTCTTGGACAGCGCATTCACCACGCTGACGCCAACGCCGTGCAGGCCACCTGAGAAGGTGTAGTTCTTGTTGCTGAACTTCCCGCCGGCGTGCAGCCGGGTGAGGATCAGTTCGATGCCCGGGATCTTCTCCTCGGGATGGATGTCCACCGGCATGCCGCGGCCGTCATCGCTGACTTCGCAGCTGCCATCGGCGTGCATGACCACCTCGATAGTCTTCGCATGGCCGGCCAGCGCCTCATCCACGGCATTGTCGATCACCTCCTGCGCCAGATGGTTCGGCCGGGTGGTGTCGGTGTACATGCCGGGGCGACGCTTGACCGGGTCCAGCCCGGAGAGAACTTCGATATCGGCAGCGTCGTAGCGGGTATTCATCAGGCAGCGGTTCGCGTGGGATCGGGGTGCAATGCAGCTCGCCAGAATGGCGGTCGCGACTGCCGTGGGTCAAGGC
The DNA here is from genome assembly GCA_039930265.1 of Lysobacter sp. GTDB lineage: Bacteria > Pseudomonadota > Gammaproteobacteria > Xanthomonadales > Xanthomonadaceae > Novilysobacter. The sequence goes on along the minus strand of JBDSPO010000149.1, from coordinate 2,507 downwards.
GCGCAGTGAGGATGAGGCGCGGGCGGCAACCGTCGGGGCGCCCGCGGACGTTGCCAACGCGGCGTTGAAAACGGGCAGGTAAAGATGCCGTTATTCAGTTGCGAGCATGGTGGGCATGTGTAGGTTCGTCCACGTCGCTGAGGGGAGCGGCCAACAGCAAGGACGGCAGACCGTCGTCCGCTCACCCCACCCAGGAGATCCATCCAGATGACTATCCGCAAGCTTGTGTTGCCGACCTTGATCGCCGCCCTGATGGCCGCTCCGGCCGCCTTCGCCCAGTCCGCCAATGTCGATGCGCAGGCGCAGGACGTCCACGCGGCGCACGATGCCCAGACCACTGCCCAGGCCGCCGAGCGCGAAGCGCAGACCGCCAAGGCTGCCGCTGAAGCTGCCGAGCTTCAGGCCGGCAAGGCGGAGAAGAAAGCCGCCGCTGCCCAGGACAGCGCCGATGCCGCCCTGGAACAGGCGGTCGAGCCGGAAGAGGAAGATCAGCGCAGCTGATCGCGCGCCGGTAGTGCAATAAACGACGCCCCGGCCCGCCGGGGCGTCGTTTTGTCCGGGCCTGCAGGACACGCGGGGCGCCTGCCACATAGCGTCGGCAGTGGCAAAGGTCGCAGGCTTGGCACGCAGCCGGTAAACTGGTGCTTTCCAGCGGCAGCAAAACAATGACTCCCCTGATCTTCGTCACTGGTGGCGTGGTGTCCTCGCTCGGCAAGGGCATTGCAGCGGCCTCGTTGGCGGCCATCCTCGAAGCGCGCGGCCTGCGCGTGACGATGATGAAGCTTGACCCCTATATCAATGTCGATCCCGGCACGATGAGCCCGTTCCAGCACGGCGAGGTGTACGTCACCGACGACGGCGCCGAGACCGACCTGGACCTGGGCCATTACGAGCGCTACGTGCGCACCCGTCTGGGGCGCAGGAATTCCATCACCACCGGCCGCATCTACGAGAACGTCATCCGCAAGGAGCGCCGCGGCGACTACCTCGGTGGCACCGTGCAGGTGATCCCGCACATCACCGATGAGATCAAGCGCGGGATCTTCGCGGCCACCGACGGCTTCGACATCGGCCTGGTGGAGATCGGCGGCACGGTGGGCGATATCGAGTCGCTGCCATTCCTGGAGGCGATCCGCCAGATCCGCGCCGAACGCGGTCCCGACAAGGCTCTGTTCATGCACCTCACCCTGGTGCCGTTCATCGCGGCCGCCGGCGAGCTGAAGACCAAGCCGACCCAGCACTCGGTCAAGGAGCTGCGTTCCATCGGCATCCAGCCCGACGTGCTGATCTGCCGTTCCGAGCGGGCCTTGCCCGATTCGGAGCGGCGCAAGATCGCGCTGTTCACCAGCGTGTCCGAGCGGGCGGTGATTTCCGCGGTCGACTTGGACAACATCTACAAGATGCCGGCCAACTTCCAGGCGCAGGGTCTGGATGAACTGATCGTGGAGCGCCTGCGCCTGGACGCCCGCCCGGCCGACATGCACGAGTGGGACGCGGTGGTGGATGCCGCCGAGAATCCCGACGACGAAGTGACCATCGCCATCATCGGCAAGTACGTCGACCACCAGGACGCGTACAAGTCCGTGGCCGAAGCGCTCAAACACGGTGGGCTGCGTCAGCGAACCCGGGTCGTGCTGAAGTGGCTGGAATCCAGCGACGTCGAGAAGCGCGGCGCCACGGCGTTGGAAGGTGTGGACGGCATTCTGGTGCCCGGGGGCTTTGGCGACCGTGGCTTTGAAGGCAAGATCGCCGGGGTCCGCCACGCGCGTGAAACCGGCATCCCGTATTTCGGCATCTGCTACGGCATGCAGGCGGCGGTGATCGAGTACGCGCGCAACATGGCCGGGCTGGAGAACGCCAACAGCACCGAGAACGACAAGGCCACCCCGCACCCGGTGATCGGCCTGATCACCGAATGGCGCACCGCAAGTGGCGAGGTCGAGCGTCGCAGCGAGGACAGCGATCTGGGCGGCACCATGCGCCTGGGCCTGCAGGAACAGCGCCTGAAACCCGGCACCCTGGCCCGCGAGCTGTACGGCAAGGACGTGGTCGGCGAGCGCCATCGCCACCGCTACGAGTTCAACAACCGCTACCGGACCCAGCTGGAAGACGCGGGCCTGGTGATCAGCGCCAAATCCATCGACGATCTGCTGGTGGAAATGATCGAGCTGCCGCGCGACGTGCATCCGTGGTTCCTGGCCTGCCAGGCGCACCCGGAATTTCTTTCCACACCCCGCGACGGGCATCCGCTGTTTGTCGGATTCGTGCGCGCCGCGCGTGACTACAAGGCACGCCGCACGACGATGGACACACGGCTGGACGAGGCCGAGGCATGATTCGCGTGGGCATGAACGGAGCAATACAATGAAGTTGTGCGGGTTTGACATCGGCCTGGACCAGCCGTTCTTCCTGATTGCCGGGCCGTGCGTGATCGAGTCGATGCAGTTGCAGCTCGACACGGCCGGGACGCTGAAGCAGATCACCGACGAGCTCGGCATCCCCTTCAT
>JBDSPO010000148.1:0-51467 GCA_039930265.1 Lysobacter sp. | reverse complement strand
GACTACTGGCTGGTCCGACGCTCCGACGCACACGCCTGGGCGGAGGTGTGGCTGGCAGGTCGGGGCTGGGTACGGTTCGACCCCACCGCCGCGGTGGCACCGGAGCGGATCTACGACACGCTGGATGACCGCCGACCCGGCGCGGACGGTCTGTTTGGACGCATGCTCGGGGGCGAGGCCAGCCGGCTGTTCAACACCACCGACTGGTTGCGCCGCAGCTGGAACCAGATGGTGCTGGGCTTCGATGCCGACCGCCAGTCGCGGCTGTTGCGGCCCCTGGGCATCGAGCGTCTCGATGGCATGCGCCTGGGGCTGCTGTTCGGTCTGGTGTCGCTGCTGGCAGTGCTGTGGATGGCGTGGCGGTCGCACCGCGGCGAGCGCCTGCGCGACCCGGTGCTGCGCGCCTGGCACGCTCTGGAGCACCGCTACCGCCGCCAGGGCTTGGGGCGCAGTCCCGACGAACCCGCTACCGTCTGGGCGCAACGCATCGCGCCGCACACTGCCGGTTCGGCTGAAGAACTGCAACGGCTCAGCGTGCGTTTCACCAATTGGCGCTACGCTGGGCACGTGCCCGATGCTGCAGCCGCGTCGCGCGACCTGATCCGCTCACTGCGTCGTCACCGCCCGTCACAGGGCCATGCACTTCCATCTGGAAACGGAGAAAGCTGATGAAGATCCGTCATGCCACGATCATCGTCGCAACGCTGCTGTTGGCCGCCTGTGCCAGCCAGCCAAAGCCGCTGCAGGGCGACTTCGCCCAGATCAGTCCGCGCGACAGCAGCAGCACCGACCGCACGGGCGCGCTGGTGCGGTGGGGCGGACGCATCGTCCAGGTCGAGCCGCAGACCAACCGCACCTGTTTCGAGATGATGTCCACCCGCTTGAATGTCTACGGGCGACCCTATTGGGCAACCGACGATGTCGGCGGACGTTTCATCGCCTGCCGCGACGGCTTCTATGATCCCGCATTGTTCCAGACCAACCGCGAGGTGACCTTCACCGGACGCATCGACGGCTACGAGAACCGCCGTATCGGCGGCTACGACTACCGTTTCCCGCGGGTCGCGGCCGACGTGGTCTACCTGTGGCCGATCCAGGAGCGCGTCGACGTGATTACCCGTCCGGCGCCGTGGCCTTGGTGGGGCTACTGGTAAATCCGACCAGGGGCGAACTAGCCTCGTCGCGGTATGCGCAAAACGCCCCTTCACGGGGCGTTTTTGCATGCGCGTACGGAGCCTCAGGCATCCCTGTCGAGCACGACCCCGAAGCGACCGAGCGGCGCGCCAGCCAGCAGATGCAGGTGAATCTGGTAGACCGTCTGGCCACCGTGCTCGTTGCAGTTCATGACGACCCGGTAGCCGTCCGCGGCGACGCCTTCGCGACGGGCGTAATCGGCAGCCGCCACCACCAGTCGCCCGACCACCGCCGCCTGCTCTGGCTTGAGGTCGTCCAGACGCGGGATGGGCGTCTTGGGCACGAACAGCACGTGCACGGGCGCCTGCGGCGCAATGTCGCGGAAGGCGATCAGATGGTCGTCTTCGTAGACGATGTCAGCGGGAATCTCGCGGCGGATGATCTTGCCGAAGATGGTGTCGTCGGTCATGTCTTGCCTCCAGTGGTGCACGGAAATTGCGTGGCGGCGCCGCCCTAGGACATCTCGCTGCGGCTGCCGAACGCGTGCGACAGCGTTCCGCGGTCGACGTATTCCAGCTCGCCGCCCAGCGGAACGCCGTGGGTGGGGCGGCTGGGCAGCACCCGGTGCTGACGTGCCAGTTGGCCGAGGTAATGGGCGGTCGCCTCGCCTTCCACCGTCGGATTGGTGGCGACGATCAACTCCGACACCTCACCCTCGGCCAGTCGCGCGGCCAGCCGGTCCAACCCGAGTTCCGCCGGGCCGATCCCGTCCAGCGGGCTGAGTCGCCCCTGCAGCACGTAATAGAGACCGCGGTAGCCGGTCGCCTGCTCGATCGCCAGGCGGTCGGCCGGGGTTTCCACCACGCACAACTGGTGCACGTCGCGCGCGGCGCTGGCGCAGGTGGGACAGATCGCGGTCTCACTGAAGTCGCGGCAGCGCTCGCAGTGACCGATCTTTTCCACGGCCACCGCCAGCGCATCCGCCAACCGCTGCCCGCCGGCCCGTTCCCGCTCAAGCACGTGATAGGCCATGCGCTGGGCCGACTTCTGACCCACGCCGGGCAATATCCGGAACGCATCGATCAGTTGATCCAGCAGCGGAGAGCTCATGGGCGATACACCGCCAGTGCGCGCGCGGCAGCCACGGTCAGAACGGCATCTTCATGCCGGGCGGCAACTGCATGCCAGCGGTCGCCGAGCCCATCATTTCCTGCGACGCCGCATTCACCTTGTTGACGGCGTCGTTGATCGCCGCGGCAATGAGGTCCTCGGCCATCTCCGGATCGGCCAGCGCCTGCGGATCGATGCGCACCTTGCGGCACTCCATGCGCCCAGTGAGGGTCACGCTGACCATGCCGCCGCCGGCGTTGCCGGTGACCTCCACGTTGGCCAGTTGTTCCTGCGCGCGCTGCACGTTTTCCTGCATTTTCTGCGCTTGTTGCATGAGTTGGGCAATATTTCCACGCATGTCGTCTACTCGTCCGGTGGGGAAAGGAAGTGGGTTCGCGTCAGAGATGCAGGCATCGTCCGACACTCTCAAGCCCGGCGGGAGAATTCCGCCACGTTGCCTCAGGCGTCGTCGTAGGGGCGGATGGAATCGGGCACGACGCTGGCGCCGCCCGCGATCAGCGCGCGCACCTGGGGGTCGGCCATGAAGGTGTCCATGGCCGCAGTCCGGCGCGCGTCCCGGGCCAGATCGTTGCGCGCACGAAGCGAGACGCCAGCCACGGTGCTCGCCTCGAAGTGAATCTGCGGATTACCACCCAAGCTGGCCGCCAGGGCGTGGGCGATCTGGGCGACGAGGGCCGGTTTGTTCAGCAGCTCGTCCTCCGGCGCCAGCGCCAGACGAAGCACGGCGCCTTCGCAGGCGATAAAACCCACGTGCTCGGCGAGCACGCGAGCGGGTCCTTTCAGCGCGCTGGCGACGACCCAGGCATGCCAGTCATCGGCATCAGCGATCGCCGCCCCGAAGGCGCCGTCATCGTAGCCGGGCCTCCCGTCGCGAACGTTGGACGCGGGGGTGCCCGCCACCGGACCGGCAGGGGCGCTGATCGCAGCCGCCTCGTCTTCCCGGCTGGGATACGGCGCCGCTTCACGGTCCGGCCCGGTGTACGTGTCGTCGTCCCGACCGGCCAGGCTTTCCACCTGCCCCGCGTCCGCTGCAGGACGCACTCGCGCCGGCGCATCGCCACCGTGGGGCGTCGCAGCCGCCGGGATCATGGGCACCACCTGATCGGCGGGCGGCATCGCGGTGGCCGGCGGCGCCGGCGGCGCGGGCGGTGTCGGCACCGCCGTGGCCGTCGCAACGGGGGCAGGCAACGCCCCGGAAGACGCTGCCTCCGTGCCCGTTGCCTCGTTCGCTGGCGCAGTCGCTGCAGGCGCTCGCCCCGCGCCGGCGGCGGCGGGCCTGAACGCGAGCATCCGCAACACGCTCATCTCGAATCCGGCGCGCTGGCTGGGTGCGAGTGACAGATCGCGGCGACCGTTGATCGCCATCTGGTACCACAGCTGGACCAGTTCGGGCGGTACCGCATTGGACAGCGTGTCGATGTCGACGCCGTCGGCCTCCACGCTGGCCGCGGGAACCAGCTGGCGCACCTGGATCCGATGCAGCGCGTCGCTCATGGTCTCCAGAACGCCCGCCCAATCGGGGGAAAATTCCGCCAACGCCGCGACTTCCGCCATCAGGGCAGTGCCATCACCGGCCGCCAGCGCCGTCAGCAGCGCACCGACGCGGGTCTGGTCGACCGTGCCCAGCATGGTGGCCACCGCAGCATCGGTGAGCTGACCGCCCGTGTATGCGATCGCCTGGTCCAGCAATGACAGGCCGTCACGCAGGCTGCCATCGGCCGCGCGGCTGATCTGGCGCACCGCCCCGGACTCGATCGCAATCCCTTCGGCGTGCAGGATCTTCTCCACCTGGCCGCCGATCTGGTCTTCATCCAGGCGCTTGAGATTGAACTGCAGGCACCGCGACAGCACGGTCACCGGCAGTTTCTGCGGGTCGGTTGTCGCCAACAGGAATTTCACGTGTCCCGGGGGCTCTTCCAGCGTCTTCAACAAGGCGTTGAACGCGGACTTCGAGAGCATGTGCACTTCGTCGATCAGGTACACCTTCACCCGGCCGCGCGAGGGCATGTACTGGGCATTGTCGATCAGGTCACGGACATCGTCCACGCCGGTGTTGGAGGCGGCGTCGATCTCCAGCAGGTCGATGAACCGGCCGGCGTCGATGTCCAGGCACGAGTTGCATTCCCCGCAGGGATCGGCGGACGTGCCCTGCTCGCAATTGAGCGATTTGGCGAAGATCCGCGCGATCGTGGTCTTGCCCACCCCGCGGGTGCCGGAAAACAGGAAGGCATGATGGACCCGGCCGCTGTCGAGCGCGTTGGTCAGCGCCCGCACCACGTGCTCCTGCCCCACCAGTTCGGCGAAGCGCTTGGGCCGCCATTTGCGGGCGAGAACGAGATAGGACATCGATTACCTTGGACAAGTCCGGCAGGGAGCGTCGGGCCATGGATCCGGCGCACGCCGACGCAGCACCCCCATTGTGCCATGCCACTTACCCGCCCCACGCCCGCTGCAAGTCGCAGAGATTGCGTTCGCGCCAACATCCGACTTGTCCGCACGCGCGCGCAGCGCTAGACTTGGCGGCTTCGTTGCGTTTCCCGCCCTCGTGGCTGGCGCGCAGCGGAGATCTGTAGCGTTTCAGATGCGGAGAGGTGTCCGAGTGGTTGAAGGAGCACGCCTGGAAAGTGTGTAAGCGTCTAAACCGCGCTTCGGGGGTTCGAATCCCCCTCTCTCCGCCAGATGTCGTAATTGTCCGTGGTGGCCCCGTCGGCCCCTCGCGACGCTAGGTCGAAAACTCCGCCAGGGCCGGAAGGCAGCAACGGTATTGACTGACGCGGGCGCCGAGGTCAGTTGGCGGGGCCACCGCCTTTATGGCTCCTCGACCCGCATCGCGGTGGTCGCTGCCAGTGCCAGCAGTTCCCCGGGCCGGCCGACCCGATAGCCGCGTGCGGTCAGCGCGTCCCCCTCACCGGCGCTGCCGTAGTGATACAGCACGCAGCGCGCCAGGAGTTCACGCGGGTACTCCCGCTCCAGATCCTCGATACCGCTGTGCGACGGGTTGCCGTGCAACGCACAGTCGTGGGCGATCAACTCCCCCGCACCGGCCATCCGCGCCAGCATTTCCGGAATCGGCCGGGTATCTCCCGTCCACACCAGGCTGCCGTGCAGACGCAGTCCGTACGCCGTGTCGGGCCAATGGTGGCGCACCGGAAATACTTCCAGGCGCACGCCCCGGTGCCAGAACGCCTCACCGACCGGGACCACCTGGAACGCGTCCCAGAAGTTCGCGCCGCCTTCTGCCAGCGGGTTGGGATAGTCGCCCACGCGCTGGTGCAGCAGGGGCACGAGCTTGGCCGGCACATACAGCCGGATCCGGCCGCGCAGGGACGCATTGAAATAGGCCTCCACGAACAGGCGCTCGAACCCGGCCACATGGTCCAGATGGGTGTGGGTGATGAACAACGCCTGCGGCGGTTGCCCGTAGTGGGCCAGAAAGGCCGTCAGCCCCTCGCCGCCGCAGTCGATGGTCAGCCACGGCTGGCCCCGGTGTTCAATGGTCGCCATCGCAGACCCGAGTTCGACCGCCGAGGCATTGCCGACACCGTGCAGGCGCAGATCCCAACGCATTTCAGTAACCCCTCGCCCAGACATGATCGTAGGCATCGCGCAGGCGGGCGAAGTCTCGCTCCACCTCGGCGACGTCGCGCTTGCCGCGCAGCTTGAGCAGCGAGCGCTTCAGGCGCGCGAGGTTGCGCTCGCGCCAGCCGGTAGCCGGAATGACCATGCGCCCGCGATCCAGGTCGATCACCCAGCCCTGGCCACGGGAATCGAACATCAGGTTGTGGGCATTCAGATCCGCGTGATCCAGGCCTGCCCGATGCGCCTTGGCCACGAGCCGGCCCGTTTCCTCCCAGGGCGCGCCGTCACCGGCGACGATGGCGCGATCGGCGAGCGTGCGCACATCGGGCAGGCGCTCGACCAGGATCGCGCATCGGTAGAACATCCCTTCGCGCCGGTAGAGGGCGGCGATCGGCGGCGGCACCGGGACCCCTCTTTCAATCATCGCGCGTGACAGGCGGAACTCCGCGAAACTGCGGGTGGCCATGGCACCGCGCCAGACGTAACGGTCGTGCGACAGCTTCGCCATGAGGCCGCCACGCAGATAGCGTCGCAGCACGGCCTGACCGAAGGGCGCATCCACGAACCACGCGCCACCGCGACCACCGCTGTCGACCGGGCGCGCCCGCTGCTGCCATCGGGACGGCACGAACCACTCCGGCTCGACTTGCCGGACCCGGTTGGTGTCGAACAGAATTGCGCCATAGCCGCTGTCTTCGCGGAATGGCGTCAGTCCTTCAGCAGCATGAAACCCCGTCATTGTCCGGAGTCTAGCAATTAGCATGCCCCCTGCACCTGCTTCGATCTGCCTGCTGCGGCTTTCCGCGCTGGGCGATGTCACCCACGTGGTACCGCTGGTGCGAACCCTGCAGGCGGCATGGCCGGACATATCGTTGAGCTGGATCATCGGCAAGGCCGAGCAGCGGCTGCTGGAGGGGCTTCCCGGGGTCGAGTTCATCGACTACGACAAGCGCTCCGGCCTGCGCGGCATGCTCGCGCTGCATCGCCGGATGCGGGCCCGGCCGGCCGGCAAGTTCGATGTCCTGCTGCAGATGCAGGTCGCCGCGCGTGCCAACCTGCTCTCGGCCGCGGTGCCGGCGCGCATGCGAGTCGGCTATGACCGCGCCCGGTCACGCGATGGCCACGGATTGTTCATCAACCGGCGCATTCCCGACCGCCCCGGCATCCACGTCCTGGATGCGATCGGCAGCTTCTGCGAACCGCTGGGGTTGCGCCAGACCGCGGTCCGTTGGGACCTGCCGGTGCCGGCCGACGCGCGTGAGTGGGCCTGTGCCCAGTGGGACGCAGACGCCACCCGCACCTTGATGATCTCGCCGTGCTCCAGCCATGTGCTGCGCAACTGGCGCGCTGAACGCTACGCGGCGGTTGCCGACCACGCGATTGATTGCGGCTGGCGGGTGGTGCTGTGCGGTGGGCGCAGCGCGCTGGAGCGTGACACCGCCGACGCGATCACCCATGCCATGCGCGGCGTGCCGCTGGACCTGGTCGGCAAGGACACCCTCAAACAGCTTCCGGCGCTGCTTGAGCGCGCCGATCTGTTGTTGACGCCGGACTCCGGCCCGATGCATATCGCCAATGCCATGGGCACCAAGGTGCTGGGGCTGCACGCCGCCAGCAACCCTGCGCGCAGTGGGCCGTACAGCGACCGCCGCTATTGCGTGGACCGTTACGACGATGCCGCCCGACGCTATCGCGGCAAGCCCGCCGACGCGCTGCGCTGGGGCAGCAAGATCGAACACGACGGGGTGATGGATCTGGTCACGGTGGAAGATGCGGTCGGCGCGTTTGAACGGTTCCGCGCCGACACCTTGCCGGTTTAGCGCGGAAATCAGGCATGCACGCGCCCCCCGCGCGCCGACGGGTTACGAGGGGGCGTTGTTGCGGTAGTCCTGATAGGACTTTTCCTCGACGTAGCTGGAACCCAGGGCAAGATTGATCTCGCGCTTCAGCCGGGCCCGCTCGTCGTTCTCGAAGTACACACTGCGCGCCAGGCGGATGAACTCGTCGTCGAACGCAGCCGCCTTTTCCTTCAGGCGGATGTCGTCTTCGATCACCCACAACCGCTCGTTGACCGACTTCAGCTCGGCGCGCAGCCGGACCACGTCACTGCCGGCGGCCGGATGCGCCATCCACGTGTTCTGCAGCGCGCCCAGCTCGTTCTGGACGTTCTGCAACTTGGCCGGATCGGTCATGCGCTCGGCCTTGATGGACAGGATCGCAATTTTGTCCAGCAGCTCGCCGAAGGAGACGGGAACAAGGATTTCAGACATGGTGGCATCCGTGAAGAGAAGGGCAACAGTCTACCGCTCCCACCCCGGCAACCGGATCGGCTGCACCGCTTGTGCACGAGGCCATGCGCACCGTATGCTTGCGCCCCCACGACCCCGGCTTGAGGCTGGCGGTACACCGGAGAGGTGGCAGAGTGGTTGAATGTACCTGACTCGAAATCAGGCATGCGTTTATAGCGCATCGGGGGTTCGAATCCCCCCCTCTCCGCCATATTTGAATCGAGAAAGGGCTGCTCCGGCGGCCCTTTCCCGTGCCTGCCGTCTGCGAACCTGTGGCCTTCCAGCATCGACGGCTGCGTTAACGTATGTGATGACCTCAAGAAACGTGACCGGCGCGATCCCCCATGATTGAATTTGGACATCTGACCCACGTCGGCCTGCGTCGCGAGCTCAACGAAGACAGCTATTACGGCGACCGGGCTTTGGGGCTGTGGCTGGTCGCCGATGGCATGGGCGGGCACGAATACGGCGAGGTCGCCAGCGCGCTCGCGCGGGAGACGATTGTCCGGGAAACCCGTGATGGCACCTTGCTGGTGCAGGCGATCCGGATTGCGGACGAGGAAATCATGCGCGTATCGCGCATGCGTCGCGACGCGCTGCCGATGGGCACTACCGTGGTCGCGGCCCGTGTTTCGGGCAACCGCTTCGAGGTCGCCTGGGTGGGTGACAGTCGGGTGTACCTGTGGCGCGACGAGCAACTGGTGCAGCTGTCCAAGGACCACAGCTACGTGCAGGAATTGATCGCCAGCGGCGCGATCACCCGCGAGCAGGCCCGCAGCCACCCGCACCGCAACGTGGTGACGCAGGCGCTGGGGGTGACCGACCCGCGCAACCTCGATGTCGCCACCATTGCCGGTGAGATGCTGCCGGGCATGCAATTGCTTCTGTGCAGCGACGGGCTGACCGAGGAAGTCGAGGACGAGCAGATTGCGCGCGTGCTCGGACTGCGCGACCGCAGCGCCCAGGAATGCGTGGACACCCTGGTGGCGGCGGCGCTGGACGGCGGCGGTTCGGACAACATCACCGCGGTCCTGATCCGCAGCCACTGACGGCTCAGCCGGTCACGATCGCGTCCCAGACCGCCACGCCGGCTTTGCGGCGCAATGTGGCCAAGCGGGTCTCGTGCGCGGCAAGCTCAGCCGGCTCCACCACTACCCGCGGCCGCGGCACGGTCACGTCGGCCCGGTAGGACGCGGCTGTCGCGTCAGGCACCGGCGCCGCCGAGGCAAAGCCGATTTCCTCCTGCCCGGAGGTGAGGGCGATATAGACCTCCGCCAGCAACTGGGCATCCAGCAGCGCGCCATGCAACTGGCGGTGGGCATTGTCCACGCCCAGACGACGGCACAGGGCGTCCAGCGAATTGCGCTGACCCGGAAACCGGCGGCGCGCGAGCAGCAGCGAGTCCTCGACCGTGCAACGATCCGCCAGACACCCGTGCTCCGCGCCCGCCAGTCGCAGTTCGTTGTCGAGGAAGCCGACGTCGAATGCCGCGTTGTGGATCACCAGCTCGGCACCGGCGACAAAGTCCAGGAACTCCTGCACCACATCGGTGAACAGCGGCTTGTCGGCGAGAAATTCCAGAGTCAGCCCGGTGACTTCCTGGGCGCCAGGCTCGAACGGGCAATCGGGCTTCAGGTAGCGATGGAATGTGCGACCGGTCGGGCGCCGCTCGAGGAATTCCACGCAGCCGATTTCCACCACCCGGTTACCCCGCTCCCAGCTCAGCCCGGTGGTTTCGGTATCCAGGATGACCTGACGCGCCATGCTCAGCCCCGCGGCGCGAAGCCGCGCTGTTTGAAACGGGTTGCTTCGTCGCGGGCCAGCACGTCGACCCGATCGTTGTCCGGATCGCCGGAATGACCCTTGACCCAGCGCCAGTCGACCTGGTGGTTGCGCGCGGCGAGGTTCAGCCGCTCCCACAGGTCGCGGTTCTTCACAGGATCCCCGCCGGCGGTCTTCCAACCGCGCCGGACCCAGTTGGCCATCCAGGTCGTGATGCCCTGACGCACGTACTGCGAATCGGTATGCAGGGTCACCACGCAGCGTTCCTTCAACGCTTCCAGTGCGCAGATGGCCGCCATCAGTTCCATGCGGTTGTTGGTGGTGTCGGCCTCACCGCCGACCAGTTCGCGCTCTCGCCCGCTGCTTCGCAGCAGGGCGGCCCAGCCACCGGGCCCGGGGTTGCCCAGGCAGGCGCCATCGGTGTGGATCTGGACGGTCTTGGCGCTGTCTTCAACACGGTTGTTTTCAGTCATCGGCGCATTATCGCCGACCCGGGCACGATCGGTCTCGCCGTGCCGCTCTGGTCAGCGATCGGCAGCGGCCAGCGGCCGGTCTGCCAGCTGAGCTGCCGCAACCCGGTCGGCGGGATCACCGCCTGCACCTGTTTGCCGGCACTCAAGGCCAGCCCTCCGCGGAAGCGGTCCATCAGGCCTACCCCGGCTTCGGCCACCCGCGGCTGCCAGTGCGGACCCAGCCATTGCATCCGGATCGATCCGGGTGTGAAGCCTGCACGTCGCAACGCCGCTTGCCAGCGACCCGGCGATCGCGCACGCACGCCGCTGCCGGCCCAGCGGGCGCGGTAGGGGCTCCAGGGATTGAGGGTCGCCAGCCAGAGCGTGCCGCCGGGGGCCAGCAGACGGGCGCATTCGTCCAACACCGCCGGGGCGGCGCGACTGTCGTCCAGCGCATGTTGCAGGAAGATGGCCCCGAAGCATTCGCTGGCCATCGGCAGCGGCAGGGCGCAGCGGAGATCGCCGCTGAAACCACTGGTTGAAAGGTGCAGGCGCACCCCACGCGGTGCATCCGGCGGTGTGGCCGCCGGAATCCCGAGCCAAAGCCAGGGCATCGCCGGACAGGCTGCCAAGACCCGCGCAACCGCAGCCGTTTCGCTCGCCATCAGCGCTCGACCGGCGGCGCCGGCGAACCACTCCAGCGCGTCACGCCGCGGTAGGCCGGGTTGACGATGGTAGGCAAATGCGGGCATGGTCGCGGCTTCCTGCTCGGCGGGACGTGGCCGGAACCACTGATTCTGCTGCAAGCCGACGGCATTCCCAAGGAGCGCCCTATGCATCTGCAGGCTCTGACCGCTTTTGATGACAACTACATCTGGTGTCTGAGCCGGGACGGAAGTGAAACGCTGGTCGTCGATCCCGGCCAGGCGGCACCGGTGTTTGCCGCCGCCGATGCGGGCCTGCGCCCGGGGGCGGTCCTGCTGACCCACCACCACCACGACCATGTCGGCGGGGTGGCGGAATTGCTGCAGCGCTGGCCCGATCTGCGCGTCTATGCGCCCGCCGATCCGCGCATTACCACCACGACGCACGTGGTCGGCGATGGCACGCGCTTCACCGCCGCGGGGCTGGACTGGCAGGTGATTGCCGTCCCGGGCCATACCAGCAGCCACCTTGCGTACTTCCACGACGCGCCTGCGGGCGGCGTCCTGTTCAGCGGCGATACGCTGTTCAGCCTGGGTTGCGGGCGACTTTTCGAAGGTAGTCCGTTGCAGATGCATCGTTCGCTCTCCCGTCTGGCCGCCCTTTCCGGCGCGACCAGGCTGTTTTGCGGTCACGAATACACCCTGTCCAACGCAGCGTTCGCGCGCGTGGTCGAGCCCGAAAATGCAGCGCTTTTGCGCCGCACCCAGGATGCCAAACACATGCGAGCCACTTCCCGCCCCACCCTTCCAACGAGCCTGGACAGCGAACGGGCGTGCAACCCGTTCCTGCGCTGCGACCAGCCCGCAGTGATTGCCGCGGTCACCGATCGTCTCGGCCGCGCCCCGGTCGACCAGATCGAAGTCTTCGCCGAATTGCGGCGGTGGAAAGACGGGTTCCGCGGATGAGCGCGCCCTGCGCGCGGCGTGCCGGCTTGGCCGGCCGCCGCGGGATCGCACTGGCGCTGTGCGTGCTGCTGGGATCGCCGCTGTCGGGTGCGTCCGCGACCGGCGTTCCGCCAGCGCCGGCGTTGGCAGCCACGGATGCGGCGACCCCGGTGACGCCGCCCTTGCTTCCCGCGGCAGCGCCGGCAGCGCGCGGCGGATTGGAGATCTATCGTCAATTCCAGCAGGGCCTCGCCGATCCGGCCTGCGCCGCTGACGTCAGCGCCCGCTGGAGCAAGCATTACGCGGCCGCGCCCAAGCGTCTGGCGACCCCCGGCGATGACACCCTGGTCCTGTTCGGCTATGTGCTGGATGCGGTGCGCGCCGCCCACCTGCCCAGCGAGTACGCCCTGATCCCCTTCGTGGAAAGCGGCTATCGACCCGAGGCACGCAGCTCCTCCGGACCGGTCGGCATGTGGCAGATGATCGAGCGCACTGCCCGCAACCACAAGGTGCCGATCCGCAAGGGTTACGACGGCCGCCTATCGCCGGTCGACTCCACCCGTGCTGCGGTGCGTTATCTCAAGACCCTGCACGGGATGTTTGCCGGCGACTGGCGACTGGCCGCGATGGCCTACAACGCGGGTGAATACCGCATTCTCGGCGCCCTGAAGAGTGGCGGCCAACAGGCCCGCAATGCCAACCCCGCCACCCTCGCCGGCGTCCCGGCCACCACCCAGGCCTATGTACGCAAGCTGCAGGCGCTGGCGTGCGTCCTGGATGACGCCAATCAGCAGGAGTCGTGGATCAAGGCGATGGATCGCCCCGCACCTCGCATGCCGGTGCCCGAGCTGGCCAGCAATTAGCACCTGATCCGCCCCCAGTGGCGCGGGTACAATAGCGGGTCGCCCGACCAAGCCGGTCGCGGCTCTGGTCAACAAGGAGCAATCATGGGTTTCCTGCAAGGCAAGCGCGCACTGATCACCGGTATCGCGAGCGAGCGCTCGATCGCCAGCGGCATTGCCGAGGCCATGCACCGTGAGGGCGCGGAGCTGGCGTTCACCTATTTGAACGACAAGCTGAAGCCGCGCGTCGAGAAGGCCGCCGCTGCCCTGGACAGCAGCATCGTGCTGCCGCTGGATGTGTCCAGCGATGAGCAGATCGCCGATTGCTTTACGGAGCTCGGCAAGCACTGGGACAGCTTCGATATCCTGATTCATGCCATCGCCTACGCCCCGCGCGAGGCCATTGAAGGCGAATTCCTGGACGGGCTGACCCGCGAAAACTGGGCAGTTGCCCACGACATTTCGGCGTACTCGCTGGCCGCCCTTGCCAAGGCCGCGCGGCCGCTGATGGCCGGTCGCAACGGCTCGATCCTGACCCTGAGCTACCTGGGTGCGGTGCGCGCGCTGCAGAACTACAACGTGATGGGCGTGGCCAAGGCGAGCCTGGAGGCCACTGTCCGCTACCTGGCGCTCAACCTGGGCCCGGAAGGCACCCGCGTCAATGCGATCTCCGCCGGCCCGATCAAGACCCTGTCGGCTGCGGGGATCTCCAATTTCCGCAAGATGCTCGGCCAGTTCGAGCAGCATGCGCCGCTGCGCCGCACGGTGACAATCGAGGATGTGGGCAACACCGCCGCCTTCCTGTGCTCGGACCTCGCGCTGGGGATTACCGGCGACGTGGTGTACGTGGACTCGGGCTACAACATCCTGGGCATGACCGGCATCAACGACAAGGACTGAGCGGATACCCGCCCACAAAAAAGCCCGGCGCGATGCCGGGCTTTTTTGTGGGCGGAAGTCGGGAAGGCCCCCCGCTTCCGGCCCGGCTACAGGTTCTGTTCGAGCACCCGGATCTTCATGGACTTGCGCAGTTTCGCCAGCAGGGCCTGCACATCGTCGATCCCGGCGGCCTGACCGAGTTGCTGCTGCAACACCTCGCGCTGCTCGGCCGGGAAGGCGGCAACGTCCCCGGGCACCACCTTGTCGACGCTGAACAACACGATCCGTCCGTCATCCAGCACCTTGCTGCCGATCGCGGTGCCGCCGGTCTTGACCTGCACCGCAAACAGCGCATCCGACACCCCCGGCGCAATCAACGGCGCGCCCCGGGGTACCCCGGGCAGTGACTCGGGTGCGGGCAGCGATTCCTTCGCCGCCAGAGACGCCAGCGTCTCACCCTTCTGCAGGCGCGCTTGCAAGGCCGTTGCGCGCTCACGCGCGAGGGCCTTCGACCGGTCGGCGCGGATGGCGCCCACCACCTGGTCGCGCACCTGAGCCAGTGGCTGCGCCTCTTCGGCGGTGTGGGACAGCACGCGGATCCAGACGTTGTGCTCGGGAGCGACCTCGATCGGGTCACTGACCGTGCCGTCCTGGATCAGAATCTCGGAAAACGCCGCCCGCTTGACCGCCGGACTGGCCGCGATGCCCTCGTTGGAACGCGCATCGAACGGGCCCAGCTTCTGCACTGTCAGATTCGCCGCCTCGGCAGCCGACGCCAGGCCACTGGGGTTCTGCAGGACGGCGTCCACCACCCGGCTGGACAGGTCGCTGAACATCCGCTCGCGGTCCGCTTCGGCCTGCTCGCGCGCCAGCGTTTCACGCACCTGCTCAAACGACTCGCGCTGGCCGGCTTTCGTTTCCCGCAGCTTGATCACATGCCAGCCGAACTCGGTCTTGACCGGATCGCTGATCTGCCCGGGAGCCAGGGCAAACAGGGCTGATTCCAGGGCGTCGGGCATCGTTCCGCGGCTGATCCAGCCCAGATCCCCGCCGGGAGAGGCCGGATCGTCGCTGGAAGCGGTGGCGAGCGCCGCGAAGTCCGCCCCGTCGGCACGCGCCTGCGCGGCGAGCCTGGTCGCCTTCTCCTTGGCAGCGGCAATGGTCGCGGCATCGGCGTCGGCCGGCACCTCGACCAGAATGTGCGAGGCGAGGCGCTCTTCCTGCTGGGCGAACTTCTCCGCCTCCTGGTCATAACGATGACGCAGGGTCTCCTCGTCGGCAGCGGGCGCGGCCGGCATATCGGCCGCGTCCAGTGACACGTATTCGATCGTGACCTGCTCCGGGGCGCGGTAGTCGGCCAGGTGGGCGTCGTACCACGCCTGCACGTCCGCATCGCTGACCGCGACAGCGCCGGCGTCGGCAGCCGGCACCACCAGCACGGAGACGTCCCGCTGCTCGCCCATGAGGCGGATCAACCGGTCCATTTCACCGGGCGTGACGAAATTGCTTTCCGCCAGGGCGTTCATCACCAGTCCCTGCTCCAGACCCTCACGCACGAGGCGATCGAACTGGGCCGGTGACTGCGCCGGCACCTGAGCCGCGAGCGCCAACTGGTAGCGCTGGGGATCGAAGCGACCGTCCACCTGGAACGCGGGGATGCGCTGGATCTCGTCGATGACCATGGCGTCGCTGACCGTGACGCCGGCCGCTTGCGCCGCCATCGCCTGCACCTTCTGGTCGATCAGGCTCTCCAGCACCAGCCGCTTGTTCGCAATGTCCTCAAACGCGCGCGCGTCGAAGGCATCGCCCTTCTCGGCACGCTGTTGCTGGCGCACCTGCTCGAAGCGGTTGCGGAACTCGTCGGTCCCCACCTCGTCATGGCGCCACAGCACCGACACCGGCCAGAACGACGGCGCCGAGGACCACCACGCGGGCGGCGCCTTGATCGACGCGACGGTGCTGCTGCCGCCCTGGACCATGTACTGCTCCAGCCCGAACAGGGCGAACGGAACAATCAGGATTCCCAGGATCGTCATCGCGACCCAGCCGGTGGTCTTTTCTCGGATTTTTCGCAGCATGATTCAATCGGGTCAGGGCGGAAGCCGGACAGTTTAGCGTGGATGGGCGACGAGAGTCCGCAGTGCCCTGGGTGCCGGCGCTCCCACCGCGGCTGGTCGTGGCCATCGGTGAAGCGCTGTGAGCGGATTCTGCGGTCGCGGAACAGCAAAACGCCCGCAAATCCGGGATTTGCAGGCGTTTCGGATGAACTGGCGGAGCGGACGGGACTCGAACCCGCGACCTCCGGCGTGACAGGCCAGCATTCTAACCAACTGAACTACCGCTCCGCACTTTGACACTGGTGTCAGCCCAACATCCGCTCCGGACTACAGAGCTGTGATGCTGCTTGCCGCACGACCCGCGATTGCGCGCTGGGCCGGATTGAACTGGCGGAGTGGACGGGACTCGAACCCGCGACCTCCGGCGTGACAGGCCAGCATTCTAACCAACTGAACTACCACTCCGCACTCTAAAACCTTGCAACCCGATGCTGGTGGGTGCTGAGGGTTTCGAACCCCCGACCCTCTCCGTGTAAAGGAGACGCTCTACCACTGAGCTAAGCACCCGGATGTTCAGACCGGAGGGGCAGAAAACCGTACACCGCCCCCGGTGGGTAGCCGCTTAGTTTACAGCGTCTTTCAGTGCTTTGCCAGCCTTGAACGCGGGATTGTTCGAAGCCTTGATCTTGATGGCCTCCCCGGTCTTCGGGTTGCGACCCTGACGGGCGGCACGGTTGCGGACCTGGAAGGTGCCGAAGCCGACGAGCGTGATCGAGTCGCCGTTTTTCAGCGTCTCGGTGATGACGCTGACCATCGCATCCACCGCGCTGGCGGCGTCGGCCTTGGACAACTCTGAAGCATCGGCAACAGCACTGACGAATTCACCCTTGTTCATTCTTTTTGACTCCCTGAGCGGTTGGACCGCGTGATTCTTGAAATCGAAGTGCCGACGCAGTTGCCGGACCTCCGATCGACCTTGCCGCTTCGCATCCCCCTTCCGGAACAGGGATAACGCGAAACGGTTGCACGCCGTTATACCAGCGCGTTTTTCCCGACGCAAGACTGAAACCCAGCAATGACGCGGGTTCCAGCCTTTTTATAGCATGTTTCGGGGTCGCGGCCCGGTTCAGTGCTTGACGCCTGCTCGCGCCGCAGGCTCGTTCTTCACCGGCGCGGGCAGCTCGCCCGGCGCGGCGGGCGCCGAAGGCGTCACAGGCCGCTCCAGCGCGATGTCGAGCACCTCATCGATCCAGCGTGCGGTTCTGATGGTCAAGCCCTCCGCCACGCTCTTGGGCAGATCCACCAGATCCTTCTTGTTTTCCTCGGGGATCACCACCGTGGTGATGCCGCCGCGCAGTGCCGCCAGCAGCTTCTCCTTCAACCCGCCGATCGGCAGGACGCGACCGCGCAGGGTGATCTCGCCGGTCATGGCGACCTCGGCGCGGACCGGATTCTTGGTCAGCGTGGACACCAGCGCCGTCACCATGGCGATACCGGCGCTGGGACCGTCCTTGGGCGTCGCACCTTCGGGCACGTGGACATGCACGTCGTGCTTCTCCAGGAAGCCCAGGTCGATGCCCAGTTGCTCGGTGCGGGCGCGCACGACCGAGAGCGCGGCGGAAGCGGATTCCTTCATCACATCGCCCAGCTGGCCGGTCAGGATCAGCTGGCCCTTGCCGGGAACGAGCGTGGACTCGACCTGCAGCAACTCGCCGCCGACCTCGGTCCATGCCAGGCCGGTGACCAGACCGATCTCGTTGTTTTCCTCGGCCCGGCCAAAGTCGAAGCGGCGCACGCCCAGATACTTTTCCAGGTTCTTGCTGTTGACCGCCAGCGGCGCCTTGCGCGCTTTGGGCTTGGGACCGGCAAGCGCGATTTCCTTGACCACCTTGCGGCAGATCTTCGCGATCTCGCGCTCCAGATTCCGCACACCCGCCTCGCGGGTGTAGTAGCGGACGATGTCGTGCACGGCCGCCTCGCCGATCTTCAGCTCTTCGGGCTTGAGGCCGTTGGCCTTGAGCTGCTTGGGCACCAGGTAGCGCATCGCGATATTGACCTTCTCGTCCTCGGTGTAGCCGGGGATCCGGATCACTTCCATCCGGTCCAGCAGCGGGCCGGGGATGTTGAGCGAGTTGGCGGTAGCCACGAACATCACTTCGCTGAGGTCCAGATCGACCTCCAGGTAGTGGTCGTTGAAGGCGTTGTTCTGCTCCGGATCAAGCACCTCCAGCAGTGCCGAAGACGGGTCGCCACGGAAGTCCATCGACATCTTGTCGATCTCGTCCAGCATGAACAGCGGATTGCGGGTCCCGGCCTTGGTCAGGTTCTGCACCACCCGGCCCGGCATCGAACCGACGTAGGTCCGGCGGTGGCCACGGATCTCCGCCTCGTCGCGGACACCGCCCAGCGACATGCGCACGAAGTTGCGGTTGGTCGCCTTGGCGATCGACTGACCCAGCGAGGTCTTGCCAACGCCCGGCGGTCCGACCAGGCACAGGATGGCGCCCTTCATCTGCTTGACCCGGGTCTGCACGGCCAGGTATTCCAGGATGCGCTCCTTGACCTTTTCCAGACCGTAATGGTCCGCGTCCAGCACCTCCTGGGCGGCCCGCAGGTCCTTGCGGACCTTGCTGCGCTTCTTCCACGGCACACCCAGCAGCCAGTCCAGATAGTTGCGCACCACGGCGGCTTCGGCCGACATCGGCGACATCTGCTTGAGCTTGTTGAGCTCGCTTTTCGCCTTGGCCGCGACCGGCTTGGGCATCCCCGCCTCGGCGATCTTGCGGGTCAGCTCCTCGATGTCATTGGGCATGTCGTCGATCTCGCCCAGCTCCTTCTGGATCGCCTTCATCTGCTCGTTGAGATAGTACTCGCGCTGGCTCTTTTCCATCTGGCCCTTGACCCGGCCGCGGATGCGCTTCTCCAGCTGCTGGACATCGATCTCGCCGTCCACCAGGCCGATCAACTGCTCCAGCCGCGCACCGATGCCGTGGGTTTCCAGCAGCTTCTGCTTGTCGACGATGCGCACGCCCAGATGCGCGGCAACCGTATCGGCCAACCGGCCCGGCTCATCGATGCCTGACAGCGTCTGCATCAGCTCCGGCGGGAGCTTGCGGTTGGTCTTGATGTACTGCTCGAAGAGGCTCATCAGCGAACGCATGATCGCTTCGATCTCGCGCTCCGGCCGATCGGTTTCCGCGGGAATATCCTTGCCGCGGCCGCGCAATGCGCCGTCAACCTCGACCACCCGGTCGACCTTGGAGCGCGACACCCCTTCCACCAGCACCTTGATGGTGCCGTCCGGAAGCTTCAGCAATTGCAGCACATGGGCCAGAGTGCCGACCTGGAACAGGTCATCGGCGCCGGGATCATCGGTCTCCGCGGCCTTCTGCGCGACCAGCAGAATCTGCTTGTCACCCTCCATCGCCGCCTCCAGCGCGCGGATGGATTTGTCGCGACCGACAAACAGCGGGATCACCATGTGCGGAAAGACCACGACATCGCGCAGGGGCAGCACCGGCATGTCCGGCGGCCCGCCCCCGGCCTTCACGCGCTTTTTGGATTCGGTCATGTGGAACTCCGTTCGTTCAGGGGGTCGCGCGCACTGCGCCAGACCGCGGAAAGGGAAATGGGCCGCAATCGCTGGCCATGACGGGGTTATGGGGGTCAGGCGATGTCCTTGCAAGCGGATCGTCCCCACCGCGCGCACGCAAAGCGCAGCCCGCAAACGAAATCAGCCACTTGCATCTGCAAGTGGCTGATCGTGATCCCGCGGGTCCGGACGCGCCGGAACGCCCGGGTCAGTCGCCCGAAGCAGCCTTCTGCGGCGCGACCGGTGGTGCTTCATAGATCAGGTACGGCGCGGTCTTGTGCTCGATCACCGACTCGTCCACCACGACCTTGCTGACGTTCTCCAACGACGGCAGGTCATACATCGTGTCCAGCAGCACGGATTCCACGATGGTGCGCAGGCCACGCGCGCCGGTCTTGCGCTTCAGCGCCTTCTTGGCGATCGCCACCAGCGCGTCCGGCCGGAACTCCAGCTCGACGTCCTCCATCTCGAACAAGCGGTGGAACTGCTTGGTGATCGCATTCTTCGGCTCGGTGAGGATGGTCACCAGCGCCGCCTCGTCCAGCTCCTCCAGGGTGGCGATCACCGGCAGCCGACCCACAAACTCGGGGATCAGCCCGAACTTCACCAGATCCTCGGGCTCCACGTCCGCCAGCACGGTACCGATGTCCACCTTGCGATCGGCACTCTTGACCTTGGCGCCGAAGCCGATACCACCGGCCTCGGTGCTGCGCTGCTGGATGATCTTGTCCAGACCGGCAAACGCACCGCCAACGATGAACAGGATATTGCGGGTGTCGACCTGCAGAAATTCCTGCTGCGGGTGCTTGCGACCGCCCTGCGGCGGAACATTGGCGACGGTGCCTTCGATCAGCTTCAGCAGCGCCTGCTGGACGCCTTCACCGGACACGTCACGCGTAATCGACGGGTTGTCGGACTTGCGCGAGATCTTGTCGATCTCGTCGATGTAGACGATGCCCTGCTGCGCCTTCTCGACGTCGTAGTCGCACTTCTGCAACAGCTTCTGGATGATGTTTTCCACGTCCTCGCCCACGTAACCGGCTTCGGTCAACGTGGTCGCATCGGCCATCGTGAACGGAACGTTGAGCATCCGCGCCAGGGTTTCCGCCAGCAACGTCTTGCCCGAACCGGTCGGGCCGACCAGCAGGATGTTGGACTTCGACAGCTCGATGTCGTCGCTCTTCTGACGGCTCTCGATGCGCTTGTAGTGGTTGTACACCGCGACGGCGAGGGTTTTCTTGGCCCGCGCCTGGCCGATGACGTACTCGTCCAGCACCTCGAGGATCTCGCGCGGCTTGGGCAGGTGGCTGCGTGCCGACTGCGCCTTCTCCTCGAGCTCCTCGCGGATGATGTCGTTGCACAGCTCCACGCATTCATCGCAGATGAAAACGCTGGGACCGGCAATCAGCTTGCGCACCTCATGCTGGCTCTTTCCGCAGAAGGAGCAGTAGAGGATCTTGTTGCTGTCGCCGCTGGTACGGCCCGGACGTTCTTCAGTCATGCGCTTGCCTGGATCTTGATGGGTTGCAACACCTGACCCGGCGGGGTTCGCCGAGTGACAGGATCGTGCGGGTTGAGTTCGAGGGTAGCACAGCCTGACGCTGTAAAACCCGCGCGCCCGAACTGACAAATACCTTTTAAATCAGCGTGTTGCAGGCCAAACGCGGAACTGCGCCTGGCCTGGATCAACGTGCCTGGATGGTGTTTTCCGGCCGCCGCTCAAGCACTTCGTCGATCAGGCCATACTCCAGGGCGGCTTCGGCTCCCTTGAAATTGTCGCGCTCGGTATCGCGCGCAATGACTTCCAACGGCTGGCCGGTGTGACGCGACAAGACCTCGTTGAGACGCTGCTTCAGCGCCAGAATCTCGCGCGCGTGGATCTCGATGTCGGTCGCCTGACCCTGGAAGCCGCCCAGCGGCTGGTGGATCATCACCCGCGAGTTGGGCAGCGCGTAACGCTTGCCCTTCGCACCCGCGGACAGCAGCAGCGCGCCCATGGAGGCGGCCTGGCCGACGCAGATGGTGCTCACGTCCGGGCGGATGTACTGCATGGTGTCGTAGATCGCCATGCCTGCGGTGACCACGCCACCGGGCGAGTTGATGTAGAGGCTGATGTCCTTCTCAGGATTCTCGGCCTCCAGGAACAGCATCTGGGCCACGATCACGTTGGCCACATGGTCGTCGATCGGACCGACCAGAAAAATCACCCGCTCCTTCAACAGGCGCGAATAGATGTCGTAGGCACGCTCGCCGCGGCTGGTCTGTTCGACCACCATCGGAACGAGGTTGAGGGCTTGGGTTTGCTTATCCATCAAAACGGCACCTTGGCTGGCATTGCATGGGCTGACCCGATCAACGTGGGGTCGACCGGGCCATGGCGCAAGTGGTCACCGGCATCCGCGTGTGGCGGATGCCGGTCATGCGCATCGCCTACTGGCGAATGGCGTCGGCAAATGCGAGCGGCTGCTCGGTGTGCTCGGCGCGCTCGGCGATCCAGTCGATCACCTGCTCTTCCATCACCCGTCCCTGCAGGCCGCTCATCAGCTGGCGATCGTTGCGGTACAGCTGGATGACTTCCTGCGGCTCCTCGTAGGTCGAGGCGATCAGGTTCAAGGTCTCGTTGACGCGCTGCGGATCCAGCTTGAGCTCGTTGCGACGGGCCACTTCGCCCACCAGCAGTCCCACCAGCACGCGCTTGCGTGCGGCGTCCATGAATTGCAGGTGCGCATCGGCCGGAACCTCGGCATTGCGGCCCTGGCGACGCGCCTGCTCGGCGGCCTGGGCCACCAGGTCACGCGCCTCGTTCTCCACCAGCTTGGGCGGCATTTCGATGTCGGCGTAGGCGGCGACCAGCTGCTCGCTGACTTCGCGACGCAGACGGCCCATGAGGGCGCCCTTGAGCTCGCGCTCCAGATTGCTGCGGATGTCGGCGCGGAACTGGTCGGCATCACCGCTGCGGATGCCGAAACTCTTGATGAAATCGGCGTCGATTTCCGGCAGGTGCGGCTCGGAGACCTTGCCAACCTTCAGGTTTACGACCACGGTCTTGCCCGCCAGCGCCGGCACCCGCCAATCGGCGGGAAACGCGACATCGACGTCCTTCTGCTCGCCCGCCTGCATGCCCTTCAGCTGCGCTTCGATGGCCGGCAGCATGCCGCCGGAACCGATCACCGTGGTGCCGCGCTCGGCACCCTCCGCGGGCATGCGCTCGTCGCCCACGGTGGAATAGGTCTCCAGCTCGACCGCATCGCCGTCCTGGGCGCCGCGCTCGACCACGTTCCAGCTGCGCCGCTGCAGACGCAGGTTCTCGACCATCGTGTCGAGGTCGGCATCCTGGACCTCGGAGGTACTGCGCACAATCTTCAGCTTGGACACATCGACATCGCCAAAGTCCGGCACCAGCTCGAAGGTCGCCACGTAGGCCAGCTCATCGGACTGGTCGCTGGCCGGCTCGATGTTCGGATTGCCGGCGATCTGCAGCGACTGCTCGCGCACCGCGCTGCCGAAGCTCTCGCGGACCAGACCATCGATGACCTCGGCCCGGACCTGGGGGCCGAAACGCTGCTCGATCACCTTGGGCGGAATCTTGCCGGGACGGAAGCCCTTGATCCGGGCACCGCGCGAGATCTCGCGCAGGCGACCACTGACTTCGCTCTCGTAGCGGTCGGCGGGGAGGCTGAATGTCATGCGGCGTTCAAGGGCACCGAGCGATTCGACCGAAACTTGCATATCCACTCCTGCAACCGCGGCGAACACCGACGGCACGTTGATTTGATGTTGGGCCAGGTTGGCCACGGCAGGCTCACGCCGGCCGCTGGTCAACGCGATAGTCTGGCGGATTCCGCCCGGGGCTGCCAGTCTTTTCCCGCAGGTGTGGGGCGCAGGACGCGCGCGATCGCTGCCGGGATGGTGCGAAAGGGGGGACTCGAACCCCCACGGGATTTCTCCCACTGGCACCTAAAGCCAGGGCGTCTACCAATTCCGCCACTTTCGCGTGCTGAACTGCTTGCAGGGCCGTGCACTACCGGCGATTGACCCCGCGACGGGCATAAAAAAGGCGCCGGGGACTGGTCCCTGGCGCCCGTTCTATCTGGTGGGCCGTGATGGATTCGAACCATCGACCTATTGATTAAGAGTCAACTGCTCTACCAACTGAGCTAACGGCCCGGAACACGCGGAATTGTACAGGACAATTCCCGAAAAAGTGGGGTGGAAGACGGGATTCGAACCCGCGACCCTCGGAATCACAATCCGATGCTCTAACCGACTGAGCTACATCCACCACAGGTAAAACGACAACGGGTAAAACGACAACAAAACCACTGCAGACAAGTATCGCACGAGTGGCGCGCCCGGCAGGACTTGAACCTGCAACCACTGGCTTAGAAGGCTAGTGCTCTATCCGGTTGAGCTACGGGCGCCTGTGGTAATCATACCGACGCCGTCGAACAAGTTGGTCGGGGCAGAGGGATTCGAACCCCCGACCCTCTGGTCCCAAACCAGATGCGCTACCAGACTGCGCTATGCCCCGATCCGGGCTTTCGTTGCACGCCAATGCCGCGAAAGGCCGACCATTCTGGCGGTGCCTGCCGACGGTGTCAACGGTTCATGAGAAAGGCCGGTGCAGCGGTGTATGCTCGGCCCAGACCTACCTTTTCGGCCCCAGGGGGGCGTACCTATGATCCGCAGCAGCAATCCCGCGTTGAAGGACTCCAGCTTCCTCGACATCAACAGCGGCACCGTCGTGCGCGGCGGCAATGACGTGATGACCCTCAACGGTACGGTCAACAAGACCGGCACGCTGTTGCTGCTGTGCATCCTCACGGCCTCGTTCGCGTGGAGCCAGGTCAGCACCCCGGCGGGGATCGTCGGCGCCGGTCCCTACATGTGGGGTGGTCTGATTGGCGGTCTGGTGCTGGCGTTCGCCACCATCTTCAAGAAGGAATGGGCGCCGATCACCGCCCCGCTGTACGCACTGGTGGAAGGGTTCTTCCTGGGCGCGATCTCGGCGATGTTCAACCACATGTACGAGGGCATCGTCATGCAGGCGGTGCTGCTGACCTTCGGCACGCTGTTTGCGATGCTGTTCGCCTACCGCAGCGGGATGATCAAGGTCACCGAGAAGTTCAAGCTCGGCGTGGTAGCCGCGACCGGCGGTATCTTCCTGGTCTACCTCGCCAGCATGGTGCTGGGATTGTTCGGCATCGATCTTCCGATGGTCCACGAATCGGGCATCGTCGGCATCGGCTTCAGCCTTGTCGTGGTGGTGGTCGCCTCGCTCAACCTGGTGCTGGACTTCGACTTCATCGAGACCGCCGTGGACAACGGTGCGCCCAAGCACATGGAGTGGTACGGCGCCTTCGGCCTGATGGTGACGCTGGTGTGGCTGTACGTGGAGTTCCTGCGGCTGCTGTCGAAGCTGCAGTCGCGCTGAGCGGCGATCCCGCATTCACCGGAAAGGGCGCTTCGGCGCCCTTTTCTGTTCCCGGACTCCACTGCCCGGATCGGCGCAATTCCCCTGCCCTGTTCGCCACCGGGCCAGCTCCAAAAAAAAACGGGGTGCCGTTGGCACCCCGTCAGGTCCGAAATACCAACTGCGGACGTAAAGCTTTGATCGGGTCGACTAGACCCGGCTGGCGATCGCCTGGGCGAAACCCATGGTGGTGCCGGTGCCGCCGAGGTCGCCGGTGAGGCTGTCGCGGGCTTCCAGGGTGGCCACGATGGCGGCGCGCAGGCGCGTGGCCTTGTCGGCCATGCCGAGGTGGTCAAGCATCTGGGCGGCGCCGAGCAGCAACGCGCAGGGGTTGGCCTTGCCCTGCCCCGCGATATCCGGCGCGGTCCCGTGGACGGCTTCGAAGATCGCCGTATCGGCACCGATATTCGCCCCGGGAATCAGACCAAGACCGCCGATCAGACCGGCACACAGGTCCGAGATGATGTCGCCGAACAGGTTGGTGGTGACCAGCACGTCGAACTGTTCCGGGCGCATCACCAGCTGCATGCACGCGTTGTCGACGATCATCTCCTCGCACTGGATGTCCGGGTACTCCACGGCGACTTCCCGCGCGGTCTTCAGAAACAGACCCGAGGTGGACTTGAGGATGTTGGCCTTGTGCACCACGGTGACTTTCTTGCGGCCTGCCGAGCGGGCCAACTCGAAGGCGTAACGGACAATGCGCTCCGAGCCCTTGCGGGTGGTACGCGTGATGGAGATCGCGCTCTGACCATCGGCGGCGGTCTCCTGACCCTCGGCGCTGTAGGCGCCCTCGGTGTTCTCACGCACCGTGATCACGTCCACATCGGCCGGGAAACGGGTCAGGGTGTTGGGGAACGACTTGGCCGGACGGACGTTGGCGTACAGGTCGAAGCGCTTGCGCAACTCGACGTTGATCGATGAGAAGCCACCGCCCACCGGGGTGGTCAGCGGGCTCTTCAATGCGACCCGGTTCTTGCGGATCGAGTCCATCGTCGCCGCGGGCAGCAACTCCCCGGTCTTCTCCAAGGCCACCAGGCCGGCGTCGGCGAACTCATACACCAGCCCCAGCTTCATCGCGTCGAGCACGTGAAGGGTGGCGTCCATGATTTCCGGGCCGATACCGTCGCCACGGATGACCGTAATCGTCTGCGTCATTTGGGATTCTCTTCCAGCTGTGGGGCGCGCCGCGGATGTCGCAACGCCAAATGGTTATCCCCATGATTATGCCGGATCGCCGCCGCGGCTGCCGCCCCGGCGCTGCGCCGCACGCTCAGGTTGGTCGCCGATCCGGCCGTAGTGCGTCCGGGTTACGCCGTGCCTTCCAGCAGCGGCTCGAACTTGCCCGCACGATGCAGGGCCATCATGTCGTCGAATCCGCCAACATGGGTGTCGCCGACAAAGATCTGCGGCACGCTCGTCCGCTTGGCCAGCGCGACCATCTTGTCGCGGGCGACCGGATCCAGATCGACCCGGATCTCGCTCCACTGCAGGTCCTTGCTCTTCAGGAAATTGGCGGCGGCGACGCAGTAGGGACACGTCGCGCTGGTGTAGATCAGGATTTCGGGCTTGGCGGTGGCGTTCAAGGGGTTCTCCTGTTGTGAACTCGTTGCAAGGATCGGGGTCCTATCCAACGTGGCATGCAGTCTAATGCCGCAAGCACGGGGTTCGTGCCGTGTGGTCGTCGGCGGTTAACCCGCAATTAACCCCCGCAACCCCGCCAGCCCGCATCCTCCACCTCATCGCGATCCATCCGCTGTTTCCGGTTCCAGGAGTGTCTGCTTGCGCCGTCTGATCGTGCTTACCGCCGCCGTGACCCTCGCCTTGGCCAGCGTGTGTGCCCCCGCACAGGACTCGCTGCCCGACATCGGCTCCTCGGCCGGAGAGCTGCTGACGCCCGCCCAGCAGGAGGAATACGGCGGCATGATGCTGGCGCAACTGCGCCACTACGACTACATCCTGGAAGACCCGCTGATCGACAGCTGGCTGGATGCGCTCGGTGCCCGTCTCGGCGCCAGCAGCGACCGGCCCACGCAGGCCTTCACTTTCTTCATGCTGCGCGAGCGCCAGATCAACGCATTCGCGACCCTGGGTGGCTACATCGGGGTCAACGCAGGGCTGATCCTGGCGGCGGACCGGGAAGACGCGGTCGCCGGGGTGCTCGCCCACGAGATTTCGCACGTCACCCAGCAGCACGTGCTGCGCGGGGCGGAACGGGCGCAGCGCGACCAGTTGCCCATCCTGCTGGGCATGCTGGGCGCAATCGTTGCCGCCCAGGCGGCCGGCGGCAGCTCATCGGGTGAAGCCACCCAGGCCGCGATCATGTCGGCCATGGGCCTGGCCCAGCAACGGCAGATCAACTACACCCGCTCCAACGAGCACGAAGCCGATCGCATCGGCCTGCAGACCCTTGCGCGGGCCGGTTACGACCCCGGCGCGATGGCGGAGTTCTTCACCGTGATGCAGGCGCGCTCCCGGGCGAATGCCGCCGGCGCGTATGACATCCCGGACTACCTGATGACCCACCCGGTCACCACCACCCGCATCAGCGAGGCGAAGGAGCGGGCAGCGCGTCTTGCCAGCAGCGGTACCGGCTTCCGCCCCGGCGCGATTGCCACCGACAACCCGCTGCTGCCCAACGGGCTGATGCTTCCGCCCAGCGGTGGCGGTGGCGGCGGCACCGGCGACTATGAGCTGGCCCGTGAGCGTCTGCGCGTGCTCAGCGCGGATTCGCCCGCGGCCGCGGTGCGCGAGTATGAGCAGATCGCCGGCCGCGGCGCGCTGAACCAGGCGCAGCAGTACGGTCTGTCGATCGCGCGCTTGCGTGCCGGCCAAGGTGCAGCGGCGGCGAAGCAGTTGCGGACACTGCTGGCGGAACGCCCGACCGATCTGTGGGTCGAGCTTGGTCTGGCGGAAGCGGAGTCGCGCAGCGGTCAGCGCGCGGCCGCCGATGCGCGCTTCGAAGCGTTGTTGCAGCGCCTGCCGCGCAACCGCGTCGTGGTCCTGACCTACGCTGCCGCCTTGCTGGAGCGCAACAATGTTCCGTCCGGCCAGCGCGCGCAGGCGGTGCTGCGACCACTCGCGGGCCAGTCGTCCGAGGATCCCGAGTTCCAGCGCAGCTTCGCGCGCGCCAGCGAGATCGCCGGCGAGCCGATCCGGGCCGGCGAGGCCTATGCGGAAGCCGCCTTCCTCAGCGGTCGCGCCGAGCAGGCGCTGGTGCAGTTGAATGCGTTGAAGAAGCGACCCGAGGTGGACTACTACGCACGGGCCCGGATCGAGGCGCGCATTGCCCGGATCACCCCGACCGTACTGGAACTGCATCGCCAGGGCATCCGGGACGAAGTGCTGCGCCCGCGCTGACCGCCGCGCCCAGGGGATCCGGGGCGGCGGTCATCGCCCTGTCATGAAACGATGGTCCAGTGGTTCGTCCCGGCGTGCCGGCGACGTCGCCCGCCACCCGCCGCCCCTTACACCGCCAACGAGCACGCCGTGCAAAAGCGCATCCTGATTGTCGAAGACGAGCCCGCCATTCGCGACATGGTCGCGTTTGCGCTGTCCCGCGGGGATTTTGAGCCGATCGGCGCAGGTGACGCGCGTGAGGCCGAGCTCGCGATCGCGGCCAGCGTCCCCGACCTCATCCTGCTGGACTGGATGCTGCCCGGCACGAGCGGCATCGAGCTGGCCCGTCGCTGGCGCCGGGACGAGCTCACCCGCGACATTCCGATCATCATGCTGACCGCGCGCGGGGAGGAGGACGACCGTGTCGGCGGGCTGGAGGCGGGAGTGGACGATTACGTGGTCAAACCGTTTTCCGCCCGGGAACTGCTTGCGCGCATCCGCGCAGTGCTGCGCCGCTCACGCGGGGACGATGAGGACGGGAGTATCCGGGTCGGCGCGCTGCGGGTGGATGGCGCCGCCCACCGGGTCTTCGCGGGTGAACCCGGCCACGAGCAGCCCGTGCCCATCGGCCCGGCCGAATACCGGTTGCTGCACTTTTTCATGACCCGCTCCGAACGCGTCTATTCGCGCCCCCAACTGCTGGATCACGTGTGGGGCAGCAGTGTGTACGTGGAGGAGCGGACCGTGGACGTGCACGTGCGTCGCGTGCGCAAGGCGCTGGAACCGTTTGGCCTGGATGGCATGCTGCAGACGGTGCGCGGCGCCGGCTACCGTTTTTCGGTCGCCGCGGACGACTGAAATCCGCCCCGCGAAGCTGTTGGATACTGTCTGCTGGATACTGGACGCATGATGGCTGTCATCCGCACCGCTTGGTTGCACACCCTGGGCATGAGCCTGGCCGGCCTCGGTCTTGCCACGCTGGGCGGCTTGGCAGCCGGCCACCCGTGGCCCGCGGTGGCGATGGCTGCCGTCGCGATGCTGGGCTGGCAGCACTGGCGGCTGCACAAGGTGCTGCAACGTCTGGGTGGCCGCCGCTGGCCGCGCGTGTCCGAGCAGGCGGGGGCATGGAACGCGCTGGACCGGCTGCAGCATCGCGAGCAGCGCCAACGTCGGCTGCGCAAGCGCAGGCTGTTGGAAATGCTCCGCGCCTACCGGGCCGCAGCCGCGGCGCTGCCGGATGCGGTCGTGGTGGTGGAGCGCAATAGCCAGCGGGTGCAGTGGTTCAACCAGGCGGGCAGCGCCCTGCTCGGCCTGCGCTACCCGGCCGACATCGGCGTGCCCCTGGTGCAGCGTCTGCGCCCGCTGCCGCTGGCGCGATGGCTTGCCAGCGGTCGCCACGCGGAGGCCCTGGACGTCGCCAGTCCGGTGGATGACGCCGTCCGGCTGAGCATGCGGCTGATTCCGTATTCGGAAAACCTGTGGTTGCTGGTCGCGCGCGACGTGAGCCGACTGCTGCACCTGGAGCAGATGCGCCGGGACTTCGTCGCCAACGTCTCCCACGAACTGCGCACGCCGCTGACGGTGATCCACGGCTACCTGGACATGATCGATCCCGATGAGCACAGCGGTCTGGCACCGGTGCTGGGCGAAATGCAGCGCCAGTCTTACCGCATGGCACAGCTGGTGGAGGATCTGCTGGCCCTGTCGCGGTTGGAGTCGGGAGACAGCGGACCGGTTGCCGAACGGGTGCCGATGGCCGCGATGCTCGACACGCTGCGACGGGAAGCGCTGGCGCTGGATCAGGGCAGCCACCGGATCTCGGTCGTCGACAAGGCCGGTGTGGACCTGTGGGGATCGCCGACGGAACTGCTCAGCGCCTTCTCCAATCTGGTCGGCAACGCGCTTCGTCACACCCCCCCCGGCGGCGCGGTGGAAATCCTGTTCCGCCCCGAAGAGCGGGATGCCAACGCACCCGGCGGTGTCGTGCTGGAGGTCATTGACAGCGGTCACGGCATTGCCGCCGAGCACCTGCCGCGGCTGACCGAACGCTTCTACCGGGTATCGACCAGCCGCTCGCGCGCCAGCGGGGGCACCGGTCTGGGGCTGGCGATCGTCAAGCACGTTCTGCAGCGCCATCAGGCACGTCTGGAAGTCCACAGCCGAATCGACGTAGGCAGCCGCTTCGCCTGCCATTTCAGTGCCGCCCAGCTGCGTCCGCGGCCGTCCTTCCCGGCCCACCCCACTGCCCGCGAGACCTTGCAATGAACGCTCCCCAAGTCCCCTCGCCCAAACTGCAGGCAGCCGTTCACGGCGAGCGGGAGCACTCCGCGCCCGAGCACGCCGACCGGGAGCACAAAGTTCGGGATGAGGATCCGGGCGCGGTTGACGACGACGCCAACGCGGACCTGCTGGCGGCGCCCTCGCTGTACTTCAATCGCGAGCTCTCGCAACTGGCGTTCAATTTCCGCGTGCTGGCACAGGCGCAGGATGACCAGGTCCCGCTGCTGGAACGGCTGAAGTTCCTCTGCATCAGCTGCACCAACCTGGACGAGTTCTTCGAGATCCGCGCCGGCAGCCTGCAGCACGCCCACAGCGTGGGCATGCCCCCGGGTCCCGACGGCCTGTCCGCGGCCACCGTGCTGAGCCGCATCCACGAGCAGGCCGGGCAGCTGGTTGAAGCCCAATACGAATGCTGGAATCAGGTGCTGCGGCCGGCGCTGGCCGAGGCGGGGGTGCGGGTGCTGGCCCGCGGTAACTGGAGCGCACGCCAGACGCGCTGGCTGCGCGCCTACTTCCGTGAGGAAATCATGCCGGTGCTGTCGCCGCTCGGCCTGGACCCGGCGCACCCGTTCCCCAAGATCCTCAACAAGTCGCTGAATATCGTGGTCGTGCTGAAAGGGCGCGATGCCTTTGGCCGCAATGGGGGTCTGGCGATCGTGCGCGCCCCGCGGTCACTGTCGCGCATCATCGCCGTGCCGCCGCGGGTCAGCGGCGGACCTGCGGACTTCGTGTTCCTGTCCGCGGTGCTGGCCAGCTTTGTGGACGAACTTTTCCCGGGTATGGAGGTGCTGGGCGCCTACCAGTTCCGGGTGACCCGCAACTCCGAGTTGCTGGTCGACGAGGAAGAGGTCGACAACCTCGCGCTGGCCCTGCGCGATGAACTTGTCGGACGCGGGTATCTGCGGGCGGTCCGGCTGGAGATCGCCGCGACCTGTCCGGAGCCGATCGTCAGCGAGCTGCTGGAGAAGTTCGATTTGCCCGCCGAGGCCGTCTACCGCATCCAGGGGCCGGTCAATCTCAACCGGGTCATCCAGGTCTACGAACTCGTCGACCGCCCCGACCTGAAGTTCCCCCCGTTCCAGCCGCGTGCCCTGCCCGGTATCGAGCGCATGTTCGAGACGGTGGCGGCCGGCGATGTGCTGCTGCACCACCCCTACGACGCGTTCACTCCGGTGCTGGAGCTGCTGCGGCAGGCCGCCGAAGACCCGGCGGTGCTCGCCATCAAGCAGACCCTGTACCGCTCGGGCAAGGACTCCGCGATCGTGGCGGCACTGATCCAGGCCGCCCGCAACGGCAAGGACGTGACCGCGGTGGTCGAACTGCGGGCCCGTTTCGACGAGGAAGCCAACCTGGGTTTCGCCGACCGCATGCAGGAGGCCGGCGTGCAGGTGGTCTATGGGGTGGTCGGCTACAAGACCCACGCCAAGATGATGCTGGTGGTGCGGCGCGAAGGCCGCAAACTGCGCCGCTACGTGCATCTGGGAACCGGCAACTACCACGCGGGGACTGCACGTCTGTACACCGATCTGGGCCTGATCACCGCC
This sequence comes from Lysobacter sp., assembly GCA_039930265.1. Taxonomy (GTDB): domain Bacteria; phylum Pseudomonadota; class Gammaproteobacteria; order Xanthomonadales; family Xanthomonadaceae; genus Novilysobacter. Next base: position 19,506 of record JBDSPO010000148.1, on the reverse strand, counting down.
CATCCGGACATTGGCGAGGACGTGCACCTGATCTTCCAGCAACTGTCCGGTCTGGCGCCGTCGATCACGCTCAAGCGGTTGCTGCAATCGCCGTTCACGCTGCACGCGGGCATGTTGCAGCGCATCGACCGGGAGACCGCACATGCCGTGGCCGGGCGCCCGGCCCGGATCGTGGCGCGGATGAACGCGCTCAACGAGGCGCAGGTGATCCGGGCGCTGTACCGCGCCTCCCAGGCGGGCGTGCAGATCGAACTGATCGTGCGTGGCGCCTGCGCGCTGCGTCCCGGCGTGCCGGGCATCAGCGAGAACATCCGCGTGCGATCCATCGTCGGCCGCTTTCTGGAGCACAGCCGCGTCTACTGGTTCGGCAATAACGGCAGCCCCGAACTTTTCTGCGCGAGCGCGGACTGGCTGGAGCGCAACCTGTTGCGCCGGGTCGAGAGCTGCTTCCCGATCATCGATCCGGTGCTCGCGCAGCGTGTGTTCGACGAGGCACTCGCCAACTACCTGGACGACAATCTCAACGCCTGGGAGCTGCAGCCGGACGGCGGATACCTGGAGATCCCCCGGGACGCGGACGCGCCGGCGCATTCGGCGCAGTCCTGCCTGTTGGCCAAACTGTGCGGATGATCGATCATGCCGCGATGAGTGACACCAACCCGGCCACCTTGCCGTTGCAGGACGGCGACATGCTGGCCGCGATCGATATCGGCTCCAACAGCTTCCACATGGTGGTCGCGCAATACCTGCTCGGCCAGTTGCGGGTGGTTGACCGTCTGCGCGAGACCGTGCGCCTGGCGGATGGGCTGGATGCCCGCGGCGGCCTGTCCGCCGATGCCCGCCACCGCGCCTACGAATGCCTGGCCCGGTTCGGCCAGCGCATCCGCGGCATCCCCCCCCAGCGGGTGCGCGCGATCGCCACCAACACGGTACGCAAACTGGCATCGCCGCAGGCCTTCCTGATGCCTGCGGAAAGCGCGCTCGGGCATGCAATCGAAGTCGTCGCCGGGCGCGAGGAGGCGCGCCTGATTTACCTCGGCGTCGCCCACGCCCAGCCGTCCAAGCCCGACCACCTGCGTCTGGTGCTCGACATTGGCGGCGGCTCCACCGAATGCATCATCGGCAGCGGGTTCGACACCATCGAGCGCGAAAGCGTCCAGCTGGGCTGCGTGGCGACCACGCGCAAGTACTTCGGGGACGGCAAGCTCAGCCGCAAGCGCTGGGACGCCGCCCTGACCGACGTCGCCACCACCTTCCGCCCGTTTGCCGCACGTTACCGCGGGCTGGGCTGGAACGATGCGATTGGCACCTCGGGCACCAACAAGGCCATCGGTGACATCTGCGCGGCGATGAAACTGACCAAAGGCTCGGTATTGGCGGACGCACTGCCTCAGGTGCGCGACCGTCTCCTGCGGGCGCGGACCATCGACGCGATCGACCTGCCCAGTCTCGACGTGGACCGCAGGCCGGTGATCGCCGGCGGCCTGCTGGTGCTGGAAGCGGCGTTCCAGGCGCTGGGCCTGCAACGTCTGGCGATCAGCAAGGCGGCCCTGCGCGAGGGCGTACTGCACGACATGCTGGAGCGGGGCGGCGATGACGACCCGCGGGATGCCTCGGTCGCGGCCCTGATGAAGCGCTACGGGATCGACGCGCCGCAGGCCGCTCGGGTGGAAGCCACCGCGCTGCGCCTGTTCGACCAGGTCGCTCCCGAATGGCAGTTGGACGGCGACGACCGCCTCATGCTCAGCCGCGCGGCGCGGCTGCACGAACTCGGGCTGACCATCGCCCACAGCCAGTACCACGTGCACGGCGCCTACGTGGTGGAGCACACCGACATCGCCGGGTTCTCGCGCCAGCAGCAGCAGTTCCTGGCTGCGCTGGTCCGCACCCAGCGCCGCAAGATTCCCCGCCAGGTCTTTGAGGCCCTGCCCGACCGCCTGCTGCCCGCCGTCCGCCATACCGCGGCGTTGTTGCGCCTGGCGGTGCTGATCCACCGCGCGCATGAGGCCGATCCGATCCCGCTGCTGGATGCCGTCGCGGAAGGGGATCGACTGACCCTCACGCTCGACGGACGCTGGTTCGATGCGCGACCGCTGTTGCGCGCCGATCTGGAGGACGAGCCGGCCAAGATCACGGCACTCGGCATCACCTTGAGGCTGCAGACCCGATAAGCCGTGACCCCTGCGGGGCGATCCGTTCCGCCGTCCACGCCTTCGCCGCGATACCCTGTACCGATGAACTATCGCCACGCCTTCCACGCCGGCAACCACGCCGATGTCTTCAAGCACGTCACCATCGTCGCGCTGTGCGATGCCCTGCTGACCAAGCCCTCGCCCCTGTTCGCCCTCGACACGCATGGCGGCCGGGGTCTGTACGCGCTGGACAGCAACTCCGCCCAGCGCACCGGGGAGGCGGAAGCAGGCATCGGACGCCTGATCGCCGAGGCACCCCGGCATCCGGCGATTACCCGCTATCTGGCGGCGGTGAAAGCCTGCCGGGCAACGCACGGCACGACCAGCTACCCCGGCTCACCCTGGCTGCTGGCGCATGCCCTGCGCCAAGAGGACCGGATCGCGGTGTGCGAATTGCTGCCCGAAGAAGCAGCGCAGCTGAAAGCCAACTTCGCCGGCGATCCGCGTGTCGCCACCCACGCGCGCGACGGCTACGAGGGGATGAAGGCGCTGCTGCCGCCCCGCTTCGGCGAGGTGCGCTTCAACCGCGGACTGGTGCTGATCGACCCTCCCTATGAGGCCCAGCTGCTGGAGTTCGACGTCATCATCGCCGCGCTGCGCGACGCGCTGGCCCGGTGGCCCCACGCCTGCTATGCGGTGTGGTACCCGATCAAGCTGCGGCGGTCGCTGAACCAGTTTTTCCGCCGTGCCGCGACGCTGCCGGTGAAGTCATCGCTGCTGGCCGAGCTGATGGTGCATCCGGATGACTCGCCGTTGCGGATGAACGGCAGCGGCATGCTGCTGCTCAATCCGCCGTGGCAGTTCGAGCAGACTCTGCGCGAGGTCCTGCCGCTGCTCCACGCGGTGCTGGGCGAGACCGGCGCGTCCTCACGGGTGGAGTGGCTGAGGCAGGCCGAGTGACGCCCGCCAGTTCAAGCAGACCGACTGGTGCCGGGTAGCCACTGACCGCTGCCCGGGGTGTGCCCCCCGGCAGGGTGGTCGGTCACCTCGTACGGCGCGGGCCGCGACTCAGACGCCGCTGCGCACGTCGGGTTCGAAGAAACTCCAGCGCACTTCGGGGAATGCCTGTTTCATGGCGACCTCGATCGTGTTGATCTGGCTCACCAGTGCGGACACGTCGCCCTCTTCGCGCATGTGCGCCTGCACCGAGACCATCGCCTCGTTGCCCAGTTGCATGGTGATCAGGCTGATCACCCGCACGATCTCGGGACGGCCGTCGAGGAACTGGCGGATCTGGCGCTGACGTTCGGGATCCACACTCTGGCCGACCAGCATCGCCTTGACCTCGATGGCCACCAGCACGGCGACCACGATCAGCAGCGCACCGATGGCCAGCGTGCCCAGCGCATCCCACAGCGGGTTGCCGGTGACCATCGTCGCCAATACCGCGCACAACGCCAGGACCAGACCGACCAATGCGGCCAGATCCTCGCCGAAGATCACCACCAGTTCGGCCTGCCGGCTTTCACGGAACCAGCGCCACAGGCTGCGATCGCCACGCGACTTGTTGACCTCCTGCAGGCAGGTCCGCATCGAGATACCCTCGGCGACGATCGCAAACACCAGCACCGCGACCGCCCACCACAGGCTGCCGCCGGGTGCGACCTCGGTCGCCTGCAGCTTGTGCAGGCCCTCGTACAGCGAGAACATGCCGCCGACCGTGAACAGCATCACCGCCACCAGAAACGACCAGAAGTAGACCTCCCTGCCGTGGCCCAGCGGGTGCTCCGGCGATGGCGGCGCGGTCGCCTTCTTCATGCCCAGCAGCAACAGCCCCTGGTTGCCGCAGTCGGCCAGCGAATGCACGGTTTCGGCCAGCATAGCGCTGGAGCCGGTAAAGAATGCGGCGGCGCCCTTGGCGACCGCAATCGCGGCGTTGGCGCCCAAAGCGAACAGGATTGCGCGGGTCGAATTACCGGTGCCGGCCATGGCAGGATTCCGTCTGAGGGGTCGCAAGTCTAGCATCGGCAAACGCATGCCCAGCGCGGCTATGGCGTACTCCTGACGATGCTTGCGCGCGATTCCCACGCATGAATGCGGCGTTTACATGCGGTGTGCGACCATCGGGCCCATGAGCACCCGAGAACGCCTCCCGCCGTGGCATGAACGTCAGACTTTGCCCAACGGGCGGGAAGTGCTGATCCGACCCATTCGCCCGGAAGATGCGGAACCGCTGCGCGCGGGATTTCCGCTGCTGCAGCCCGATGAGGTCCGCCAGCGCTTCCTCCACGCGATGAAGGAGCTGTCCCCGGAAGCGCTGGAGCGCTTCACCCGCATCCACCCCAAGACCGAGTTCGCTCTGGTCGCGGCCGAGCCCTTGCCGCCCGGCGAGGCGCTGGTCGGGGCCGTGGCCCGCATCGCCATCGACCCCAATGGGCGCGATGCGGAGTTCGCGATACTGGTCAGTCATTACATCGCCGGCATGGGCCTGGGGCGTTATCTGATGACCCGGCTGGTGAAGTGGGCCCGGGGCAAGCAGCTGGATCGCGTTTACGGCGATGTGTTCGAGCACAATCTGCCCATGCTGTCGCTGGTGCAGTCGCTGGGCTTTGTGCGTGAATCCCAGCAGGACGGGCTGGTCCGGGTCAGCCTGAAGCTGGATACCGCGGACGCGGTCTGCTGACGCTGCACTTCCGGCGGTGCCGCGCACCATCGGCTAAAATGGCCGGCTGATGCCAGCAACCTCCTCCCCGACTCCTCCGCTGCCCAAGGCCGGCCAACTGCGTGCCTGGTGGCGCGCGCCGGCCTCGCTTTCGGCCCTCGCCTTCCACGTCGCGCGCGCCGCGGCAGCGCATGCTGGCCCGTTGTTGGCGATTGTCCGCGACAACCAGTCCGCCCAGCAGCTCGAGGCCGACCTGCGCACCCTGCTGGGCGCCGATGCTGCGACCGGCAATGCGGACGCGGGCAGCGACGCGGCCTCGCTGCCGGTGTTGCACTTCCCCGACTGGGAAACCCTGCCGTACGACCACTTCAGCCCGCACCCGGAGATCATCAGCCAGCGTCTTGCAACCCTGAACCGCCTGCCGCGGCTGCAGCGCGGCATCGTGGTGGTGCCGGTGCAGACGCTGTTGCAGCGGCTGGCGCCGTTGCGGCACGTGGTCGGGGGCAGCTTCGACGTGCGCGTTGGTCAGCGCCTGGATCTGGACGCGGAACAGCGTCGCCTGCAGTCGGCGGGCTACCACCACGTGCCACAGGTGTTCGATCCGGGTGACTTCGCGGTCCGCGGCGGCCTGCTGGATGTCTACCCGATGGGCGCGTCGCAGCCGTTCCGGGTGGAACTGCTGGACGACCAGATCGACACCATCCGCGGCTTTGACCCCGAGACCCAGCGCTCGGGCGACAAGATCGATGAGGTCAAGCTGCTGCCGGGCCGCGAACTGCCGCTGGACGAGGCGTCGCTGAAGCACGCGCTGGACGCCCTGCGGGATCGCTTCGATCTGGATACCCGGCGCAGCGGCCTGTACCAGGACCTCAAGGCGGGCACTGCCCCCTCGGGCATCGAGTATTACCTGCCGCTGTTTTTCGAGCAGACCGCCACCCTGTTCGACTACCTCGACGACGCAACCCTGCCCGTGCTCGGCGAAGGTGTCAACGAGGCCGCCGACACCTTCTGGCGCCAGACCGGCGAGCGCTACGAGCAGCGCCGGCACGACCTGGAACGGCCGCTGCTGCCGCCCGACGCGCTGTACCTGTCGCCGGATGCATTGCGCGAGCACCTGAACCGCGGCGCCCGTGTGGAGATCTGCGGCGACGCCCATCCGCAGTTCGCGCGTGCCCAGGCGCTGGCCAGTCAGCCGGCTCCGGCGTTGCCGATCACCGCGCGTGACCAGGTCCCCGCCGGTGAGCTGAAATCGTTCCTCGGCCATTACCCGGGACGGGTCCTGGTGGCCGCCGATTCGGCCGGCCGACGTGAGGCGCTGCTGGAGATCCTGCACGCCGCCGGGTTGGAGCCGGTCTTGCTGCCCGACTTCCAGACCTTTCTGGGTGCCGACCGGATCACCGCGCGCGCACCGCGGGCACCGGCGACCGAACCCCGCTTCGCCATCGCCGTGGCACCGCTGGAGGACGGCTTCGCACTGACCGACCCGGCGCTGGCCGTGCTCACCGAGCGCCAGCTCTTTCCCGAGCGCGCCACCCAGCCCCGCCGCCGCAGCCGCGCGAGCCGTGAACCCGAAGCGATCGTCCGCGATCTGGGCGAATTGTCCGAGGGTGCACCGATCGTCCACGAGGACCATGGCGTGGGCCGCTATCGCGGCCTGGTGACGCTGGAGGCCGGCGGCGAGAAAAACGAATACCTGGAGATCGAATACGCCAAGGGCGACCGGCTGTACGTGCCGGTCGGCCAACTGCATCTGATCAATCGCTACTCCGGCGCCTCGGTGGAAACCGCGCCGTTGCACTCACTCGGCGGTGAGCAGTGGAGCAAGGCCAAGCGCAAGGCCCAGGAAAAGGTCCGCGACGTCGCCGCCGAGCTGCTGGAGATCCAGGCCAAGCGCCGTGCTCGCGCAGGGCTGGCGATCGATATCGACCGGGCGATGTACGAGCCCTTCGCGGCCGGCTTTCCGTTTGAGGAAACGCCCGACCAGCACGCCGCGATCGAGGCGGTCCTGCGCGACCTTCAATCAAGCCAGCCAATGGACCGGGTGGTCTGCGGTGATGTCGGCTTCGGCAAGACCGAGGTCGCCCTGCGCGCCGCGTTTGCCACCGCCGCGTCCGGCAAGCAGGTGGCCGTGCTGGTGCCGACCACCCTGCTGGCGGAGCAGCACTACCGCAACTTCAGCGATCGCTTCGCGGACTGGCCGTTGAAGGTGGAAGTGCTGTCGCGCTTCAAATCGCCCAAGCAGATCAAGGCCGAGCTGGAGAAGACCGCCGAGGGCACCATCGACGTGATTGTCGGTACCCACCGGCTGCTGCAAAAGGACGTGCGTTTCAAAGAGCTCGGGCTGGTGATTGTCGATGAGGAGCAGCGCTTCGGGGTGCGCCAGAAGGAGGCCCTGAAGGCCTTGCGCGCCAACGTGCACCTGCTGACCCTGACCGCGACGCCGATTCCGCGCACGCTGAACATGGCCATGGCCGGCTTGCGCGACCTGTCGATCATCGCCACCGCGCCGGCGCATCGGATGGCGGTGCAGACCTTTGTGGTGCCGTGGGACGACAGCCAACTGCGCGAGGCGTTCCAGCGCGAGATCGCCCGCGGTGGCCAGGCGTACTTCCTGCACAACGACGTGGAAAGCATCGGGCGCATGCAGCGCGAGCTGGAAGCGCTGGTGCCCGAAGCGCGCATCGGTGTCGCCCATGGCCAGATGCCCGAGCGCGAGCTGGAGCGGGTGATGCTCGACTTCCAGAAGCAGCGCTTCAACGTGCTGCTGTGCTCGACCATCATCGAGTCGGGCATCGACATTCCCAACGCCAACACCATCATCATCAACCGCGCCGACAAGTTCGGCCTGGCCCAGCTGCACCAGTTGCGGGGACGGGTCGGCCGCTCCCACCACCGGGCCTACGCCTATCTGGTGGTGCCCGACAACCGCTCGATCAGCGCCGATGCGAAGAAACGCCTGGACGCGATCGCGGCCATGGACGAGCTGGGCGCCGGTTTCACCCTGGCGACCCATGATCTGGAGATCCGCGGCGCCGGCGAGCTGCTGGGCGAGGATCAGAGCGGGCAGATGGCCGAAGTCGGTTTCAGCCTGTACACCGAGCTGCTGGAGCGTGCCGTACGCAGTATCAAGCGCGGCGAACTGCCCGACATCGATGGCCAGAGTGTCCGCGGGGCCGAGGTCGAACTGCACGTGCCGGCGCTGATCCCGGATGATTACCTGCCCGACGTGCACACCCGACTGACGCTGTACAAGCGGATATCCGGCGCGCGCGACGCCCACCAATTGCGTGAGCTGCAGGTGGAGATGATCGATCGCTTCGGCCTGCTGCCGGAGCCGGCCAAATACCTGTTCACCATCGCCGAGCTGAAATTGCAGGCGACGGTGCTGGGTGTGCGCAAGCTGGATATCGGCGCCAGCAGTGGCCGCCTGCAGTTTGTCGAGAAGCCGAGTGTCGATCCGATGGCGATCATCCACATGATCCAGGGACAGCCCCAGCTGTATCGGATGGACGGTCCGGACAAACTCCGGTTGACCTTGGACCTGCCGGAACCCGCCGCGCGTATTGCCGCCGCGCGCGCGCTGCTGATCGCCTTGGCGCCCTAGCCCCCGGGCGACGAGCCCTGGCAGCAGGCCGTCCGACAGGCGGATTCAACGCCGACAGCGGAGCGAATTGTCAATCCCCCCGGGGTGCTTTAAGGTCGGAACTGCAGCGCGGTGTGACGTACCGCACTGTCAGAGGCGGGACCGTTTCCGCACTTCAGGGGGAATACCGATGAACAAGACGGCATTTTTGCTGCCGCTGTTGCTGGCCGCCGGCGGCGTCCATGCACAGAACGCCGCGGCCTGCCCGCAGCTTGACGCCAGTACCGGACTGAGCTGGGAGTACCGCGGTGGGGACGGTGCGGATTTTTGCCGCGCCCTGCGCGCGGACGGCTCCGAGGCGTTCGGCATGTATATCAGCGCTCAGCCCAGCTTCTCACCCAGCCGCAGCCATCGCGAGGAGAGTGACACCATGGGCGGGCGCGAGGTGCAGTGGTATCGCGCCGAACTGGTCGGGGAGCCGGACATAGTCGCGCGCGAGACGCTGGTCAAACTCGCCGATGGGCGGAGTGCCCACGTCTGGCTGCAGGCCGCTTCCAAGGCCGAGCTGCAGGACGCGTTCCGGATCACCCGCCAGGTCGACTTCTCCTCGCGTCATGCCGCGACCGCGGTGGCGGGGCAGTAGCGCGCCGCCGCGAAAACGGGATATCCCCGCGCTCGTTGACGTTCTGCCGGCGGCGAACTTGCGCTGCCAGGTGAGCAGCCGCGTTGCCTACAATGGTGCCATGACAACTTCCGCCACTCCGGATCCGGCGAACACGCCGGTGAATGCCGACAATGCTCCTGCGCACGCCCCCGCCGGGCGCTGGGACGGCTTGATCCTCGGCGCTGCGCTGGCCACGCTGGACGGCCCTGCCGGTTACGGCGCGATCACCGACGGTGCGCTGGGCTGGCGCGACGGCCTGATCACCTATGCAGGACCGCGCAGCGGGCTGCCCGCAGCCCCGCAGGCGCTGGCGCACCACATCATCGAAACCTCCGGCTGGATCACGCCGGGGCTGGTCGACTGCCACACCCACCTGGTGTTCGCCGGCGACCGTGCGCAGGAATTCGAACGGCGTCTGCAGGGCGCGAGCTACGAGGAGATCGCGCGCGCCGGTGGCGGCATCCTGTCGACCGTGAGCGCGGTGCGGGCGGCAGACGAGGGCGAGCTGTTGCGGCAATCTCTGCCGCGCGCGCGTGCGCTGTTGGCGGACGGTGCGACCACGCTGGAGATCAAGTCCGGCTACGGCCTGGACTTCGACAGCGAGCGGCGGATGTTGCGTGTCGCCCGCCAGATCGGGCGTGAACTGGGCATCGGCATCCGCACCACCTATCTGGCCGCGCACGCCCTGCCTCCCGAGTTCGCCGGACGCCCCGATGCCTACATCGATGCGGTGATCGAGTGGCTGCCGCGCCTGCACGCCGAGGGTCTGGTGGATGCGGTGGATGCCTTCTGCGAGGGCATTGGCTTCACCCCGGACCAGACCCGGCGGGTGTTCGACAGCGCACGCGCGCTCGGCCTGCCGGTGAAGCTGCACGCCGACCAGCTCAGCGATCTGGGCGGCGCGGGTCTGGTGGCGGAATTTGCCGGGCTGTCGGCCGATCATGTTGAACACTCCAGCGAGCAGAGCGTGCGCGCGATGGCCGCGGCCGGCGTGGTCGCGGTGCTGCTGCCCGGTGCATTCCACGTGCTGCGCGAGACCCGGTTGCCGCCACTGGCGGCGTTCCGCGAGCATGGGGTCGCCATGGCCGTCGCCACCGACTGCAACCCGGGCACCTCACCCCTGCTTTCCCTGCGCCAGGCGATGCAACTGGCCTGCACCCACTTTCGCCTCACCCCCGTGGAAGCCCTGCGCGGTGCCACGGTGAACGGCGCGCGCGCGCTCGGACTGGCGGACCGCGGCACGCTGCGGGTCGGCCAGCGCGCGGATTTTGTGCGCTGGCGGATCCAGCATCCGGCCGAACTGGTCTACTGGCTGGGCGGTGCATTGGCCGGCAGTGTCTGGGTCGGCGGACAACGCGTCGCCGCCGACTGACGCAAGCGTCGCGCGTACGGCACTATCGATGCCTGCGCGATCCCGCCGCATCGACCGCGAACTCTTTGGAGAGACCATGCAACGCACCCTGCCCTTCCTGCTGCTCGCACTTGTTCCGGTACTGGGTTTCACCCAAACCCGGCCGGCCGTCGCCACGGAGGCTGCGCGGGCGCTCGCGCAGGACGCGGTGATCGTGGATACCCATATCGACGCGCCCGGCATGCTGACCGACCGCTGGATGGATCTGGGCGTGGACGCGCCGGGCCGGGAATTCGACTATCCAAAGGCGCGAGCCGGTGGGCTCGACGTGGCGTTCATGTCCATCTACACCTCGCCCAAACAGGACGAGGACGGGGTGGCGTGGCAGGTTGCCAATACGATGATCGATTCGGTTGAAGCGTTGGTGCAGCGCCACCCCGATCGGTTTGCCCTGCTGCGCTCGCCCGGCGATGTCGACCGCCTGCGCGCCGGCAACCGGGTGCTGCTGCCGCTGGGGATGGAGAACGGCGCCCCGATCGGCGACGACCTGGCCAATCTGCAGTTGTTCTTCGACCGTGGCGTGCGTTACATCACCCTGGCCCACAGCGCCGCCAACCGGATTGCCGACTCGTCCTACGCGATCGAGCGCAAATGGAACGGGCTGAGTACGTTCGGTCGCGAGGTCGTGGCCGAGATGAACCGGCTGGGGATCATGGTCGACGTCTCGCATGTCTCCGACGAGGCCGCGCGCGAGGCAATCGCCATCAGCACGGTACCGGTGATCGCCAGCCATTCCGCCTTCCGCCACTTCACTCCCGGTTTTGAGCGCAACATCAGCGATGAGCTGGCCAAGGCGATTGCCGCCAAAGGGGGCGTGGTCCAGATTCCGTTCGGCACCGCTTTTGTGGACCCGATCGGCGCGACCAATACCCAAGGGTATTTCCGCGCCGTCAACGCGTTCAACCTGCGCAACGCGGAGCTGCGCGCGGCCGGCAAGCCCGAGCTGGACCGGGTGAAGTTCGGCGAGGACTGGTCGGCGGCCCATCCGGCTCCGCGGACCCCGCTGCAGGCGGTCCTCGACCAGATCGACTACGCCGTGCAGCTGATCGGCATTGACCATGTCGGAATCGGCTCGGACTTCGACGGGGTCGACGGCGAGTTGGCGGACGGACTGCGCAGCGTGGCCGATTTCCCCAACCTGGTCACCGCACTGCAGGCGCGGGGCTACACCGACCCTGACATCCGCCGCATCCTGGGCGGCAACCTGCTGCGTACGTGGGCCGCCATCGAGGCCGGCGCCCAATTGCCGACGGCGCAGCCGAAAAAGTAGGCCTGCCAAAAAAGCAAAGCCCCGCGATCGCGGGGCTTCTGCTCACACCGGCTGGCGCCGATGCTTATTCCTTGGCGACGGTCTTTTTGGCGACGACTTTCTTGGTCGCCGTCTTGCTCGCAACCTTGCTGGCAGTCTTCTTCGCCACCGGTGCAGCGGCCGTACCGGCAGCCTTGGTCACGGCCGAGCGGGAGTTGCCGTAGCTGGAGTTGAAGCGCTTGCCCTTGGCGGTCTTGCGGTCGCCTTTGCCCATGATCTTGCTCCCGATTGGGTATTGAAACGATTGATAAGCCCGCACATCAGACGCGTTCGCCGGCTGGATGCGCCAGGGCCGCACGTGGCGCGGGAAGCTGCGGATCTTACCACGACCAACCCGAGGCCCATAGGCTCAGTGGCTGCAGCAGGCGTCGTGCACGTGCCCGTGGTTCAAGCGCAGGTTGGCCACATGGGCCAACCCCACCAGGGTGCCGCCAAACGTCATCGCGACCGCATGCGGGATGACGCTGGCGTGCAGCGGCGGGTACAGCACTGCCAGCCAGAGCACGCCGAGTCCGGGCAGCAGCAGCGTCCATGCACGCACCGCACCGTGCCGACGGTAGCCCTGCACCAGGCTGAATACCCCCAACAGCGTGGCAAAAGCAACGAACGCCTGCTCGAAGCGGTCACTGCCCATGCTCAACAGGCCGAGCGCCGGCAACAGGGCCATCGCCACTGGCAGCAACGCACAGTGAATCGCACACAGCAGCGAGCCGTAGGTGCCGAGGCGATCGAGCAATCGGTGGGCATGGGGCGACATCGGGGGAGCCTTCTAAGCGGGACGTGACTTGTGGGGGGTTGCGACTTGATTGGAATAATATAACATTTCGAACCAACGATGCCCACTTTACAGGTTTTCCGTGATCCCAGAATTCATCTTCCGCCGCCATCCACTCACGTTCGCGCTGCTGAGCGTGCTGCTGGTCACTCCGCCCGTGGCGTTCGCCGAAGCCGATGCCCGCGGCGCGGCGGACGCACAGGGCCACGCGGCCAAGCACGAACCGGTGGACCTCAACGCGGTCCGGGTGCGCGCCTCGATTTTGCCCGGCACCGTGGAGGACCTGGCGCAGCCCGTCGAGGTGCTTGCCGGTGAGCGGCTCGACGCCGCCAAAGCCAGCTCGCTCGGGGAGACCGTCAACAAGCTCCCGGGCGTGCAGTCGTCCTATTTCGGCCCCGGCGTGGGACGCCCGATCGTGCGCGGCCTGGACGGTGCGCGGGTGCAGGTGCTGAGCGACGGCCTCGGCTCGGGAGACGTGTCCACCGTCAGCGCCGATCATGCGGTCAGCATCGAACCGTTTCTGGCCAACCAGATCGAGGTTCTGAAGGGTCCATCCACCCTGCTTTACGGCAGTGGCGCGATCGGTGGCGCAGTGAACGTCATCGACGGTCGGGTCCCCGAGACGGTTACCGACGAGCCCCTGCAAGGTCGCGCCGAGTTGCGCGGTGGCAGTGTCAACGATGAGACGACCGGCATGCTGCGGCTGGACGGCACCTCCGCTGGCGGCAATCTGGTTTTCCACGTCGACGCCCTGCACCGGGAAACCGGCAACTACCGCATCCCCGGCTTTGCCGAGAGCGCCCGGCAACTGGCCGCCGAGGGCGAAACACCGGATCCGGCGACCGCAGGCACCTTGGCCAACAGCGCGCTGCGCACCGACAGTGGCGCGCTCGGTCTGTCCTGGGTCGGGAGCCGGGGCTTTATCGGCATCGGCCACTCGTTGTTCAACACCCGCTACGGAGTACCCGGGCATTCCCACGACACGGACGCGGGCAGCGAACCCGACCATGACCATGGCGACGATCACGACGACGATGAGCATGCCGCTCACGACGACAGCGTCCGCATCCTGTTGGACCAGCGCCGCACCGAGGTCAGGGCAGGCCTGGATGGTCTCGGCGTGTTCGAGACCCTGCGGGTCAAGTTCGCCGACACCCGCTACACCCATACCGAATTCGAAGGCGAAGCGGTCGGAACGGTGTTCGACAACGCCAGCCAGGAGGCCCGGGTCGAGCTGGTCCACCGGCCTTGGGCGGGCTGGCGCGGCGCATTCGGCGTGCAGTGGGGGCAACGCGACTTCGACGCCGTCGGCGCTGAAGCGTTTGTGCCGGCGACCCACGGCAATGACACCGGCCTGTTCTGGATCGGCGAGCGCCGCAGCGGCGACTTCAAGTTCGAGGTCGGCGCGCGGCACGACCGCAACACCATATCCGCGGCGCCCCAGCCGCTGGCGCCCCAACGCATGGACTCCCGCAGTTTCGAGGCCAAGAGTGCATCGGCCGCGATCCAGTGGGAGGCCAGCGAGCAATTCCACGCGTCACTGGGGATTGATCGCGCCCAGCGCGTGCCGACCGCCGAGGAGCTGTTTTCCAACGGCCTGCACGTGGCCACCGGGACAGTGGAGGTGGGTGATGACCGGCTCGGCGTGGAGACGGCCAACCGCCTCGAGCTGGGATTGCGTTGGCACGGTGAACGCGCGGATCTGAAGCTGGCCGCCTACACCGTGCGCTACGACGACTTTCTCTACCAGGCCACGCCCGAGCCTCTGCTGGCTCCGGGCACGGCGCTGACCGATGACGGAATTCCGGTGCGTGTGTGGACCCAGGCCGACGCAAGCTTCCGTGGGCTGGAGGCGGATGCAAAGATCGCCCTCGCCGACGGCGCCAGCGGCGCTTGGGGTCTGCGGGTGTTCGGCGACCTTGTGCACGGCCGGCTCGACCGCGCGGGCAGCCGCGACGTGGACGTTGAGGTCTTCCACGACGACCACGTCGACGTTCACGCCGCGCGCATCCGCACGGACGGCAACCTGCCGCGGATCACCCCGGCGCGCCTTGGCAGTGAGCTTGAGTGGAGCCGCGGGCCATGGCGGGCATCCCTCGGTGCGGTGCGCTACATGAAGCAGGACCGCGTCGCTGCCAACGAAACCACGACCCCGGGCTACACCCTGGTGGACGCGCATCTGGCCTGGCACCGCGACACGCCCGCGGGCCATGCGTGGGAGGTTTTTGTCGACGGCAGCAATTTGCTCGACCAGGAAGCCCGCCCGCACACCTCGTTCCTGAAGGATCTGGCGCCGCTGCCCGGCCGGGGCATCGCCTTCGGCGTGCGGGCGTTCTTCTGAGAAGACGCTAGAGCGCGCGGCCCATGTAAACCGCGCCGTCGCCGTAGAGACGGACCTTTCGCGCCAGCGCGGGGTCCGTGTCGAGGGGCCGGAAGCCCATGCGCTGCCAATATCCGGCGGCGCCGGGCACGGCAACCAGTTCCGCGCTCACCAACCCGCCGCGACGACCCGCATCCAGCGCGGCGTCCAGCAGGCGTGCGCCGAACCCGCCGCCTTTTGCGGCGGCCGACACCGAGAGGTCGTGCACATACAGCACCCTCGGCGCGTCTCCTGGCGGCATCGACAGGACCGTATCCAGCGCAGGCGGCTGCATGCCGATCCAAGGGTGGGCGAGGATGTAACCGACCGCCCGCTGATTCATCTCGGCCAGGTGGCAGCCGCCGTCAGCAAGTTGCAGGCGGCTGGCGAGTGCCGCAAGGGAGTCGCAAAGCGTCGGCGGGTAACTGTCGGCCTGCAGCGCGAAGACGTCGGCCAGATCGTCACCGCGCAGGGGTCGCAGGGTGGCGTGCATCACCACGGCGCTACCGGGCCGCGACGGCACACGCGGCGCACAGGCCGTGTACCTCCAGGATCTGCGCACGCGGGATGAATCCCAGACCGCGCGCGCGTGACTCCAGCGCCTCCACGATGGTGTCGTCCTCCAGTTCAGTCGCCGACTGGCAGCGGTCGCAGATCAGGAACGGGACCGCGTGCTGTTCGCCGCCCGGATGGTGGCAACCGACAAAGGCGTTGACCGACGCGAGCTTGTGGATGAAGCCGTGCTCGAGCAGGAAGTCCAACGCACGGTAGACCGTCGGCGGCGCGGCCGCATCGTGGGTCGCCTTCATCCGGTCGAGCAACTCGTAGGCCTTCAACGGTCGCTCCGCATCGGCGATCAGGCGCAGCGCGTTGGCCCGGATCGGGGTCAGGCGCAACCCCCGTTGCGCACACAGCCGCTCGACCTCGCTCACAAACGCGTCGCCGTCGTGGACGTGGTGTCTGGGGTCGGTGCAGTCGTGTAGCGGGCTCATGTCAGCGGTCGGATCCGGGAGTGGCGCGAACGGACTGCGCCCAGGGTCCGATCTAGTCCTCCGTGGGGATCTTTGCAAGGGCGGCGTCGATGCGGCGCAGCGCTTCATTCTGGCCGGCGAGGTAGACGGTGTGCGAGATGTCGGGGCTGACCTGGGTGCCGGTCAGCGCTACCCGCATCGGCTGGGCCACCTTGCCCATGCCCAGCTCCAGCGCCTCAGCCGTTTCGTGCAGCGCGGCGTTGATCGTCTCGGCACTCCAGGTGTCCAGCGACGCCAGGCGCGCTCGGGCCACCGCCAGTGGCTCCCGCGCGGCCGGCCTGAGGTGCTTGGCCACCGCGGCCTCGTCGTATGCCGTCAGCGGGCCGAACCAGACCGCGGCGCGCTCGGCCATTTCCTTCAGTGTCTGCACCCGGTCGCGCAGGGCGATGACGAGGTCGACCGCGGCCGGGCCGTTGGCCAGGTCGTACCCGGCCTGCTGCAGGTGCCATTGCAGGTGCACCGCGACCGCCGCCGGATCGTCGTTCTTGAGGTACTGCTGGTTGAGCCAGCCAAGCTTGGCCATGTCCAGCCGCGACGCACTGGCGTGGACATTCTTGAGGTCGAACAGCGACTTCATCTCCTCGATCGAGAAGATCTCCTGATCGCCGTGGGACCAGCCCAGTCGCACCAGATAGTTCAACAGCGCATGCGGAAGATAGCCGGCGTCCCGGTATTCCATGACATCAGCCGCGCCGGTGCGCTTGGACAGCTTGGCGCCTTCCGGATCGAGGATCATCGGCAGGTGGGCGAAGTGCGGTACCGGCACACCCAGCGCGCGGTAGATGTTGATCTGCCGCGGGGTGTTGTTGACGTGGTCGTCGCCGCGCACGACATCGCTGATGCGCATGTCCATGTCGTCCACCACCACCGCGAAGTTGTAGGTCGCATACCCGTCCGGGCGAAAGATCACCAGGTCATCCAGCTCGCTGTTGGCGATTTCGATCCGGCCCTTGACCTTGTCGTCCCACGCGACCACGCCATCCACCGGGTTGCGGAAACGGATCACGCGATTGGGATCCTCGCGCCAGCCCGCGGCCTGGTCGCGGTAGGCCCCGTTGTAGCGCGGTTTGGTCCCGGCCTGCATCGCCGCTTCGCGCATGGCATCGAGTTCTGCGCGGCTCTCGTAAGCGTAGTACGCGTGACCGGCGGCGACCAGTTGCTCGGCCACTTCACGGTAGCGGTCCAGGCGGTGGGTCTGGTACACCGGGCCTTCGTCGTAGTCCAGACCCAGCCAGTCCATCGCTTCCAGGATGGCGTCGATCGCCGCCTGGGTGCTGCGCTCGCGGTCGGTGTCCTCGATGCGCAAGGCGAACTCGCCGCCGCGATGACGCGCCTCCAGCCAGCAGTACAGGGCGGTGCGCGCGCCGCCGATGTGCAGGTAGCCGGTGGGACTGGGAGCGAAACGGGTGCGGCAGGACATACGGTCGGGCTCGGTGCGGGGTAGACCGTTGATGTTACCGCGCCGGCCACCGCAGGGCCTGCGCGATGACCGTCAGGCGTCGACCAACGCCGGCGCTGCCTCGCTGGAACCCGCGCTTTCGGCATTGAAGGACAGCGTCGCCACCACCCCGAATTCCGGCCCCGGCTGGACGGTCACGTGCCAGCCGTACAGCGCGCACAGCCGACGCACGATCGATAGACCGATGCCCCCGCCCTGGGTATGGCCGGCATGGGTGCCCCGGTAACCGCGCTGGAACACACCCGCGGCGTCCTCTGCACTCAGTCCGGGGCCCGAGTCGATCACCTGCACCGCCCCCTGCAGCATGCGCACGATCACTTCGCCCTTGGCGGTGTACTTCACCGCATTGCCGATCAGGTTGCCCAGTGCCACGGCGACCGCGGCCTCCGGTGCATCCACCACCAACGGCAGGGTGTCATCTTCCAGACGCAGCACCAGCGGCTTGCCGGCCAGCTGGGTGCGGTGCACACCCAGCGACTGTTCGGCCAATTTGGCCACGTCGGTGGCACCGTGCCCGCGCTCGTTTCGCGACAGCAGCAGCAGCGCGCTGATCAGGTCGGTGCACTGCTGCTCGGCGCGTTGAATGCGCATCAGGCGCGAGCGGGTCTTGTCGTCCAGCTCGGGGTGTGAGAGCAGCAGCTCAACCGCGCCGCGGATCACCGCCAGCGGCGTGCGCAACTCGTGGCTGACATCGGCATTGAACTCGCGATCGCGCTGGACCACCTCGGTCAGCCGGCCAGCGTAATCGTCCAGCGCCTCGGCCAACTGGCCCACCTCGTCGTCCGGGAAATGGTCCGCCAGTGACTCCGAAGCGGCACTGCGTCCGGACTCCTTCAGGCGCTTGGCGAGCTCCGACACCGGGCTCATCACCCGCGACGCGGACCACCAGCCCAGCCCCAGCGACAGCAAGGTGAACAACAGCACCGACGCGTACAGCGCGTGGTTGAACCGCTCCTCGCTGCGTTTGGACGGGGTCATGTCGTAGGCGAGGAAGAACCACGCCTGCGGCGTCTTGCGCACGGCCAGCTTGTAGGCGAACTCGTCGCCGTCCGGACCGGTCCCGGTCATGCTGGTGATGCCGTCCGACAGCGCGTACCACTCCGGCCGGCTGTTGCGCACGGACTCGAACTTGTCGGCGGGATAGACGTACGCTTTTACCTGGTCGAACGGGAACTCGCGGTTGCCCGGATCCACTTCAAACTGATGCGCCGCGTTGGCGATATTGCGGTTCATGACGTCTTCGATCAACTGGTTCTCCACCCGCGCACGGGTCCAGTTGGTCGCCCACGCGAACAGCAGGGTCAGGCTGAAACCCAGCAGCACGAAGGACAGGATGATGCGGCTGCGCAGCCGCCGCCGGTAGCGCATCCGCCGATTGGGCGCTAGGCCGTTGCCGCCCGCCGCGCTGGAAACCTCAGGTTTCCGGATCAAGCTCGGCAATCCGGTAACCGATACCGTGGCGGGTGTGGATCAGCGAGGTGGGGAACGGCTTGTCGACCACCGCACGCAGGCCGTGGATGTGCACGCGCAGGCTGTCCGAGTCGGGCAACTCCTCGCCCCACACGCGGGTCTCCAGCTCCTGCCGGGTGACCACGGCCGGTGAGGACTCCATCAGCGACTGCAGGATCTTCAAACCGGTCGGGTTGAGCTGCAACAACTTGCCCTGACGCCGCACCTCCAGCGTATCCAGGTTGTACTCCAGGTCGGCGGCGTTCAGCACCCGCGTCTTGACCCCGCGTCCGCGCCGCGCAAGGGCGTTCAGCCGGACCTCGACCTCCTGCAGCGCGAAGGGCTTGATCAGGTAATCGTCGGCCCCGGAGTCGAACCCGGCCAGTTTGTTGTCCAGCGAGTCGCGCGCCGTAAGCATCAGCACCGGCGTCTGCTTGCGCGCCTCGTTGCGCAGCTTGCGGCAGACTTCCAGACCGTCGATCCCCGGCAAGTTGAGATCGAGCACGATGGCATCGAAATCGTGCACCACCGCCAGGTGTAGCCCGGTGATGCCATCCGCGGCGAAGTCCACCGTATGGCCACGGTCTTCGAGGAAGTCGCCAAGGTTGGCGGCAATGTCCTGGTTGTCTTCTATGACGAGGATGCGCATGGAGTCTTCCTGATTGGAGGTGG
>JBDSPO010000147.1:0-3635 GCA_039930265.1 Lysobacter sp. | reverse complement strand
AAATGGTGGCCGGGGAGGGAATCGAACCCCCGACACGGGGATTTTCAATCCCCTGCTCTACCAACTGAGCTACCCGGCCAATTCACGAGCATGCCGTGAAGGAGCGGAATCATAGCCGGGCGAGCAGATACCTGCAAGCTGCAAGTGTCCTCGTCACCCGTTGCGATTCGCCCCGAGTGGAGGGCGGGGTGATGATCCCGGGTCAGTCCTCGTCGGGCGGCACGTAACCGGCCACACCGGCTACCTCGCCTCCAAACAGGAACGCGATCATCTGCTCCTGCAGGAACTTGCGGTGCGCCGGATTCATCGGGGATAGGCGGTTCTCGTTGATCAGCATGGTCTGATGGGCCAGCCATTTTGCCCATGCGGGCTGGCCGATATGGGCGTAGACCCGCTGGCCGGCTTCGCCCGGCCATGGCGCGAAGTCGAGTCCTTCGGCGTCCTTTTTTTCGTACTCACAGTAGATCGTGCGGGTCATTGAATGCCTCAGAGGTCTCAGGATCAGCCGCTTTCCAGCAGGCGGCGGATCGGGGCGGGGATTCCCAGGGTGGCCAGTTGGCCGGGTTCAACCCAGCGCAGGCCGTCATTGTCCTGCACGGATGCGCGCAGGGTGACATCGCGCCACTGCCGCGGAAGCAGTCGCAGCTTGTAGTGGCTGAACGCATGGGCGATCGGGGGCAATGACTCGCCGGGACCGGGGTCACCGTGGATGTGCCGGCGGATGAAGTCATCGGTTCCCGCCGCGTCATCGGCCTGGGGCAGCGTCCACAGTGATGCCCAGATGCCCGCCGGCGGACGTCGCTGCAGCAAGATCCTGCCGCGGCTGTCCTCCAGCCAAAGCACCTCGGCCTGCCGTTGCGGAATCGTCCGGGAGGGCTTGCGGGTCGGCAGCTCATCGGTACGTGAGTGGTTGCAGGCCACGCATGCCGTCTGCAACGGACACGATCCACAGGCGGGGCGGGCGCGGGTGCACACGGTCGCGCCCAGATCCATTTGCGCCTGGGTGTAGTCGGGCAGGCGCGCGTACGGCAGGTGCTGCAGGGCGTGTCCCCACAACTGCTTCTCCACCGCCGGAGTTCCCGGCCACCCCTCCACCCCGTGATAGCGGGCCAATACCCGCTTCACATTGCCGTCGAGTATCTCGTGGCGGTCGCCCCAGACTTGGGCGAGGATTGCTGCAGCGGTGCTGCGACCGATACCCGGCAAGGCCATCAGTGCGGCGGGATCGCGGGGCAGTTCACCGCCATGTGTGCTCATGCAGAGCTGCGCGGTCCGGTGCAGGTTCCGAGCACGGCTGTAGTAGCCCAGCCCGGACCACAGGGCGAGGACGTCATCCAGCGGGGCGGCGGCGAGGACCGGCAGGGTGGGCAGGGCGGCGATGAAGCGATCGAAATAGGGCGCAGCCGTCTTGACCTGTGTCTGTTGCAGCATGATCTCCGACAGCCATACCCGGTAGGGCGTGCGCGGATGCTGCCACGGCAGGTTGTGGCGGCCGTTGACATCGAACCAGTCCAGCAGGCGTGCAGCGAAGCTGTCGGCGGCGGCAGTCATTGGTCCGGCGCGGGGGCGTGGGCCCCCGGCATGCCGTGCGCGCCGGCGTCATCCAATTCCACTCGCACCCCGGTAAGCGTGGCACCTCCCAGTTCGATCCGGGGCACCTCCAGTGTTCCCTGCAGGGGCGGCAAGGGCGTGCCGGTGGCGAGCTGTGCCAGCCACGGCGCGATATCCGGTATCCGGAAGCGGCCGTCGAAGCGGACGTCATCCCGCTGCAAATGCAAGCGGGTCTGGCCGGAAAGATCCGCTGCGCCGGCATAGTCCAGAGCGAAGGGGAGAGGCGCGTCCGAGTCGCCGAGCGGTACCGGGAGTGCGGGCCAGGTGGCTGGCCACTCGGCCAGTTCACCGTCCAGGTGCAGTGCAAGTGCTTCGTCGAGGAAGACTGTGCCGGTAGCGTCCATTTTTTCCGGCAGGGCGTCCCGTCCGCGCAGTGCCAAGGCCACTGGCGCGATCCGCAGCGTGCCGTCGCGATGGCGCAGGCGTCCTGCCAATCCGATCGCAAAGTCGAGTGTCGGCTTGTCGACGGACGAGTCGCTGAACCACCGCACGTGTGCTCCCAGACGGGCCACGTCCAGACCTATGCCGTCGTCGTCGTCGCGCAGTACGCCGGACACCTGCAAGCGCAGCGGCATCCGCCAAGGGTCGCTGATGACCGTAGCGATTCCGGCAACGCCTACGCCGGCTCCCTGCGCGGGTTGGGTGAGCGCGAGTTGGAGGTCAAACGGGACCGTGGCGGCGGCGCTGCGGATGCGACCGCGCACGCGCGCCGCAAGCGGTTTGCCGGGCTGCAGACGCTCGGTGGAAACATTCAGCCGGTCGATCAACCAGCCGTCCGCAACCAGCTCGCCCTCCACGATCCGCATGCCGGAGGTCAGAGTGGGGATGCGCAGTGGGCCACCCTTGGGCCGGGTCGCCAGCCAGTCCAGCAGCGCCGGCAGGTTGATCTGCGGGCTGTCCAGTTCCACCCGGCGAACGGTCAGGTCATCCCCCCCCGACCACAGCGTCGCCCATGGCAACGCCAGGTAGGCGCGGTCGGCGGTGAGCAGCGGGGCGCGAGCGCCCGGCTGGCGCACCACCAAGCCGCGCACAGCGAGCATCGGGGTGCCGCGCAGACGGTACTCGCCAGTGCCGCTGGCGGTGATTTCCAGATCCAGTGCGGCCCCGACCCTCTCGAGCACGAGCGCGGACAGATGCTCCGGGCGCGCCATCCAGGCGGTGGCGGCGATCAGCGTCAGCAGCACGCCGATCACGGCGACGACGACGATCCGCGCCCAGCGACGCCGGCGTGGAGCCGGCGCGGACGTGTCGTTATCAGGCATCGCGGCCGCGTCAGCCGCCCAGCGTGCCCGGCAGCAGGGCGTCGACAAACGCTTCGGCATCGAACACGCGCAGGTCCTCCAGCTTCTCGCCGATACCGGCGAAGCGGATCGGAATACCGAACTCGCGTGCCAGCGCGAACACGACGCCGCCCTTGGCGGTACCGTCCAGCTTGGTGACCACCAGGCCGGTGACCTGGACGGCGGCATGGAATTGGCGCAGCTGCGAGAGGGCGTTCTGGCCGGTGGTGCCGTCGATCACCATCAGCACCTCGTGCGGCGCGGCAGGGTCCAGTTTCTGCAGGACTCGCTTGATCTTTCCCAGCTCGCCCATCAGGCCCTGCTGGGTGTGCAGGCGACCGGCGGTGTCGGCGATCAGCACCTGCACCCCACGGGCCTTGGCGGCTTGCAGGGCGTCGAACGCGACCGAAGCGGCGTCGGCGTTCTGTCCCTGCGAAATCACCGTCACCCCGTTGCGCTCGCCCCAGGTCTGGAGTTGGGCGACGGCTGCCGCGCGGAAAGTATCGCCGGCCGCAAGCATCATCGAATGCCCCTCGTCCTTGAAGCGACGGGTCAGTTTGCCGATGGTCGTGGTCTTGCCGACACCATTGACGCCCACCGTGAGGATCACGAAGGGCTTGGCGGCGGAATCAATCCGCAGCGGTATCGCCACGGGTGCCAAGAGGTCGATCAGGTCCTTGCGCAGCGCCTGCAGCAACGCGTTCGCATCAGCAAACTCGCGCGCTTTCATGCGTTTGCGCAGGT
>JBDSPO010000146.1:0-8397 GCA_039930265.1 Lysobacter sp. | reverse complement strand
TGCCGGCCAGCGAGCAACAGTCGCTGCTGCTGGAGTGGGGGGCGCTGTCGGGCGGATTGACCACGCCGCTGGCATGGCGCGAATCGATCGCCGACGGCAACCTCGTGCGCCTGGTCAGCGCGTTGTTTCTGCACGCCGACTGGACGCACCTGCTGGGGAATCTGGTCTTTCTGCTGATCTTCGGGCTACCGGCGGAGCGCGCGATGGGCCCCTGGCGGTTCATGCTGCTGTTCCTGCTCGGCGGCGCGCTGGCGAATCTGGCGGCAGTACTGTCCATTGCAACCCCGGACCGGTTGATCATCGGCGCCAGCGGCGCCGTGTCGGCGCTGATCGGGGCCTACCTGGCCCTGTTTCCCGGAGCGCGCCTGGGGCTGGTGGTGCCGCTGGGGCTGTTCCTGCAGTTCGTCAAGATGCCGGCGCCGTTGCTGATCGGCGTGTGGGCCCTGTTGCAGATCGTGTTCACCTACATCGGGCCGGCCTTTGGCGCCGTGGCGTGGTCCGCGCATCTGGCCGGTTTCGCGTTCGGCGGCGTCTTCGCGCTGGTTGCCAAAGCCGGTATCGCCCGGCGCCTGCGGCACCGCCGGGGCTACTGAACTCGTCGGCCGGCAGGAGCGCCCGCGGTTGACTGCCGCGGTTGCCTGGCAATCGTCTTCAACTTTGCCAGCGCCAGATCGATGTAGCGGTCTCCTTCCAGCACTTCACCTTCGCGTGCGCCCGCGGCGCCCTCGCCATCGCCGCCCAGATGGCCGGGCAGACTGGCTTCGGTGTAGCGCTTGCTGGCGCTCTTGCCGTCGTCGTTTTCGGCATGCAACAGCACGTCCGGGACGATGCCCAGCGCCTGGATCGACTTGCCGCTGGGGGTGTAATAGCGCGCGGTGGTGAGCTTGACCGAGTCGCCATTGTCCAGCGGCAACAGGGTCTGCACCGAGCCCTTGCCGAAGGTGCGGCTGCCCATCACCAGCGCGCGGCGATTGTCCGCCAGCGCCCCGGCCAGCACTTCGGAGGCACTCGCCGAACCGCTATCCACCAGGACCACGATGGGCGCGCCCCCCAGGCGGTCGCCCGGGGTAGCGCCGAAGACCGCATCGCTGATCGCGATCCGCCCGCGGGTGCTCACAATGGTGCCTTCCTCCAGCAGGGCGTCCGCGATCTGCACCGCCGCGGTCAGCAGGCCGCCGGGATTGCTGCGCAGATCCAGCACCAGGCCTTTGAGCTTGCCGCCACTCTGTTGGTTCAGGCTCTCCAACTGGCGTTCGAACTCCGCAGCGGTGTCGGCCTGGAACGCACTGACCCGCACGTAGCCGTAGCCTGGCTCCAGCATCCGGGTGCGCACACTCGCAATCTTGATTGTCTGTCGCTCGACCTTGATCGTCAGCGGCTCGTTGGCGCCTTCGCGCAGCACCGTCAGCTCCAGGGTCGTGCCGGCTTTGCCGCGCAGGGACGTGGCATCCTCGTCCGCCGGTGTCAGCGGCACACCATCCACCGCCACGATCAGGTCGCCGGATTTGATGCCGGCGCGGGCCGCCGGGGTGTCATCGATCGGGGCGATCACCCGCAAACTGCCATCGGGCACCCGCTGGATCTCCACCCCGATGCCCTCGTAGTTGCCGCGGGACTGCTCGTCGAAGTTGTCGGCCGCATCGCCTTCGAGATAGGCACTGTGCGGATCCAGGTCCAGCAATAGTCCGCGGATTGCCGACTGCATCAGCTCGTGGTCGTCCACCGGCTCCACGTACGCGGCCTTGATCGCGTTGTACACCGCCACATAGCGTCGGATTTCATCCAGCGGCACCTTCGATTCCGTGGTCTCGGGCTTGCGCGCGTCTGCCGCCTGCGGCTTGCCGACGGTCGGCGGGGGCGTGTCCAACGGTTCGGGGATCTGCGGTTGCGCCTTGTCGACGACCGGGTCCTGCGCCGCCGCCGGCGCATCCACTGACTGGGCATACGCGGGAACGCACAGCGCCAGCGTGATGGCGAGAACGATCGGACTCAGGGGGCGCTTGGGCATGGACGAACTCCGGGATCTGGCAAGGGGGCGGTCACCGCCAATCACTGGGCGGTGCGGTGGCGGCGGAGCGGGGAAGGATGCGTGCACTCACGGTAGTCCCGGCTTCCGCAATATTGCGTAAAACGTTCGCGACCAGCGTTCAGCGTCGCAGCCAGACGTCCGGATTGACCGGGTCGCCATTGCGACGCAGTTCGAAATAGAGCGCCGGCCGGCCGTGACCTCCGGAGGTCCCCACGGTCGCCACCGGATCGCCACGCCGGACGGTGTCGCCGGCATCGCGCAGTACCGAGTCGTTATGGGCATACAGGCTCAGGTAGCCGTTGCCGTGATCGACGATGAGGATCAATCCGAAACCGCTCATCCATTCGGCGTAGACCACGCTGCCGTCGGCGACCGCCCGCACCGGGGTGCCCGCGCTCGCCCCGATCAGCAGACCTTGGCTGGGTCGTCCGTCGGGAAGCTTGGCGCCGTAACCGGCAAGCAGGCTGCCGCTCAAAGGCCACCCGGCACCGCCCACGCTCGGGCTGGCGGCGGCAACGGCGGAACGGGTGGGCGCGGCCGCGGGCGCAGGCTTCCCGCTGCGTTTGGCCAGCTCGCGTGTCTGGCGCGCCTCGCGTGCGGCCTTGGCTGCAGCAGCGCGACGTTGCGTCTCCGCGCGCGCGGCGGCCGCCCGGAGTTTTTTCAGCACCTGCTCCAGACCTTGCACGTCCTTTCCCAACGCCTGTTCACGGCTTTGGCGATCCTTGTAGGTCTGGTCCAGCTGGGCGACCAGCACCGTCCGCGCCGCGCGCTCCTTTTCCAGTGCGGCCACCTGCTGCGCCTGGGTTTCCCGGGCCGTCGCCAACGCCGCGCGCTGGTCTTTGATCTCCTGCTCCACCAGGTCCAGGCTCGCCAGCTCATCGCCCAACGCCTTGATCCGACGGGCACGGTCAGCCTGCAGGTAGCGGTGATAAGCCAGCAGGCGATTGGCGTCAGCGACCCGGTCCTGGGCAAGCAGCACCTTCAGTGGTGCCGCGTCGCCTTGGGCATAGGATGCACGCAGCAGCCGCGCGAGCTCTTCCCGACCGCCTGCCAGCGTGTGCTGCATGCCCGCACGCTGCGCTTGCAGTTGCTGCAGCCGCCCATTGCTGGCGTCCAGCGCCCGCCGGGTGTCGGCCAGATTTCGGCTGGTCGCGGACACCTGTTCGTCAGCCTGGCGCAGGTCCCGGGTGGCGGCACCGCGCTTGGCTTCCACCGCGCGACGCTCGCTTGCCACGGCCTTCAGTTCTTTCTTCGCGCTCTGCAGCCTGCGCTCCGCGTCGCGGCCGTCCTGGGCGTGCCCGGGCGACAGCCACAGCAGACTGCACGTCAAGACCATCCAGGCACACCCACGCACGGTCCGCATCAGTCGGCGCGCCCGTCCAGCAGCAGGCTGCGGCCCGTCATCTCGACGGGTTTCGCGACTCCCAGCAGATCCAGCATGGTCGGTGCGATATCGCGCAGGGCACCGCCGCCACGCAACGACGCCGGCCGGGGGCCGAGATACACCAGGGGCACCGGACCGACCGTGTGGGAGGTGTGCGGCTGCCCGGTGAGCGCATCGCGCATCATCTCCACGTTGCCGTGATCCGCGGTCACCAACAGCGCACCCCCGACCTCGCGCACGGCCGCGACGACCTCACCGATCGCCACGTCCACCGCTTCCACCGCCTGGATCGCCGCCTGCAGATTGCCGCTGTGGCCCACCATGTCGGGATTGGCGATATTGCAGATCGCCACGTCGAAGTCGCCGGAACGGATCGCCGCCACCAGCTCCCGGGTCACTTCCGGGCAGCTCATCTCCGGTTGCAGATCGTAGGTGGCGACGTCCGGGCTGGGGACCAGGATGCGGCTCTCTCCGGGATAGCAGTCCTCGCGCCCGCCGCTGAAGAAGAAGGTGACGTGGGCGTATTTTTCCGTTTCCGCGATGCGCAACTGACGCAAACCATGGTCGGCGAGCACCTGGCCCAAAGTGTTGCTCAGATCTTCCGGGGCGAACGCCACCGGCGCCGGCAGCGTGGCGTCGTATTCGGTCAGGCACACGAAGCGCGACAGCGATGGCCGCCGCGCCGGGAAGCCATCGAAGTCAGGGGCGACAAAGGCATCGGCCAACTGGCGGGCGCGGTCGGCGCGGAAATTCATGAACACCACCGCATCGCCGTCCACCATCGGCGACGCTTCGCCAATCGCCGTGGGGTCGACGAATTCGTCGTTTTCTCCGCGGCTGTAGGCCTGGGCCAAGGCCGTCGCCGCATCGTCGGCATGGTGAACGCCACGGGCTTCCACGATGGCATCCCAGGCCTTGCGCAAGCGATCCCAGCGGCGGTCACGGTCCATCGCGTAATAGCGCCCTCCCACGGTGGCGATCCGCGCATTTCCCGCAGCGTCACAGACCTGCTGCAGCCGCGCGATACTGGGTCCAGCGGAACGCGGCGGGGTGTCGCGACCATCCAGAAATGCATGCACGGCCACCCTGGCCACGCCCTGCCGGCGGGCCAATTCGATCATCGCGAACAGATGGTCTTCGTGACTGTGCACGCCCCCGGGCGAGAGCAGGCAAAGCAGGTGCAACGTCGCTTCGTTGTCCCGGGCCGCCGCGCAGGCGGCCAGCAGTTCGGCGGTGTCGAAGAAGCTGCCGTCCTCGATGGCGGCACCAATCCGGGTCAGGTCCTGATAGACCATCCGCCCCGCACCGAGATTCATGTGCCCCACCTCCGAGTTGCCCATCTGTCCGTCGGGCAATCCCACGTGGCGCCCTTCGGTATGGATCAGCGTGTGCGGCGAGCCCGCCACCAATGCGTGCCAATTGGGCAGACGGGCCTGCGCCAGTGCGTTGTCTTCGCGTTCCTCGCGATGACCCCAGCCATCCAGGATCAGCAGTACGACGGGGCGGAGCGCGGACAGGGCGGATACGGGCACGGTGGGGATCCGGTTACGATGGTCAGAGCACGATTGTAGCGAAGGGGGGCGCCTGCGCCTGACCGGTTCGAACCAGATGCCGCGTCGCCTGCCCGAGTCGCTCTACCTTCCGGCACCACGCCACTCCACCAACTGATGGGACATGCCATGACACGCCACACCGGATTACTCGCCGCCGCGATCGGCCTGACCATCGCGATGGGCGCGAGCTTGACCAGCCCCGCCGCGGCCGCCGAGGAGAACATCAGCAAGGTTTCCGGCAGCATCCGGGTGGATGCGGGCGCCACGGTCGGCAACCTCAATACGGTCAACGGCAGTATCAAGGCCGGCGCCAATGCCCGCAGCGGCAACATATCCACGGTCAACGGCAGCATCGAGGTTGCCGACGGAACCAAGGCCGGGCAACTGTCCACGGTGAATGGCTCCATCCGCGGCGGCCGCGACGTCCACGCGGGAAATGCCTCCACGGTCAATGGCCAGATCTTCTTCGATCGCGGCAGTGCTATCCGCGGGGACATCGGCACGGTCAACGGCGCGATCGGCGTGGTCGGCACCCGGGTCGATGGTGGCATCGAGATCACCAACGGTGACCTGACCGTGGGCGCCAACTCGCACGTGCGCGGAGGCATCCACTACAACAAGCCCGGCCGCCAGTGGTTCAGCTTCAGCTCCCGCTCGCCGCGCGTCGTCATCGGCCCGGGCGCGACGGTGGATGGCGCGCTGGTGTTCGAGCGCGACGTGAACCTGCTGGTGCATGAGACCGCCCGCATCGGTGAAGTGCGCGGTGCCACCGCGGCGACCTATTCCGGCGCCCGTCCACCACAAGCCGACTGAGCAAGCGCCCCGGAGGGCGACTGCTAGTATCAGGGGTCACCAATCCACCGGAGCACGCATGTCCCGTATCCCACTTCTATCAGCCACCTCGCTGGTGGCTGCCTCGCTCGTGCTGGTGGCGTGCAACAAGCCGGTCGATGTGCCGGCGCCCGCAGCCGGCAACATCCCGGCGCCAGCGGCGACCGGCGGGATCACCGCCGCCGACTTTGCCGCCAGGGTGAAAACCCTCGCTTCGGATGAGTTCGCCGGACGTGCGCCGGGAAGTATCGGCGAAGAGAAAACCGTCGCCTGGCTGGAAAGCGAGTTCCGCCGGATCGGGCTGAAACCCGGCAACGGTGACAGCTACTTCCAGACCGTACCGATGGTGGAAACCACCGCGGACGAGTCGACCACTATGCAGCTGCAGGTGGCCGGCAAGCCGCGGCAGCTGGCGTTCGGCAGCGAGATGGTGATCGGTACCCGCAGCGGCAAGACCGATGTGGCGATCAATGACAGCGACCTGGTATTTGTCGGCTACGGCGTCAACGCGCCCGAGCTGGGCTGGAACGATTACGCCGGCGTAGACGTGAAGGGCAAGACGGTGGTCATGTTCATCAATGACCCCGGCTTCCATACCAACGATGCCGACCTGTTCGAAGGCAAGCGGATGACCTATTACGGCCGCTGGACCTACAAGTTCGAAGAGGCGGCACGCCAGGGCGCCGCGGCCGCGCTGATCATCCATGACACCGACGGCGCATCGTACGGCTGGGACGTGGTGAAAAACTCCTGGTCGGGACCGCAGTTCGACCTGGCGCCCGCGGACGATCCCGAGCCCCGCCTGCCCGCGCAGGGCTGGATCAGCACAGATGTCGCACGCAGTGTGCTGACCGATCTGGGCCAGAACCTGGATGCGCTGTACGCGGCGGCGAACAAGACCGGCTTCAAGGCAATTCCGCTGGAAGCCTCCATGTCCGTCGACCTCAAGAGCACGGTCAACAACAAGTCCTCGCAGAATGTCATGGCCCTGTTGCCTGGCAAGACGCGGCCCGACGAGGCGATCATCTACATGGCCCACTGGGACCATCTGGGCGATCACGCCGAGGAGGGTGCGCCCACAAGCGACCCGGCCGTCGACACGATCTACAACGGCGCGATAGACAATGCCACCGGCGTGGCCGGGATTCTCGGCATTGCCCAGGCATTTGCTGCTCAAACCACCCCGCCGGATCGCTCCGTGCTGTTCCTGGCCGTCACTCTTGAGGAGTCGGGTCTGCTCGGCTCGAAGTACTACGTCGCACACCCGACCATCCCGCTGCAGAAAACCGTCGCGGTCATCAACATCGACGCCATGTCCGTCGCCGGCCCCTCGCGCGACATGACGGTGGTGGGTCATGGCAGTTCCGAACTGGAGGACATTCTCGCCCGCTACACCGACGGTCAGGGCCGCGTGCTCAACGCGGAGGCGACGCCGGAGAGCGGCTTCTACTTCCGCTCCGATCACTTCAACTTCGCCAAGGCCGGCGTCCCTGCGCTGTACGCGAAAGGCGGTCCCGATCTGGTCAATGGCGGCATCACCGCGGGCAAAGCCGCTGCCGAAGACTACGGCAAGCACCGCTACCACCAGCCCGGCGACGAGTTTGACGCCGCATGGAACCTCGACGGCGTGGTGCAAGACCTCGAGGCGCTCTATGGCGTTGGTCGGGACCTGGCAAGCAACGACCAATGGCCGAACTGGTATGCCGGCAACGCCTTCCGAGCGGCACGCGAGGCGATGATGGAAGACGCGCAGCGATGAGCACCTTGCGCATGCGCTGCTGACAGCAGCAGCAGACACGGCCACCACGCTGTAACCAACATCGGCACCTTTGGGTGCCGATGTTGTTTTCGCCGTGCGCGTTGCGCGCTGCTTGCGGGACGCTGCCAACGGCGCGCGCTCCGGGTTGCAGTTTGCAGTTTGCAGTTTGCAGTTTATGGGTTGCGAGTCGCGAGTCGCGAGTTGCGGGTTGCGGGTTGTGGATTGCAGTTTCCGCTAGGCTGCGAGGTATGACCCCGCCCCCAGAGGAACCGCCCGATGCCCCTTTCCACCGCTTACTGGTGCGTACTCGTTGCAGCTCTGCTGCCGTATGTGTGGACCGTGACCGCAAAGGTCTCGGGCGATGAGCGTTTCGACAATCGCAATCCGCGAGCCTGGTTGGCACGGCAGACAAATCCGCGTGTGACCCGCGCCAACGCGGCCCAGATGAACGCGTTCGAAGCCTTCCCAGCATTCGCCGCAGCGGTCCTGCTGGCCCAACTGGCCGGCGTGGATCACGGCAGGATCGCAGTGCTGGCGGTGGCATTCGTTGTTGCCCGTTTTCTGCATGGGGCTTTCTATCTGGCCGACCTTGCACCATTGCGCACCGTGGCCTGGTTCATCGGTCTGGCCTGCGTGATCACGTTGCTCGCGCAGGCGGCAATGGCCGCTGCTTGATCCAACGGCGCCCGGGGCTCGCGTTATCCGCGCCGTGATAATCGCGCACAAGAAGAAGGCCGGTCCCTTGTGGGGACCGGCCTTCGGTGTAAATGCCCAGCGATGACCTACTCTTGCATGGCTTAAGCCACACTACCATCGGCGCGTGTGCGTTTCACTTCCGAGT
>JBDSPO010000145.1:0-6380 GCA_039930265.1 Lysobacter sp. | reverse complement strand
AAGATCGAGAAGGCGACCCGCCGCGAGTTTCCCGACGGCATTCCGGCCTTCGGCGCCGACGCGCTGCGCTTCACCATCGCCGCGCTGGCGACCCACGGCCGCGACATCCGCTTCGACATGGGCCGCGCCGAGGGCTACAAGAACTTCTGCAACAAGCTGTGGAATGCCACCCGGTTCGTGCTGATGAACACCGAGGGTGCGAGCTTCAGCGGTACGCCGCAACCGCGCACCGATGCCGAGCGCTGGATCCTGTCGCGGCTGGCGGAAACCGCCGGCCAGGCCGCGCGGCATTTTGCCGACTACCGTTTCGATCTGCTCGCGCAGACGCTTTACGAATTTGCCTGGAACGATTTCTGCGACTGGTTCGTCGAGTTGGCCAAGCCGGCCCTGCACGGCGAGGACGCCGAGGCCGCGCGCAGCACCCGGCACACCCTGCTGCACGTGCTCGAGCGCCTGCTGTGCCTGCTGCACCCGCTGATCCCGTTTGTGACCGAGGAGCTGTGGCAACAGGTCGCCCCGCGCCTGGGCGTCACCGGCACCACGATCATGTTGCAGCCGTATCCGCAGGCGACGGATCACGCCGTTGCCGATGCGGACCGCGCGAGCGCCGACGTGGAGTGGCTCAAGGCCATGGTCTCGGCCGTCCGCCGCGTCCGCAGCGAGCTCAATGTGCCGCCGTCAAAACACGTGACCCTGCTGCTGGCAGGGGCCGATGCGCGGGACCGCGAACGCAGCACCCGTTTCCACGGCTCGCTGTCGTTCCTGAACCGGCTGGAGCGGATCGAGCTCATCGACGACGTCGCCACAGCGCCCGCGTCCGCCACCGCGGTGGTCGGCGAGCTGCAGTTGCTGGTGCCGCTGGAGGGGCTGGTCGACATGGACGCCGAGCGCGTGCGGCTGGACAAGGAGCTGAAAAAAGTCGAGGTCGAGATCGCCAAGTGCCAGGGCAAGTTGGCCAGTGACACCTTCGTCAGCAACGCGCCGGCAGCGGTGGTCGAACAGGAGCGCAAGCGTCTGGGCGACTGGAATGTGCAGCGCAGCGCGTTGGCCGCCCAGCGCACACGGCTGGGCTGATCGTATTGCCTCGAGGGGGCGTCACGCCTCGTCGAGCAGCTCCAAGGCCATCACCAGCGCGTCTTCGCGGCCGTTGCGGGCCGGGTAGTAGCGCGGTCGTCGCCCGATCTCGTTGAACCCCTCGTCGTGGTAAAGCGCGATGGCCGCGACGTTGCTGGGTCGCACTTCAAGAAAGATCCGCTGCGCGTGGCGCGCGCGTGCGGTCTGCAGCAGCACGTGCAGCAGCGCCCGTCCATGCCCGCGCCCCTGCCATTCCGGCGCGATGCAGATGTTGAGGATGTGCGCCTCGCCGGCGGCAAGGCTGAGCAGGAAGTACCCCACGATGCAGCCGTCGTCCTCCAGCACCCGCGCCGGATAGTCGGCGGCAACGCAGTCGCGAAATATGCCCTGGGTCCAGGGGAATTCGTAGGCGCGGATTTCGAGCGCGTGCACCGCGGGGAGGTCGTCCGCACGCATCGGA
Source organism: Lysobacter sp. (assembly GCA_039930265.1). GTDB lineage: Bacteria > Pseudomonadota > Gammaproteobacteria > Xanthomonadales > Xanthomonadaceae > Novilysobacter. The sequence continues at coordinate 4,846 of JBDSPO010000145.1, read as the reverse complement.
CGATGCTTCAGCGGCGCATCGGGCAGGTCGGCCATCGCGCTGCTCACCGGGCGGGTTTCCGGCCCTTGTCGCGCATTTGCAGCCAGAGGGTGCGCTTGGACAGAGGTTGCGCACGCAGGCGCGCGAGATCCACGTGCCAGCGGCGGGCCGCTGTGGCAAACGCATCCGGGTCCAGACCGCTGGCACGCAGGATGGCCTGCACCAGGGGGTCGTCGTCGGGGAGCGGCAATGGTGTCGGCACGGGGTCACGCCGGGCACCGCGCGCGGCGGCCAGCGCCGCCTTTTTCGCTGCCGCATCCGCCTTGGGAAGCTCGGACGCGATCGGGTCAGCGACGGTATCGACCACGTCCGGCCGAATCGCCGGCGCGCTGGCCGCGAGCGGCCCGCGTCGCGGCGCGAGCGGCCCGCCGCGAACATCGGGGCCGGCGGCGGCGGGCTGCGGACGCGGTGGTTCCTGCACGACTGCCACCGGCGGCGTGGCTGCCAGCGCCGGGTCCCCCGCCAGCAGCAGGACCGGATGCCCCAGGGCGCGCAGCCACTCGTGCTGCTGGACGGTCCACAGACTCACCGGCTTGCCGTCTCCGCGGGGGTTTTGCGCAGCCGGCGATACGCCCAGTACAGCGGCCCGGACAGCGCGTACAGGCCGATGATCGCCAGCAGCACCCGCGGCGGATCGATGGCGATGGCGGCGACCACCGCAATCACCACCAGTACCGCCAGAAACGGCATGCGGTCATGCTTCGGGCCGCCGCCCTTGAAGCTGAAATAGCGGATCGGACTGACCATAAGCAACGCTGCCACCACCGTCGCGCCCACTGCCAGATGGCGCAGCTCCGTGCCCGAATAGCCCATCACAAAGCAGGTCCAGACCAGGCTGGCCAGCAGCCCTGCCGCGGCGGGACTGGCCAGGCCGATGAACCAGCGCTTGTCGACCTGGGCCACCTGGGAGTTGAAGCGGGCCAGCCGCAGCGCCGCGCAGGCGGCATACAGAAACGCCGCCACCCAACCGATCTTGCGCGCGGTAACACCGTCAAGCGCCATCGACGCCAGCGACCAGTGGTACATGACCAGCGCCGGGGCGAGACCGAAGCTCACCAGGTCGGCCAGCGAGTCGTACTGGACACCGAACTCGGTCTGGGTATTGGTCAGGCGCGCGACGCGGCCGTCGAGACCGTCCAGGACCGCGGCGACGAAAATGGCGATGCAGGCAACGTCGAAGTGGCCCTGGGTGGCGGAGATAATCGCGTAGAACCCCGCGAACAGCCCCCCCGTGGTGAACAGGTTTGGGAGCAGATAAATACCGCGCGGGCGGGGGCGCGGCGGGGCGGAGAGAGGTTGCGTGGGTTCCATTTCAGCAGTCTAGCGCTTGCTTGCGGTGCGGCGGGATGCTGCAATCAGCGTATTGCCCATCCTCCCCACTGCATTGGAAGCTGCCATGACCGGTCTGCAAGTCCTCGTGTCCCCCCGTCTGGCAGCCGTTGTTACCGCTGCTGTGCTGCTGGTCGCAGCGCCGCTGTCGGCGGGCGAGCTGTACCAGTGGAAGGATGCCAATGGCGTCACCCACTACGCCGATGCGCCGCCTTCGCGCGGCAGCTATCAGAACCGCCGCATCACCGATGCCGGCGCGGGTACTGCCAACACCGCCAATGCGGCCAGCACCGAAGCGCCGATCGAGAACAGCCAGTGTGTCACCGCGCGCGCCAACCTCGCGCTGTTGAACGGGGCCGGCCCGGTGTCGATGAAGGGCGGCGCGGAGGGGGCCGAGCCCAGCGCGATGGGCCCCGAGCAGCGTGAAGCGCAGAAGCGACTGTCCGAGGCCGCGATCAAGGCCTATTGCGTGGCACCGGCCGCGCAGTGAGCGTGGGTCACTCCGCGTGGGTGCCAAGGCGCGGCGGGTGGATCGGCAGAGCGCACGCGCCGGGCCGCGCTGACCTACAATAGCCGGCCCGTCGACCTACGGTTCACCGGACATGATCGTCCTCGAGGGCGCTTCCGCCCTGTCTGCGTTCCGCCGCGAACGTCTGCAAGCCCGTCTCCAGATCCATCATCGCGAGGTGCGCCTGCTGGGCGCCTGGCCGGTCTACTGGGCGCAGCCACATGCCGGGGCCGAGATCGACGTGGAGGCGCTCGGCCGGATCCTGCAGGCGGGACCGCACTTCGCCGCCAGTGAAACCGGTGCGGTTTCCCACTTCGTTACGCCGCGTCTGGGCACGCTCTCGCCGTGGGCGAGCAAGGCGACCGACCTGGTCCGCGATGCCGGGCTGCCGGTGCACCGCGTCGAGCACGGCACGCGTTATGACATCGCCGGCTGGCCGCAGGATCAAGCAACCCGGGACCTGCTGGCCGGGGTACTGCATGACCCGATGACGCAGTCACTGCTGGGCTCCAGCCAAGCGGCGGCGGCCCTGTTCGAGTTGCCCGCGCAGGTGGCGCTGGAGCGCATCCCGCTGGACCAGCTGGAGGCCGCCAACGCGCGTCTCGGCTTGGCCTTGGCCGAGGACGAAATCGTCTACCTGCGTGAGCGTTACGCGGAACTGCAACGCGCGCCGTCGGATGTCGAATTGATGATGTTCGCCCAGGCGAACTCCGAGCATTGCCGGCACAAGATCTTCAACGCCAGCTGGACCATCGACGGCATCGACCAGCCGATGTCGTTGTTCAAGATGATCAAGCACACCCACGCGATCACCCCGCAGCACACACTGTCGGCTTACAGCGACAATGCCGCGGTGGTGTCGGGCTACAGCAGCCAGCGTTTCCGGCCCGACCCGGTCACCGCCAGCTACCGGCTCGAGGCGCCGGTGGAGACCGCCTTCTGCATCAAGGTCGAGACCCACAATCATCCGACCGCGATCTCACCGTTTGCCGGCGCCGCGACCGGCAGCGGCGGCGAGATCCGCGACGAAGGGGCCACCGGCCGGGGCGGCAAGCCCAAGGCCGGCCTGTGCGGATTCAGCGTGTCGCACCTGCGCATCCCGACCCTGCCGCAACCGTGGGAGGGCGAGCGCGTGCTCAATCCGCGCATGGCCAGTGCGCTGGAGATCATGCTGGATGGCCCGTTGGGCGCTGCCGCGTTCAACAACGAGTTCGGCCGCCCCAATTTGCTCGGCTACTTCCGCAGTTTCGAGCTGGCCGCGCCGGCGCAGGGCGAAACCACGCTGACGCGCGCCTACGACAAGCCGATCATGCTGGCCGGTGGTCTCGGCGCCATGGATCGCATCCAGGTCGAGAAACTCGGCCTCAAGCCCGGCCACGCGGTGATCGTGCTCGGCGGGCCATCGATGCTGATCGGACTGGGCGGCGGCGCCGCCAGTTCGGTGGCGGCCGGCGACAGCGACGAAGCACTCGATTTTGCCAGCGTCCAGCGCGACAACCCGGAGATGGAGCGGCGCTGTCAGGAAGTCATTGACACCTGCGTGGCGCTCGGCGCGGACAACCCCATCGACAGTGCGCACGACGTTGGCGCAGGTGGCCTGTCCAACGCGATCCCGGAGCTGCTGCACGATTCGCGCCTGGGCGGGGTGATCGACCTGACCAGAGTGCCAAACGATGATCCGTCACTGTCGCCCATGCAGCTGTGGTGCAATGAATCGCAAGAGCGCTACGTGTTGGGACTGCCAGCCAACCGGGTCGCGCAGTTCGCCGCGATCTGCGAGCGTGAACGCTGTCCCTTTGCCGTGGTCGGCTACGCAACGGCGAACGAGCGGTTGGTGGTCGGTTACGGAGCGACCGTCGAGAGCGTCTACGGCGCGGGCTCCAGCGCCGGTGACCCGCCGGTAGCGATGGCTGCGTCGGCGGCACCGCACCCGATCGATCTGCCGATGGATGTGCTGTTCGGCAAGGCCCCCAAGATGCACCGCGAGACCCGGCGCCCCGCGGCCCCGGTGTGGCCATCGCTGACCTGGAGCGGGTTGGACCTGCACGACGCCGCACTGCGCGTGCTCGCCCACCCGGTGGTCGCTGCCAAACAGTTCCTGATCACCATCGGTGACCGCAGCGTCGGCGGGCTGACCGTGCGCGATCAGCTGGTCGGACCGTGGCAGGTGCCGGTCGCCGATTGCGCCATCACGTTCGCCGGATTCGGCGGCGTGGCCGGCGAGGCGATGGCGATCGGTGAACGCACGCCGCTGGCGTTGCTGGACGCCGCCGCCGCCGCGCGGATGGCCGTCGGCGAGGCGATCACCAACCTTTGCGCCGCGCCGGTTGCCGCGCTGGACCGCATCAAGCTGTCCGCAAACTGGATGGCCGCGGCCGGTCACGAGGGCGAGGACGCGTTGCTGTTTGACGCCGTCAAGGCGGTCGGGATGGAGCTGTGCCCACAGATCGAGCTGAGCATTCCGGTCGGCAAGGATTCGCTGTCGATGCAGGCGCAGTGGGAGCATGAGGGCGCGCAGCACAAATCGGTATCGCCGGTGTCGCTGGTGGTCACGGCCTTCGCTCCGGTCCTCGATGTGCGGGCGCACCTGACGCCATTGCTTGCCACGGGAACCGACTCGGAGCTGTGGCTGATTGGTCTGGGTGCGGGCAAGCAGCGCATGGGCGGATCAGTGCTGGCCCAGGTCCATCCGGATGCGGCCCGTGGTGGCAGCGCCGGGTTGCCGGCGTTTGCCGGTCAGTCATCCGAGGATGGTCGACGGACGGCAGGCGTCCCGGATCTTGACGACCCCGCGCGTTTGCGGGCGTTCTTCGAACTGATCCGCGACGCGCGTGAAGCCGGCGTGCTGCAGGCGTACCACGACCGTTCCGACGGCGGTGCCTTTGCCGCTCTATGCGAGATGGCGTTCTGCTCGCACGCCGGGCTGGAGATCACGCTGGATGGCTGGGGCGAGGATGTGTTCCGCACCCT
>JBDSPO010000144.1:0-4994 GCA_039930265.1 Lysobacter sp. | reverse complement strand
TGCAGAAGCTGACCACGGTGGCATCGGCCAGCGATTCGCGGTGAGGCAACAACGCCCGCGGCAGATCGGTGAAATTGTCGATGGGCAATGCCAGCGCACCGCTGAAGGTTCCGTGCGCGACTTCCTCCCGGTTGCGGGTGTCCAGCAGCACCAGCCGGCGACCGGCGTCGTCGGTGCCCCGCTCGATCCACCGCGCCAGATCGGCCGGCGCCACCGTGGGCGCGCGCGGATGCGCCAGCGGCGCGCCGTCTGATCGGCGCCACGCGATGATCTCCGGCTTGACCTTCACCTTCAGCCGCGCAAATGGCCGGGTGTGGCTGCGACTGGTCTTGACGTGCATGCCGGAGAAACGCGGGTCGGCCCGCAACGGGGACAGGAAAGCGTCAATGGCGTCTTCCGGGCCGGCCAGGAACAGGTTCAGGCCTTCCGGCGCGACCAGCACGCTCCCGAGCAGTTCACCCTGGTGGGCGCGCACGCGCAGATCCTCACCCAAGGCGTCCGGATCGGCAATCGCGGTGAAGTGGTAGGCGGCGATATTGACGGTGACCATCCGCGCATTTTACCCCTGCAGCACCCTCCTCCAGCCTGCTGTGGAGTCGCGCCGCAGAACTCTCCGCGGGTGCTGGCGTCCAACGGCTGTGTTCTCGCGCGATGAACATGCAATGGACTATGGTTTACCCGTAAGTGCAACAACGCCTGTTCCACCCACCGACGGAGATACGTCTGAATGAAAATCCAGCTCAACACCGACAAGAACATCCAGGGCGACGAGTCTGTCGCCGGCCACGTGGATACCGCCGTCGAGCATGCACTGGGGCGTTTTCGTAGCCAGATCACCCGGATCGAAGTGCATTTGAGCGACCTCAATGCCAACAAGTCGGGTGCTCACGACAAGCGCTGCGTGATGGAAGCGCGCCTGGAGTCACGCAACCCGGTGGCGGTGACTCACGAGGCTGACACCGTCCGCGAGTCGATCAATGGCGCGGCGCAGAAGCTGCAGCGCCTGCTGGAAAGTTCGCTGGGCAAGTTGTCTGCGACTGATCGCAAGGGACTGCCCGTCACGCCGGTGGCGCCGCTGGGTGTCGATGACGCCGATCTGGAGGATGTTGATCTGGCGGAGCTGGATCTGGCGGAACTGGATCTGGCTGACGCGGATCTGACCGACGCTTCCTGAGGCACGCATCGTCGCCGCGCAACCCTCGCGCTTGCGCCTTCCACGTCTCAAGACCCGGCTGAAAATGCCGGGTCGATCTACACTAGGCATCCCTGACCCCGGTGCTGCCCATGTCCGAACCCTCCCCCGCTGCAACTGAACGCCTTTCGCGCAAGGTCTCGGAACTGGCAGCGTGTTCGCGCGCGCAGGCCGAGCAGTACATCGAAGGCGGCTGGGTCCGGGTGGATGGCGAGGTGGTCGAATCGCCCCAGTTCATGATCGCTGACCAGTGCGTCGAGCTGGACCCGGCAGCGCGCCTGGATGCCACCGAACCGGCGACGATGCTGCTGCACAAGCCGGCCGGGCTCGCGTTAGGAGATGCCGCAGCGCTGGTGAGCGAAGCCACCCGGGTGGAGGGCGACGAGCGTCGCGGCATCCGCACGCTGCAACGTCACTTTGCCCACTTGCAAGCGTTGATGCCGCTTGACGATGAAGCCAGCGGACTGGTGGTGGTGAGCCAGGACGGGCGCGTCGCCAAGCGACTCAAGGACGACGGCGCCAAACTCGAGCAGGAGTTCCTGGTCGAGATCAGCGGCGAGGCCGGGCCCTACGCGCTCAGTCGGCTCGCACGCGGCTTGAGTTACCAGGGGCGCGAGCTGGCGCCGTGCAAGGTCAGTTGGCAGAACGAGATACGCCTGCGCTTCGCGATCAAGAACGTGCGGCCCGGCCAGTTGCGCGACATGTGCGCCCAGGTCGGCCTGCAGGTGGTCACTATCCGGCGGCTGCGGATCGGCCGGATAGGCCTGAACAAGATGCCGGTGGGCCAGTGGCGCTACATGCCGGCCAGCGAGCGCTTCTGAGCCCGGGGAACGCGCGGCCCTGCAAGATCCGCCTTGAGGGGCGGACCACGACCGAAGTCCAGCGAGACCCTAGTTGCCCGTTTCCGGACGCATATACGGGAACAGCAACACATCACGGATCGATGACGATCCTGTCATCAGCATCACCAGCCGGTCGATGCCGATGCCCAAGCCGCCGGTAGGCGGCAAGCCCACCTCCAGCGCGCGAATGTAGTCCGCGTCGTAGTGCATGGCCTCGTCGTCGCCGTCCTCCTTGGCCTCGACCTGCGCCTGGAAACGGGCCATCTGGTCCTCGGCGTCGTTGAGCTCGGAAAAACCATTGGCCAGTTCCTTGCCGCAAACGAACAGCTCGAAGCGGTCGGTCATGCCGGCGTCGTCGTCGCTGGCCCGCGCCAGCGGGCTGACCTCCACCGGATGGCGGGTGATGAAAGTGGGCTGGATCAGGGTGTGTTCGACGGTTTTCTCGAAGATTTCCAGCAGCAGCTTGCCCCAGCCGTAACCGGCCTTGACCGGCACCTTGAGTCGCGCGCAGTGCGCGCGCATCGCATCGAGATCGCGCAGGTCCGCGGCGCTGATCTCGGGGTTGTGCTCCAGCACGGCGTCACTCATGGTCCAGCGCCGGAAGGCCGGGGCCAGATCGATCGACTGCCCGTCCCACTCCAGCTGGGTGGTGGACAGCACCGAGCTGGCGATGTCGCGGATCATCGCCTCGGTGAGATCCATGACCTCGTTGTAGGTGGTATAGGCCTCATACAACTCGAGCATGGTGAACTCGGGGTTGTGCCGGGTCGACACGCCCTCGTTGCGGAAGTTGCGGTTGATCTCGTAGACCCGCTCCAGGCCGCCGACCACCAGGCGCTTGAGGTATAACTCCGGCGCGACACGCAGGTACAGGTCAAGGTCCAGCGCGTTGTGATGGGTGGTGAACGGCTTGGCCGTGGCGCCGCCGGGGATGTAATGCATCATCGGCGTCTCCACTTCCAGAAAGCGTCGGGAGTCGAGCCACTCGCGCATCGCCCGGATGATCCGTGACCGCTTGACGAACACCTCGCGCGCCTCGGGGGAGACGATCAGGTCGACGTACCGCTGGCGGTAGCGCTGCTCGACGTCGGACAGGCCATGAAACTTGTCGGGAAGCGGACGCAGCGATTTGGTCAGCAACCGCAGCTGGTCGACCCGGACCGACAGCTCCCCGGTACGGGTGCGCGTCAACACGCCCTGCGCACCGATGATGTCGCCCACGTCCCAGCCCTTGAACGCGGTGTAGACATCGCCGAGCGTGTTGGCCTGCAGGAACAACTGCAGGCGGCCGGACTCGTCCTGGATCTGCACGAAGCTGGCCTTGCCCATCACCCGCTTGAGCAGGAGCCGGCCTGCGACTGCCACACGATGGCCCTTGCCCTCGAGCGCCTCCGCGTCCCACTGCCCGGCATCGCTGTAAGCGTCATGCAGGTCGCCAGCGTAATCTTCGCGCCGGAAATCGTTCGGGAAGGCGATGCCCTGCTCGCGGATCGCGTCCAGTTTGGCGCGACGCTCGGCAATCAGCCTGTTCTCGTCCTGCGGGTGGTCGAGGGTGGGGGCGTCGGCAGCGGCAGGGGTATCGGTCATGGTCATGTCTTGAGGGTGGTGCACAGGAGCGACAGCCGTCGCGAAGGTCGAACTCAGGTCGCGTCGGAACGCTTTGCACCGACCGACAGGCCAGCCTTGAGACTGGCGGACACGAACCCGTCCAGGTCGCCGTCCAGCACGTTCTGGGTGTCGCTGCGCTCCACGCCGGTGCGCAGGTCCTTGATCCGGCTCTGGTCCAGCACGTAGTTGCGGATCTGGCTGCCCCAGCCGATGTCGGACTTGGTCGCCTCGACCGCGTCACGCTCGGAGTTGCGCTTCTGGAGCTCCAGTTCGTAGAGCTTGGCGGCCAGCATCTTCATCGCGGTATCGCGGTTCTGGTGCTGGCTGCGGCCGGTCTGGCAGGCGACCACGGTATTGGTGGGGATGTGGGTGATACGCACCGCCGACTCGGTCTTGTTGACGTGCTGGCCGCCGGCGCCGGACGAGCGGTACACATCGGTTCGGAGGTCGGCGGGATTGATGTCGACCTCGATGTTGTCGTCCACTTCGGGCGACACAAATACCGAGGTGAAGCTGGTGTGGCGGCGGTTGTCGGAATCGAACGGCGACTTGCGTACCAGACGGTGCACGCCCGTCTCGGTCTTCAGCCAGCCGTAGGCGAAATCCCCTTCCACGCGGAAGGTCGCCGACTTCACACCCGCCACGTCCCCGCCACTGACTTCCATCAGCTCGGCCTTCCAGCCGCGCGACTCGGCCCAGCGCAGGTACATGCGCAGCAGGATCTCGGCCCAATCCTGGGCCTCGGTGCCGCCGGCGCCCGCCTGGATATCGACGAAGGCGGCCGCGTTGTCCATCTGACCGGAGAACATGCGGTGAAACTCCAACTCGTCCACCGCTTTTGCGCAGGTCTCGACATCCTCGATCACCGCCTGCGCGGTCTCGTCGTCGCCTTCCATCTCGGCCAGTTCCAGCAGTTCCTCGGCACCGGTCACGTTTTCGGTGAGGCTGCGGATGCCATTGACCACCTTGTCCAGCGACGCACGCTCGCGGCCCAGCGCCTGGGCCCGCTCGGCGTCGTTCCAGACGTCCGGGCTCTCCAGCTCGCGGGTGACTTCTTCCAGGCGTTCTACTTTGACGTCGAAGTCAAAGATACCCCCTGAGCGCATCCAGCCGATCCTTGAGATCGGTGATGCGCTCATGGACGGGATTCAGTTCAATCATGTCCGTGATTTCGTAGCAAAAGATGACCCCTGATTCTAGCAGGCGCCAGCGCTGACGGCGCCCCGCGAGACGCGACCGCGGATGGATTCCCGGCGCGCATGCGTGCCCCGGTCCCGCACACCCATACTGGTACCGACATGGGATCGACCGGCCCCATGTTCCACCTGCCCCAGGCGCCCGATGAACCTTTC
>JBDSPO010000143.1:0-5249 GCA_039930265.1 Lysobacter sp. | reverse complement strand
TCGGCGATGCCTATGATCACGCGCTCATCGTTGACCCAGTGGAAGTCGGCGATATGGGTGTTCTTGCCCTGCGAAAACGTGCCGGAGACCTTTTTGTCGGCACGCCTCATGATGACCAGGCCGGTGCGCTGGCCGTTGTCCAGCGGCACAGTCGCCGCAAGATAATCGCCGTTGGGCGAGATCTTGATCGACTCGAAGACGTCAGCGCGAACGTAGCGCCCAACATCCACCGCGGATGCAGTGACGCCGGCTACTGCCGGGGTCGACGAGGCGGATTGTGCGAAGAGGGTGGCGGGCGAGAACGCCAGGGCGGAGGCCAGTGCGCTGGCAAGTGTGGCGATAGCAATGCGGTTCAAGTCCAACTCCTGTCGGGAAGTGAGAATTTGCTTGGCAAATAAAGGGCATGCATACCGATGGGCCCTTTCGAGACGCCGCGAGGGCGTAAGGAAAGTGCCGGCCGTGTGGCCATCCGAAACCAGTTTCCGTCCCCTGACGGTTGCTTCCCCACACGGATCGTAGCGCAATCAGCGTGGGTTGCCGACGCCCGCGTCGGCGGGCGTCACTCAGCGGACCGGAAAGTCCGCAGTCGCGAGTGTCGTGCGAAGCGCCCTGCGCCAATCGGGGATTTCAACCCCGTATTGCTCCGCCAATCGGGTGGTGTCCAACACGGAATACGCAGGGCGGCTGGCCCGCGTCGGAAACTCGGCGGTGGTGATCGGTACCACTCGCGGCATCCGCGCAATGCGTCCGGTGCGATCAGCCTCGGCCATGATCGCCTCGGCGAACCCGTGCCAACTGACTTCGCCTGCGGTCACCAGATGATGGATGCCAGGATCGGTTATGCCGTGCCGCAGGATCGCGGCCGTGATGTCGGCGATCAACCAGGCGGGGGTCGGCGAGCCGATCTGGTCGGCGACCACGCGCAACTCGTCCCGCTCAGCCGCTAGGCGCAGCATGGTGCGCAGGAAGTTCGATCCGTGCAGCCCGTAGACCCACGCGGTCCGCAAAGTCACATGCGGCACCCCACTGGCGGCGATCGCCTGCTCACCGGCGAGCTTGCTGGCACCGTATACGCCGAGTGGCGAGGTGGCCTCGTCTTCGCGATAGGGAATGCGTGACTGACCATTGAATACGTAATCGGTCGAGTAGTGCACCAGCGCCGCGCCGATGCTGCGACACGCCTCGGCAATAAGGCCCGGGGCCTCGGCATTGACCCGATACGCCAGCTCCGGCTCGTCCTCGGCGCGATCCACCGCCGTGTAGGCGGCGGCATTGACGACGATGGTAGGCGCGACCTGTGCAATCGCGGCGGCCGCGGTTTCCGGCCTGCCCAGGTCCAATGTCTCGCAAGAACCGCCGTCGGCCAGCACGCCGTCACGCGTGGTGACCACCACCTCGCCCAGCGGTGCCAATGCGCGGCGCAGCTCGTGGCCAACCTGGCCGTTGCCCCCGATCAACAGTATCCGCATGTCCGGTCAGCCCTGGAACACAGGCAAACGGTCCTCCGCGACCGCGTCCAGCAAAGGTGCCGCAGCGTCCTTGGGCGACAGCGATGGCGAGGCAACGGGCCAGTCTATCGCCAGTCGCGGATCGTCCCAGCGCAGGCTGGCGTCCGCCTGCGGGTCGTAGGTGGCGGTGCACAGGTAAGTGAATACGGCGTGCTCGCTGAGTGCCACGAAGCCGTGGGCAAACCCCTCGGGAATCCAGAAGTGCCGCTTGTTTTCCGCGCTCAGCAACACCGCCGTCCAGCGCCCGAAATGCGGCGATCCGCGGCGGATATCGACCGCCACATCCCAGACTTCGCCCTCGACCACCGATACGTACTTGCCTTGCGGGTTGGGCCATTGGTAGTGCAGGCCGCGCAGCACACCCTGCCGCGACGAGGAGGTATTGCCCTGCACAAACGTCGGCTGGAGGCCGTGCTCGCGCAATTTGTCGTGGTTGAAGGTCTCGAAAAAATACCCGCGTTCATCGCTGAACACGCGCGGCTCGAAGACGACGCATCCGGGCAAATCGGTCTGGATCACTTTCACTCAACGTATCCCCGGTCAATCAGTGAAAGCAGATATTGGCCATAACCGTTTTTCACCAGCGGCCGCGCCAGCTCGCGCAGCTGGTCGTTGTCGATCCAGCCATTGTGCAGGGCGATCTCCTCCGGACAACACACCCGCAGCCCCTGCCGCGCTTCGATGGTCTCCACGTAGTTGGATGCCTCCAGCAGCGACTGGTGGGTGCCCGTATCCAGCCACGCGTAGCCGCGACCCAGACGCTCCATATGCAGCGCATCCTCGTCCAGATAGCACTTGTTGAGATCGGTGATCTCCAACTCACCGCGCTCGGACGGCTTGATCTGGGCGGCAATGTCGCTGGCCCGCCCGTCGTAGAAGTACAGGCCGGTGACGGCGTAGTTGGAGCGCGGATGCGCCGGCTTTTCCTCCAGCCCGATGACCTTGCCGTCGGTGTCGAATTCAGCGATGCCATACCGCTCGGGATCACTGACCCAGTAGCCGAACACCGTGGCGCCTTCCTGCCGCGCATCGGCGCGCTTCAACATCGCCGTCAAGCCCGGGCCGTGGAAAATGTTGTCGCCCAGCACCAGGCAGCTGGGTTGTCCCGCGAGAAAGTCACGACCGATCAGCAACGCCTGCGCCAGCCCGTCCGGACTGGGTTGCACGGCGTACTGGATCTTCATGCCCCACTGCGAACCATCGCCAAGAAGATTCTGGAACAGCGCCTGCTCATGGGGGGTGTTGATGATCAACACCTCCCGGATCCCGGCGAGCATCAACACGCTGAGCGGGTAGTAGATCATCGGCTTATCGAAGATCGGCAGGAGCTGCTTGCTGATCGCCTGGGTCACCGGATACAGCCTGGTACCCGAACCACCGGCAAGGATGATCCCCTTGCGCGTGGACGCCGCCATCATGCGACGCCACCGATGCGTTCCAGCCGATAGCTGCCGTCCATCACCCGCTGCACCCACGCGGCATTGTCCAGATACCAGTCGATGGTGCGCGCCATGCCCTCATCGAACGTCACCGCAGGCTCCCAGCCCAGTTCGCCATGCAACTTGCTGGCATCGATCGCGTAGCGTCGGTCATGGCCGGGACGGTCACGCACGTAGGTGATCAGCGACTCGCGACGCACACCGTCGGGCAGCGGCCGGCGCTCGTCCAGCAGGCGACAGATGGTCTGAACCACCACGATATTGGTGCGCTCAGCCTCGCCGCCGACGTTGTAGACCTCGCCCACCGCGCCGGCCTCCAGCACCCGCCGGATGGCGGCGCAGTGGTCGGACACGTACAGCCAGTCGCGCACGTTCAGACCGTCGCCGTACACCGGCAGCCCCTCGCCAGCCAGCGCCTTGGCGATGGTCAGCGGGATGAGCTTTTCGGGGAACTGGTAGGGCCCGTAGTTGTTGGAGCAATTGGTGGTAACTACCGGCAGGCCGTAGGTGTGATGGAAGGCCCGAACCAGGTGATCGGACGCCGCCTTGGAGGCGGAGTACGGTGAATTGGGCGCATACGGAGTGGTTTCAGTGAACTTTCCGGTGTCACCCAGGCTGCCGTAGACCTCATCGGTGGAGACGTGCAGGAACCGGAACGCCTGCGCAGCAGCCGGTTCCAACGACTTCCAGTAGTCCCGCACCTGTTCCAGCAGGCTGAGGGTGCCCACGACATTGGTTTGCACGAACTCGGCGGGACCGTCGATGGAGCGGTCGACGTGGCTCTCGGCGGCGAAGTTGATCACCGCATCGGGCCGGTACTCTCGCAGCAGCCGTTCCACCAGCACGGCGTCACCGATGTCGCCATGGACGAACACGTGGTCGGGGTTGCCGTCCAGCGGCGAAAGCGTGTCGAGGTTCCCGGCGTAGGTCAATGCATCCAGGTTGAGCACCTTGATGCCACGCGCCACCGCGTCCAGGACGAAATTGCCGCCAATAAAACCGGCACCGCCGGTCACCAACCACGTTGTCATAGCTACTCCACACATAAAGCGGTTATCGGAGCGACCTCCGGGCGGTCGCACTGCGGTTGCATCACCGTTGCGTCCTGCTGGCGCGCCCGAATGGATGCGTCAGCAAGCAAAACGACTAGAACGGAATGTCGTCGTCCGCGAAGTCGTCCCCAAAATCATTCGACTTGGCCGGCGCCGCCTCGCGCCGGGGCGCTGCCGGTGCCCGCGAGGCCGGGCGTGCGGAGCGTTCGTCGCTCTGCTCGCGCTCGCCACCGCGTCCGCCGCCACCCTCGGCGCCGCCACCTCCAAGCATCTGCATATCGTCGGCCACGATATCGGTGAAGTACTTCTCCACGCCGTCCTGACCGGTGAATTTGTCGTAGCGGATCGAACCTTCGATGTAGACCTGGCGACCCTTTTTCAGGTACTCGCCAGCGATCTCACCCAACTTGCCGAACAATTTGACGCGGTGCCATTCGGTCTTTTCGATCGACTGGCCGTCCTTGTCCTTGCGCACGCTGGTGGTTGCCAGGGACAGGGTGCAGATGGCCATGCCGCCTTGGGTGTATTTCATGTCGGGATCGTTGCCGAGATTGCCGACCAGGATCACCTTGTTGATTCCACGAGCCATGAATGCGGTCCTTTTTGGTCGCCGGCGGCGACGTGCAGGCAAGTATAGCGGCCCTCCTCGCGGCCGCGGTCGGTGCACGCCCTGCAGGCGCATCGGATTTCCGCCCGGCGGCGAACACCTATAATCTGCCGTCCCCTGCTGTCTGGTTTCCCATGCACGCTACCGCTCCACTGCGCACCACCCCCGACCTCGGCGAGATCCAGGCGCTGACGCGTGAGGACATGGCGGCCGTCGATGCGCTGATCCGGCGCCGCCTGGCATCCGACGTGGTGCTGATCAACCAGGTGTCGGAATACATCATCAATGCCGGGGGCAAGCGCCTGCGCCCGATGCTGCTGTTGTTGGCGGCCGGCGCGCTCAACCACCGCGGCGCGGATGCGCACCAGTTGGCCGCGGTGGTCGAGTTCATCCACACCTCAACCCTGCTTCACGATGACGTGGTCGACGAGTCCGACCTGCGCCGTGGCCGTAAAACCGCCAACGCGGTCTGGGGCAACGCGGCCAGCGTGCTGGTCGGCGACTTCCTGTATTCGCGCAGCTTCCAGCTGATGGTCGAGCTGGAATCGATGCAGGTGCAGACGATCCTTGCCGATACCACCAACCGGATCGCCGAGGGCGAAGTGCTGCAGTTGCTGCACGTTCGCAACCCGGACACCGACGA
>JBDSPO010000142.1:0-2507 GCA_039930265.1 Lysobacter sp. | reverse complement strand
ACGGGGCGATGAAGTTCGTCAAGGGCGATGCGATTGCCGGCATCGTGATCATCATCATCAACCTGCTCGGCGGCCTCGCCATCGGGGTGCTGCAGCGGGACATGTCGCTGGCCGACGCGACCCAGACGTACAGCATCCTGACCATCGGCGACGGGCTGGTCGCTCAGATCCCGGCGATTCTGGCGGCGATCTCGGCCGGCCTGGTGGTGACCCGGACCGCCGGGCTGGAGGACGACCGCCACCTCGGCGATGCGATCTCCAAGCAGATTTCCGCCGAACCCCGGGTGCTGACCATTACCGGCGTGCTGTCGTTGATGATGATGCTGGTCCCCGGCTTTCCGACCATCGTCTTCGCCCTGCTGGGATCCACGTTGCTGGGTGTGGCTGCGTGGCGCTACCGCCACCAGTACGACCTGTTGCGGCGCGCATTTCGCGTCACCGACGAGGCGATGGCGACGCACCAGCAACCCGTCGACATCGATGACCTGGCACCGCCGGCGCCCTTGCAGCTCGCCGTTGCACCGTCACTGGCCAATCTGCTCGGCAAGCAGCCATTGCTGGAAGGCATCGCCGGCGTCAGCCAGCGACTGCGCGAGGAGTTCGGCGTTCCGGTCCCCGTGCCGACCGCGAGGATTGACCCGTCCCTTGGCGAGGGCGAATACCAGCTGACCGCGTTTGGCGCCCGCGTGGCGAACGGCGCGCTGCGCGGGGATGCGTACTTCCGTCCTGCCCGCCTCGGCGCGGAAAACGCTCCCAATTTGCCGGGCTTCCATCCGCCGCTGGCCGGCCATTGGCAGGACACGGCCGAGGACGATACGCGAGACCCGTTGGAAACTCTGACCGCCCACGTCCGTTCGGCACTGCAGCGTCGACTCGGCGGTTTCATCGGCATCCAGGAGGCCTCCAACCTGTTTGCCAGAATGCAGCGTGACTACCCTGATCTGGTCAAGGAGATGCTGCGGGTGGTCGCTCCGCAGCGGGTGGCAGACGTGCTGCGACGTCTCGCCGAAGAAGGCATTCCCGTGCGCAACCTGCGCGACGTGTTCGAGGCGATCACCGATGTTGGAGGTCGGGAAAAGGACGTGGTGCTGCTGACGGAGTACGTCCGCGTGGCCCTCAAACGCGAGATCGCCGACCGCTACTCCGACAGCGAGCGCACGCTGCATGTGTTGCTCATCCACCCGGAACTGGAAGACCGGTTGCGCCAATCGGTCCGGGTTGCCGGTGGGGCGAGCCAGCTGGCAATTGCGCCCGAACTGGCCGCCCGTCTTGCCGGGGAAGTGCGCGCGCATCTGGCCCGTCACGCCAGTTCCACGCGCCCGGTGCTGCTGTGTTCACTGGATGTGCGCAGGCATTTGCGCAAGTTGTTGGAGAACGATTTCTTCGAACTGCCAGTGCTTTCCTACCAGGAACTGGCGGCCGACCTGCGCATCTCGCAGGCGGGGCAGATCAACGCATGAAGCACTGCACATGCAAGGAGCGCGGCCAATGAGCAACGAATTTGAACCCGCCGCTGTACCAGCCACGCCACCTCCCGTGATGGCTCACGGCGCAGTGGCGCCTGACGGTAAAGCCCTCGCGCCCAGGCTGGTGCTGCGCATCCTCGGCGGATCCCATACCGGCGCAAGCCGCGTTCTGGGCGAGCAGGAAATGCTGCTCATCGGCAGCGGCGAAGATTGCGACATTGTGCTTTCCGATATCGGGGTCGCCTCGCATCACGCCATGCTGCTGCGCAACGGCGACTCGCTGGCGGTGCGCGCGATTGATGCGCCGGCGGGTTTTGCGGGCGATCCGCTTTATCCCGGCGATCCGATCGAACTACCCCTGGGCGCACCGGTGCGCTTGGGCGATGCGAGTTTCGCGGTAGGCAATGCCAGCGATCCGGCGTGGATGCCAGACGGCGACGCGGAGGCCGATGCGCTTGCTCCATTGAACTCGCGTCGGGTGCGCAGACCGGGACTGGCGGCCGTGGCGGCGGGCCTGATCGCGATCGCAGCGGTATCGGCGGCCGCGTACGTCCGACTGCAGCCGGCTTCGGCGCCGGCACCACGCATCGAGCAGCAGATCGCGACTTTGGTCAGCACCTACGGCATCAGCGACAACACCACCTCCATCAATGATGCGGGAATCACCGTGCTCACCGGGACCGTGCCGAACGGCGCCGCACGTGACCGGGCCCAGCAGGACGTCGAAGCCAATGCGCTGCCGCTGCTGCTGAATCTACGTACTGGTGACGACGTTGCGGCCGACGTCGCCGAGGTCCTGCGCAGCCAGGGAATCACCGCACGCACCCGCTATCTGGGCAACGGTGACGTCGAAATAAGCGGGCGCTTCGAGGATCAGGACAAGCTGCGCGCGGCGGCAACTTCCCGCGCGATGATCGACGTGACCGGCATCAACCGGGTAATACCGCTCAACTTCGTTGATGATGAGGCGACCGCCCTCGAATCGGCCAAGCCGCCCGTCGAGCGCACCCGGATCGTCTCGGTGGTGGGCGGCGCTGACTC
>JBDSPO010000141.1:0-4590 GCA_039930265.1 Lysobacter sp. | reverse complement strand
TGGTGGCGCGCCACGCGTCGCCCGAGGCGGAGGTGGTGTTCAGCGACCCGGGGCGTGGCAACAGCGGTGCGTTCGCCCGTGCGCTTGCCTTGCAGGGGTTTGCGTCCAGTGAATCCCGTGGAGCGCTGGAGGAAGACGACGTCGCCCCTTTCCGCGGCCGCCTGCTGCATTTCCGGCGCACTTCACCGGTGCCCTTGACTGCCATGGCCTCACTGCAATGAGCCGGGATGACGCTGGGCCTTACGGCATCGACCGCTCGATCTCTTGCCAGCGCTGTGACGCGGTGTGTTGCCGCCAGACGGTGCTGGTGATGCCCGAGGATCGCGGTGTGCCCCGCCACATGATCGATCACACCCCCGAGGGCCTGGAGAAGATGGCCCACGACGAGGACGGCTGGTGCGTGGCGGTGGATCCCAACCGCATGCATTGCAGCATCTACGACCGGCGTCCCGGCGTCTGCCGCGCCTTCGAGATGGGCAGCCGGGACTGCCGTGATGTGCGCGAGGCCTATACCCATCTCTACGATGGGATCGACCCGCCGCCGCTGTAATCGCTCGATCGCGGTGCTGCAGACTCAGCCTGCCGCGTGGCTCAATGCCTGCTCCAGATCGGCCCACAGATCGTCGACATGCTCGATTCCGGCGGAAAGGCGCAACAGCCCGGCACTGATGCCATTCGCCTGGCGCGTGGCTTCGTCGAGCACACGGTGGGTGAGCCCCGCCGGATGCTGTATCAGGCTGTCGACGGAGCCCAGGCTGACGGCCGGGGTGATCAAGCGGACCGACTTCATTACCGCCGCTGCCGCGCGATGACCGCCGTGCAGTTCAAACGCGAGCAGCGCGCCCGGCCCGCGCATCTGGCTGGCAACCAGATGGTCGTTGGCCACAGTTCCCATACCGGGATAGAACACCTTTGCCACCGCCGGATGTCCGGCCAGACGCTGCGCCAGTACGCCGGCGTTGTGCTGTGAGCGCTCCACTCGCAACGACAGGGTCGGCAGTCCGCGGTGCAGCAGGTAGGCCGCCAAAGGATGCAGCAGCGCGCCGGTCACTGCGCGCACCTGCCGCAGCGGCTTCGCGTTGGCCTCGCTGCAGCACACCACGCCGGCGATCACATCCCCGTGTCCACCAAGGAACTTGGTGGCGCTGTGCAGGACATAGGTGGCGCCGAGCGCGAGAGGGTTTTGCAACACCGGTGTAGCGAAGGTGGAGTCCACCGCCACGGGGACCGCGTCTGCGGCCGCGACCACCGCAAGGATGTCGACCAGATCCAGGGTGGGATTGGCCGGGGTTTCGATCATGATCAGCGCGGTGTCGGGCCGCTTGCGCGTGCCAATCTCACTGGCCTCGACAAATTCCGCGTCCAAACCGGCCATTCCGCTGGCGAGCAGATGGTCCGAGGTGCCGTACAACGGGCGCACCACCAGAACATGACCGCCGCTACCACGCAGCGACATCAACAGCGCGGTCAGCGCTGC
This sequence comes from Lysobacter sp., assembly GCA_039930265.1. Classification (GTDB taxonomy): domain Bacteria; phylum Pseudomonadota; class Gammaproteobacteria; order Xanthomonadales; family Xanthomonadaceae; genus Novilysobacter. Next base: position 3,113 of record JBDSPO010000141.1, on the reverse strand, counting down.
CATACCCGAGCCGTAGGCAACGCACGCTTCGCTGCCTTCCAGTATCGCCAGCGCGGTCTCCACCCGCGCCACCGTGGGATTGTGCAGGCGCGCGTAGATCGGATTCGGCGCCTGCGCGTCTCCGGAAACCAGCGCATCAAAGCTTGCCGTACCCACATCGAGATCTGTCACCGGATACGTGGTGGACAGATCGATCGGCGGCGCATGCACACCCAGTTTGACGAAGTCCTCGCGACCGGCATGGACGGACAGGGTGTCGAGATGTGGCATGCAGACGCTCCAATCGGATTGATGGCCCAGTCTAGAAGCTGCCGGGCCGATAGTCCCTCTGTGCGGAAACTTTTCTGTCCCGCGCCTCGCATCACCGAGCGCGCCCGGTCCCGGAACGCGCTTCACCAGATCGCCGAAGCGGATCGGGTCCTGGCCATTATCGGTATGACTGCGAAAGGTGGGTTGATAGGTCGAAATACACGGACCGGTCTGATCCTTTAGCAGATTCTCTCTGAAACCGTCGATAAGCGAATGCAACATGGCACCCCGGTTTTTCGGGGAATAGTCGGCTTCGAAACCCTGCGTCTCAATACTTTCCAGCCTACCGCTGTGCCCCTGAATGTGATGTCCAGGTTATTTTTTTGCGCAGCCATGCGCAAAGTCACGCGGACTTTACGGTGGGAGGCGTCATCTCGACATTACCGTGACCGCAACTCTTGCTCACGGCCACTGTCAGGAGACCGTCATGAACACCGCCCACCTTGCTCTCGCTGTTTCGCTTGCGCTCGCCACGGCCTGCACGCCGAATACCCCCACCGAAACCGCCTCAGCCCCCCCGCCACCTGTGGACACCGCGCCCCCTGCACAGCACGCACCCGCCGTCCACACGCCAACGGAGTCAATGGCTGCGGCGCCCAAGCTGCAAGCCGACCTGCGTGCCCTGTGGCGAGGTCATATCGACCATACGCGTGCCTATGCAATGGCGGTCAAAGGCGACAAGTCGACCGGGGCCGAGGCGGCGGCCAAGGGTGTGGTTGCCAATGCCAAGGAAATATCGGCGGCGGTGGGAAGTTTCTATGGCGATGCTGCGGGTGGCGAGATGCTGCGCCTTCTAAGCGGTCACTGGGCCGGAATCAAAGCCATGACCGACGCCGCAGCCAAAGGCAACGAAGCCGGCGTACAGGCGGGCATGGACGACGCGATCGCCAATGCCGGCGAAATCGCAAAGTTTCTCGCTGGCGCCAATCCGAACCTTCCCGAAACAACGGTCGACGGCATGATGGTCACCCATGTCCAGCATCATCGTGCGCAGATCACCGAGATCATGGCTGGCGATACGGCTGCTGAAGCGAAGACCTGGACCGCGATGCAGGCGCACATGGACGCACTTGCCGACGCGCTGGCGGGTGCAATTGCCAAACAGTTCCCGGACAAGGCGTCGTGACAGGGACGCGGTCAGTCAACGCTACTCGCGCTTGAGCAGTGACTTGAGATTGGCAAACGGGTTGCCGGTAGCGGCAGCCTGCTTGTCCTCGGCGTGCAGCGCGCTGCCGCCGGTGTAGTCGACGTAACGGGAGTGCTCGTTGTCGTGGCAGTAGAGGCACAGCAGCTCCCAGTTGCTGCCGTCGGCCGGGTTGAAGTCATGATCGTGATTGCGGTGATGTACGGTCAGTTCGGAAAGATTGGCGCGGGTAAACTCGCGCGCGCACCTTCCGCAGATCCACGGATACATCTTCAACGCGCGCTCTCGGTAGCCGGTGGCACGCTGGGCCGCGTCGAGGCGCGCCTTGGCGACGATGCGGTCCAATGCGTCACTGGACGGGGCGCTTTTCGGTTGGCTCATGGCCGCTCCTGAGGGTGATCGGACACCAGATTACAACGTGGCAGGTGCCGTATCGTTGCCGCATGGATTCCCTGAAATATCTGACCGGTTACAACGAAGCGCTGCTCACGCAAATCCGCGAACTGATCCAGCGCGGTCGCCTGGGCCCATGGCTGGCGGAACGCTATGGTCAGACCCATGAGGTGCGCAGTGACCGCGCCCTGTACGAGTACACGGTCGCACTGAAGGACCGCTACATGCGCAAGGCGGGCCCGCTGGACAAGGTCGTGTTCGACAACCGGCTGCAGGTGGTCAAGCATGCGCTGGGCACGCACACCTCGGTCTCGCGCGTGCAGGGCGGGCGTCTGAAGGCCAGTCGCGAAATCCGCATCGCCGGCGTGTTCCGCGACGCCCCAGCGGAATTCCTGCAGATGATCGTCGTCCACGAGCTGGCCCACCTGCGCGAGTCGGACCACAACAAGTCGTTCTATCAGTTGTGCACCCACATGGCGCCGGACTACCACCAGCTGGAGTTCGACATGCGCCTGTACCTCACGCATCTGGACCTGACGAAGTCGCGGTGATCCGCTGGCGACGGTTCCGGTAGCGCCGGCAATGCCCCGCCGGAGGTCAGTCAGGTCAGAAGCGGATGCGGCCGGTGAGAATGTCCCACCACATGCGCCAATCTCCGGCCAGGCTCAGCCAGGGGTGGCGGAACGTCGCCGGCCGGTTGCGCTCGAAGAAGTAGTGCCCGACCCACGCAAACACATACGCCTGCACGATCGCGACCCACGCCAGCCACCCGGTGCCGGTGATCGCGGCCGCGAGTAACCACACCAGGACCAGGCTGGTGCCTATGAAGTGGAGCCGCCGCGACGTGCGGTTTGCGTGCTCGCCCAGGTAATAAGGGTAGAACTCACCAAACGTGCGGAAGGACCTTGGCTTTTCCATAGCGGGACCCTGCTGGTGGCAAAGCGGCCAACCGATGAATGGAACAATGCCGGCGTGCGCCAACTGCCGCAACCCCAGCGGCGCAGTGAGCCGGGTTACGCAGCTGGCACTCCGTAGCGAAGGTTTTCCCCTGAGTCGCGAACCACCGGGTTTTCGGGCGCAACTGGCGCTGTTGCGGCAGGGGCGGCACCGGTCAGTGGCTGGGTGGTCACTGCGGTTGGGTTACCGAAAGTCGCTTGATGCAGGTGGCGCCGCACGGTGCGCTGGAAAAACAGGTTGTTGGGAATCTGCAGCACGGACGTCGATTGGCCGTCGATGCACTCCTGCAACGTGGTGTAGATCAGGTTGA
>JBDSPO010000140.1:0-2715 GCA_039930265.1 Lysobacter sp. | reverse complement strand
CCGGTGGCGGCGACCCAGAGCGCGCAGCTCAAGATGGCCGACATGGCCCGCCGCATCACCATGGCGCAGTTGCTGGTGGTCCAGCTGGGCCGGATGAAGGACGCCGGCACCATGGCCCCGACCCAGGTCAGCCTGGCCAAGTGGAACAACTGCCGGATGGCGATCGACATCGCCCGCCAGTGCCGTGACCTGCTGGGCGGGGCAGGCATCACCACCGAGCATTGCGCGATCCGCCACGCGATGAATCTGGAGTCGGTGATCACCTACGAGGGCACCGAGACGATCCACCAGCTGGTGGTCGGCCGCGAGCTGACGGGCATCAACGCGTTCTGAGTATTCGAGCGCGGCAACAACGACGCGACAAGAAAAAACCGCCCCGAAAGGGCGGTTTTTTTTGGTCTGTCACTTCACCTGGAAGCTCAAGTGGCCGCCGGTATCCAGCGCGCCGATGACTTTGCCCGCGAGGTTGCGGACCGGCAGCTTGGAGGCGATTGCCAAGCTGCCGTCGCCGGCATCCACCGAAGCGAAGTCCGCAATCCGGTATTTACCGGCCGCAAGCGCACTGGTGTCGAGGCTGATGCGCGTGCGCTTGCCGATGGTCAGTGAGGGCTGGCTCTGTTTGGCCGGGTTGTTGTCACCGGCGAAGATCCCGCCGATGTGGGTGCCCACCACGAGCGGCTCGCCGACTTTGGGGGCCAATACGCGGAAGTTGAGTGCGCCGCCGCTGATGACCAGATCCTGTTGCGCCGTCGGGTAGGGCGAGCGCGCCCGGCTGTCACCCTTGATCGCGCCGATGAACGCTTGTGGACCCACATTGATGGTGCCGCCGGAGACGGTCAGCGCACCGCTCGGACTGTAGATCGCCGACAGCCCAGCCAGGTTCACCACCCCGCCCTTGACCGCGCTGTCAGGACCGATGAGCTGGCCACTGTCGAGGTTGATCACGCCGCTCTCGAGTACCGTCGGCATATTCCACATCGACCGGCTTTCGGTCGGCGTGTCGACCAGCGATTGCGCGCTGGAAACACTCAGGGTGCCGCCGCTGATCACCGTCACGATATCGAAGCCGCGCTCCAGTGCCAGCAGGGTGGAGCGATGCTCGCCCTGCAGGCTGATCGAACCCGAACGCAGGTACAGATGTTGGGTGGCCGCCTTGCCGTCGCCGGCTGGCGCGGAGGCCCGCCCGATCTGCAGCATCCCGTCAGCCACCACGATGTCGGGTCCGGGCTGGCCGTCGCGGCCGACTTCGATGTCGCCGTTTGTCACCAGCGCCAGATATTTGCCCAGCGTCCAGCGGTCACGGTCCAACCGCTGCCGCGGATCGTAGTAGATCGGATTGACGCTGCCGCCCACGGTTCCCTCACTGAGGATGCGGCCACCCAGCAGCGCGATGCCGGCGGTGCCTTGCAGCGTGGTCTCGCCGCCACCCCCGCGCGAGGACAGATCGCCGCCGTTCCAGACCAGTCTCCCGTTGTTTGCCGCGATCCGGTTCTGGTTGGTCGAATGAAAATCGAATACGCCTCCGTTGACGACCACATCGCCGCTCTCGGCGGTGAACTGCCAGGCGGTCTGTGCCCGCGCGCTGAGCACGTCGTTGGCCGCACTCAAGGCAGCCAGAACGACCGCCTCCGTCAGCGGTTCGGGTGGGACACCCTTGGCATCGGCCGAAGTGAACGCGGCGCGGATGCGGGCCGCATCCCCACTGCCGAAGATTTCGTGCACCTGGGCCGGCGTGTACAGCTGGTAGCCGTCACCCGACGGCGCACCGGCGGCTGCCGCACCGGCAGGGTCCGGATGCACCTTGTTGTACAAGGAGATGCTTTTGCCACGCGCCAGTTGCACGCCGACCGCGGGATCCACCGGGTGGGCGGTGCGAAAGCGCCCCCCGTTGATCAGCAAGCCATCGCTGCCGGTGATTTCCACCGACGCCGGCGTTACGCCATCCGCCTCGCGGACGAACTCACCGCCGTCGATGCGTGACGCCTGCAGAAGGTGCGCGCCGGCGTCAAAGGCACCGCTGTCGCCGAGCGGCTTGGCCGGGGAGCTCTGATCCGCCGAGTACACGACGAGCGGTGCAAGCGCGGCGATCGCCAGCGCAAGCGTCAAGGGGGAGAAGCGTGATCGCATAAGACCTCCTGGGGTGCTCCGCGAGTGTGCTGGCATATGTCCGGACAATCAATGCGGGCGCGCCAGACGTCGCGGGCGGTGCACCGCAGTCGCGCCGGAGGCACCGTCCGCACCGGCCACGCCGCCTCCACAGGCCGGGTGCCAACGTCAGCCCGCAGCTGTCGCATTCACCGCTTGCGCAACGTCCGAATGAGGAGTCGACGTGGACAAAGACCTCGTGCCATTGGAGTGGGGCCGGATCCTGATCGGACCCCACCCGCCACTGTTTTTCGTCGAGATCGCCGCCCGGATCGGGATGTTGCTGGTGTTGCTGTTGCTGGTCGTCCACATTCTGGGCAAGCGTGGCCAGCAAAACCTCAGCCCCATGCAACAGTTGCTGATGGTCGCGCTGGGTTCGGCTGCCGGGGACGTGATGCTCTACCCCGAGGTGGCCATTGGCTATGCGGCGCTGGTGCTGGTGGGCGTGATCGGCATGACCATCGCCATCGAGAAATCCGCCGGGCATTCCCGTGCGATCCGCGACTACCTCGAGTCGCAGCCCTGTGTGCTGGTCCAGGACGGCCAGGTCGATGCGGACATGCTCCAGCG
>JBDSPO010000139.1:0-7140 GCA_039930265.1 Lysobacter sp. | reverse complement strand
GGGTGGAACACCAGCGACACGCCGATTGCCCGCCAGGCCGCGCCGGCAAGCTCGGGACGGCTGGCGCTGGCCGAGGGCGGCAAAGTGGTGCCGGACACGTCGGAAAAGCCGATGCCCGCCTGCTCGAACACGCCATCGCCCCGCAGGATCCGGGTGCGGCCACCGCCGCCTTCGGCACGCACCCAGTTGTCCTCGCTGAACCGGGCGCTGGCATCCGCGTGCTCGACTGCCGCGCAGATGCGGTCCTGCAGGTCGGTGAGGTAGTCGCGGACGCGCTGGAAGTCGTGGTCGGATTCGGTGTGGGATAGGGGCTGGGTCATCCCGTCATTCTAGTGGAGACCCGATAGCCCGGCAGGAACGCTCCGCCACAGCGGCCGCGTTCCACGGCACGGTGTCTGCCGACGGCAACGGAGACTTCCGCCACAAAATGCAGTGATGGGCTTGTCCGTGCGCGCGCGGTGCCAACGGGCGTGGTCGATCGTTGGCGAGGAACTAGACCCAACCACGCGCCGCCAACGACACCGGCGGACCGTCGGCGATGACGAAATGGTCCAGCAGGCGCAGGTCGACCACCGCCAGCGCCTGTTTCAGGCGTGCGGTCACGGCGCGATCGGCCGCGCTTGGCTCGGGGTTTCCACTGGGGTGGTTGTGGCCCACGATCACCGCGGCGGCGTTATGCGCCAGCGCGCGGCGGACCACTTCGCGCGGATGCACCTCGGCGCCATCGATGGTGCCCCGGAACATTTCCTCGAACGCGATCGCACGGTGCCGGGTGTCCAGGAACAGCACCGCAAACACCTCATGCTGCAAGCCGCGCAGGCGCTGGGCGAAGTAGCGGCCAGCCGCCGCCGGGTCGGTCAGTGCGAGACCGCGTTCCAGGTCCGCGGAAAGGTGGCGGTGGCCGAGCTCGAGGGCCGCCGCCAGCAGGCAGGAGCGCGCCGGGCCCAGTCCGGGAAGTTTGGCCAGTTGGGCGGGGGGATGCTCCAGCAGGGTCCGCAGGGGGCCATGCGCCTGCAGCAGGTCGCGCGCGGTGGTTACCGCGTCGCGACCGCGCAGCCCCGAGCCGAGGAAAATTGCCAGCAGTTCGGCATCCGACAGTGCCGCAACGCCGCGGGCCAGCAGTTTTTCCCGCGGTCGTTCGTCGGCGGGCCAGTCACGTATGTGCATCGTCTCGTTCCTCTGCGCGCTTTTCCAGTTCGTCCAGACTGCCGGCGGCTGCCGCTGGCAGGCATCGGGCAGCGCTGTGGCATCGGGTAAGCTAGCGATCGCTCAACCAGTAAGGGTTTCCCTCACGTGTCAGCGCTCCACGGCCAGAAAATCCTGTTGTGCGTCTGTGGCGGAATCGCGGCCTACAAGGCGGCCGAGCTGGTGCGCCGGCTCATCGAAGGTGGCGCCGAGGTGCAGGTGGCGATGACCGACAATGCTGCGCATTTTGTGTCCGCGACCACGTTCCAGGCGCTCTCGGGTCGACCGGTCCGGACCACCTTGTGGGATGCGGCGGCGGAAGCGGCGATGGGGCACATCGAACTCGCGCGCTGGCCCGATCGGATCCTTGTGGCCCCGGCCACGGCCAATACGATCGCCAAGCTTGCGCTGGGACTCGCCGACGACCTGGTCAGCACCCTGTGTTTGGCTACCGACGCACCGCTGGCCGTGGCCCCGGCCATGAACCGGCAGATGTGGGCGCACCCGGCCACACGCGCCAATGTGGATGTGCTCCGCAGCCGCGGTGTCCTGCTGCTGGGTCCGGGGGTGGGCGACCAGGCCTGCGGCGAAACCGGGGAAGGGCGTCTGCTGGAACCCGACGAGATCGTGGCTGCATTGGCGCAACGCGCGGGATGAGCACGGCGAGGATGACCGGTCGGCACGTGGTGGTCAGTGCGGGCCCGACCTACGAGGACATCGACCCGGTGCGCTTTCTGGGCAATCGCAGCAGCGGCAAGATGGGCTTCGCGATCGCCGCGGCCGCGGCACGTCGCGGGGCCCGGGTGACCCTGGTCGCCGGCCCTGTCGCCTTGCCGACCCCGGATGGCGCCGGCGGGGACCTGCGCCGGATCGATGTCCGCTCCGCCGCCCAGATGCATGCCGCAGTGATGGCCGCCTTACCGGCCGATGCCTACATCGGCGCGGCCGCAGTCGCCGACTTCACTCCATTGCATGTCGCCACCGGGAAAATCAAGAAGTCCGCCGGCAGCGATGGATTGACTCTGCAATTGCGGCGCACCCGCGACATTCTTGCCGACCTTTCAGTGCACACGCATCGGCCTCGGCTGCTGGTCGGCTTCGCCGCCGAGACCGATGATGTCGAGCGCTACGCGCGCGCCAAGCTGGCCGCGAAACGGCTGAACCTGATCGCGGCCAACCGGGTCGGCGCGCCGGGTTCCTGATTCGAGAGCGACGACAATGCCCTGACGGTCTACGGGCCGGGACTGGTGCTGTCGCTCGGGCCGGCGTCCAAGCACCAGCTTGCCGATCACCTGCTCGACCTGGTCTGCCAGCAGTGGGCGGCGCAGTCGCCGGACACGCCTGTCGCCGGTGATAGCGACGTTCGCTGACATGTAGCCGCATCAAAGCCGGTGCGAATCCTGATGGAATCAACCATGCAACACACCCTTGAAGTGAAAGTGCTGGATCCGCGGTTTGGCACGCAATGGCCGCTGCCGGCCTATGCCACCGAAGCAAGCGCGGGCCTGGACCTGCGTGCCGCACTGGACCAGTCGCTGCAGCTGGCGCCGGGCGATGCGGCGCTGGTTCCCTCCGGGCTGGCGATCCACATCGGTGACCCGGGTCTGTGCGCGGTGATCCTGCCGCGCTCCGGTCTGGGCCACAAACATGGCATCGTGCTGGGCAACGGTACCGGCCTGATCGATGCCGATTATCAGGGGCCGCTGATGATCAGCGTCTGGAACCGCGGGCGCGAGCCTTTTACGATGCAACCGGGGGATCGCATCGCCCAGCTGGTGCTGTTGCCGATTGTGCGCGCCCAGCTGAAGGTGGTGGATGCATTTGAAACCAGCGCGCGTGGCGCCGGCGGCTTCGGCCACACCGGCGTGCGCTGAGCGCGCTGCACGTCATCGATAGGGGAACACCACGTCATGTCCGAAACCCAACGCCGCCAGTTGTCGCTCGACGCGCTGAAACCGCTGCTGCCTGCCCTGACGGCCGGGTGCGTCCTGCTGGCGCTGTGGTTTGCATGGAGCGGCTGGCAACAGCAGCGCGACAACAGCCGCCGGGCGGGAGTGGAGCAATCGCGCGATCAGGCTGTCGACGCCATCGGTGCGGCGTTGGCCGCCGACCAGAAGCGCTTCGCCGAACGGCTGGCCAGTGCGGATTTGCGCGCGGCGATCGCCGGTGGCGAGCACGCGCGCGCGGCCGGGTTGCTCGCCGCGGGCTGGGACGGTGCCAGCAACCCTGCGGTCCTTTCGCCGGATCTGGACGCGGATTACGCGGCGTTGCCTCAAGGCCAGTACGGCCGTCTGGCGGCGCTGGAAGCGGCGCTCGTGGCGGGCAAGCCGGTTGCCTGGGTGGTGCGCGATGGTGACGCGCTGCGGCTGGCGCTGGCGGCGCCGGTGGGCACCGCAGAACAGGTGGATGCGGTGGCCTTTATCCTGCTGCCCCTGCAGCGCATCACCGCTCCCGTCGAGGCGGCCGCCGTTCCCGGCGATGCCTACCTGGCCCTGCGCCAGGGACGCCAGAGCGTGCTGGAGCGCGGCGACAAGGCCCTGAGCGATGGCGCCGAGGCATTGGCAGCCGGCGTACCCCACAGCAGCCTGCGGGTGGCCGCCGGCGTCCCGTATCCGGCCTTTGCCCCGTTCGGGCTGAACGCCGTGGCGTCGATGATCGCAGCGGTGGTTTTCGTCCTGCTGGCCCTTCTGCTGGCGCGGGGGCCGCATTGGCTGGCACGCCGGCGTGCGGCTGGCACCGGGGAAGAGGACACCGGGTCCGACCACACCCTGGGCGAATCGATGACCCTGGGGACCGGAATGGCATCCGGCGCCGAAGTCGCGGCGTTGGGCGCGGCGACGGTTGCCGTCCGTAAGGTAGCGCTCGACCGCGATATCTTCCGTGCCTATGACATCCGCGGCATCGTCGGCAAGAGTCTGGATCGCGGCGTCGCCGAATGCATCGGCCATGCGATCGGCTCGCTGATGCACGAGTCGGGTCAGCGCGAGATCGTGGTCGGACGCGACGGCCGGCTGTCCGGTCCGGAGATGCTGGAAGGCTTGATAGCGGGCCTGCGCAAGGCCGGGCGCGACGTCATCGATATCGGGCTGGCTCCGACGCCGCTGGTGTACTTCGGCGCCTACCATCTCAACGCCGGATCCTGCGTATCGGTCACCGGCAGCCACAATCCGCCGGACTACAACGGATTCAAGGTCGTGATCAACGGCGAGACCCTGTCAGGGGATGCCATCACCGGGCTGTACACCCGGATTGCCGAAGGCCGGCTGCATAGCGCCGACACCGAAGGTGCGCTGGAGCAGCGTGACATCAACGACGATTACATCCAGCGGGTCGCCGGCGACGTCCAGCTCGACCGGCCGCTGAAGGTGGTCGTGGACGCGGGCAACGGCGTCGCCGGTGAACTGGGTCCAGCCGTGCTGACGGCGATCGGCGCCGAGGTGGTGCCCTTGTACTGCGAAATCGACGGCACCTTTCCCAACCACCATCCCGACCCCAGCGAGCCGCACAACCTGGCCGACCTGATCCAGATGGTGGACCGGCTGGACGCCGATCTGGGTATTGCGTTTGACGGCGATGGCGACCGCCTCGGGGTGGTGACCCGGGACGGCCACAACATTTTCCCCGACCGGCTGCTGATGCTGTTTGCCGCCGACGTGCTGGAGCGCAATCCCGGCGCGCAGATCATCTTCGATGTGAAGTGCACCGGCCGCCTGCCCGGTTACATCCTGCGCCACGGCGGCAGCCCGCTGATGTGGAAGACCGGGCATTCGCTGATCAAGGCCAAGATGCGCGAGACCGAGGCGGAACTGGCCGGTGAAATGAGCGGCCACTTTTTCTTCAAGGAGCGCTGGTACGGCTTTGACGACGGCATCTATGCCGCGGCACGGTTGCTGGAAATCCTCGCCGCCCAGTCCGGCCGGCCCAGCGATGTGCTCGATGGGTTGCCAGACGGCGTGTCCACCCCGGAGATCAAGGTCAACGCTCCGGGGGGCGACCCGCACGCCTTTGTGGAGCAATTCCTCCTCGGCGCGTCCTTCGACAACGCGCGGCTGTCAACGATCGATGGCTTGCGGGTCGACTGGCCGGATGGCTGGGGACTGGTGCGCGCGTCCAACACGACGCCGGTGCTGGTCATGCGTTTCGATGCCGACAGCAATGACGCCATGGCCCGTATCCAGACCGCCTTCCGCGAGCAGCTGCTCGCGCAGGACCCCGACCTGCAACTGCCATTCTGACCTCCCGGCCGGACGGTGCGCCTGGCTGCCAATGCCGCCAGGTCCGATCCCGGTCGCTTCGATGCGCGCTCAGCTGCGGCCGGCGGCGCCGGCGCTGAGGGCCTTCAGTTCGCGGTAGCGCTCCAGCGCCGCGGAAAGTTCCTGGTCGATCGTGCCGCGCTCCTGCAGCTGGCGCTCCAGCAACCGCTGATGCTGGCGCAGAGCGTCGTGCTGCGAGGTGATGCGCTCGGCCAGCGGCTTGGCAACCGGCGTGCCATCCAGCTCCGACTCGCTGGCGCGCTGCAGCAGGTTGAGCAGGCTGCGCCGGGCACCGTCGATACCGAGCCGCGACGTCTGGATTGCCGAATCGATCAGATCGATGCGATGTTCGAAATTACGTTGCAGATCGGCTTCGCTGGCGAAGGACACCACCATCGCCTGTTCGCGTCGTGCGTGGTCGGCCTCCGACCATTGCGCCTGTTCCTGGCGCTTGGATTCCAGTTCAGCGATGGCGCGCTCTTCACCGGTCTTGGCGCGTTCCACCCGCGCAGTGGCAATCCCGCTGGCGCTGAACTCGGTGCGTGCGTTGTCCACCGCGCTGGCCGGCAGCGAGTCGCTGCAGACCCGTTCCCCGCGCTCATCCCAGCAATAGATCTTCTTCCCGGCCGGTGCCTTCTGGGCAGCAGCCGGCGCTGCGGCCAGCGCCAAGGCAGTCGCGAGGAGTGTGCAGGAGAGCAGGAGAATGTGGAATCGAGTGGACATCGCCGTGAGCCTGAAGCTGTCAGGGGACACAGGACGCAAGACCCGGGCCAACCGGGGGAATGCGCGCAGCAGTGGCGTCATGGCTGGCTACCGTAGCGCTCCCGGTACGCCAGCAGCTGTTCATGCTGGGCTGCCAGCGTTGTCGAGTGCTCCGCCATGGCGAGCAGATCGCCCAGGCTCGCTACCGCCACGACCGGGATCGCTTGCTCGATTGCGACAGTTTGTGCCGCCGAGCGTCGGCTGCGAGACGGGTCAACCGCTTCCTGCCGGTCGAGTGCGATCACGATCCCGCTGACGGTACCGCCGGCATCGCCGATGATCTGGAGCGCCTCGCGGATCGCCGTGCCCGCCGTGATCACATCGTCGACGACCAGTACCCGGCGTCCGGCCAGTGGCGACCCGATGAGCGTGCCACCCTCGCCATGCGCTTTGGCTTCCTTGCGGTTGAACGCCACGGGCAGGTCAATTCCCCGGCGGGCGTACTCGCAGGCCAGTGCCGTCGCCAGCGGGATGCCCTTGTAGGCCGGACCGAACAGCAGATCGAACTCTCCCAGCGCGCCGCTCGTGCGGGCGGCGTCGATGGCGTCCGCATAGCAGCCGGCCAACCCCGCAAGCGCCATTCCGGAGTCGAACCGGCCGGCGTTGAAGAAATAGGGACTGGTGCGGCCCGATTTCAATTGGAACTCGCCAAAGCGCAGCGCGTCCGCGCGCAGCGCCAGGTCAAGGAATCGTGAGCGGTGGTCTTGCATGGGACATCCAGGCGGCAATCGAGTGCTGATGATAGCGAGCGCGCTGCGGCGCGGCAGTGCTGGACGCAGCCGCAGGACGCGCCGCGCGTACGCTGCGCTATCCTGCGGCGTCGGGTTGAAGGCCCGGATTGCCCACACTGCCGGAATTCCATGCGCATCATCAGCTTCAACGCCAATGGCCTGCGTTCGGCCGCCCGCAAAGGGTTCTTCGAATGGTTTCGCCAGCAGGA
>JBDSPO010000138.1:0-11594 GCA_039930265.1 Lysobacter sp. | reverse complement strand
ATGGAAGAGTTGCAGCACAACCTGATCATCACGCACGCGGTCTGCGTGGGAAAACCGTTCAGCGAGGATGTGGTGCGGGCGATGCTGGTCATTCGCATCAATACGCTGATGCGCGGGCACTCGGGTATCCGCGTCAGCACGCTGGAAGCGCTGACGGCGATGCTCAATGCCGGCGTGGTGCCGGTGGTGCCGGAGCAGGGCTCGGTGGGCGCCAGCGGTGACCTGGCGCCGTTGTCCCATCTGGCGATCGTGCTGCTCGGCGGTGGCGAGGCGTTCTATCGCGGCGAGCGGGTGAGTGGCAGCGAGGCGCTGAAGCGCGCCGGGCTCAGTCCGATCCGCTTGTCGTTCAAGGAAGGCCTGGCGCTGAACAACGGCACGGCGCAGATGCTGGCCACCGGTGCATTGGCGCTGGATGTACTGGAACACTTGCTGGACACCGCCGATCTGGCAGCGGCGATGACCCTGGATGCGTTCGCTGGACGCAGCGGTGCGTTGCGTCCGGAGGTGCATGCGCTGCGCCCGCATCCGGGACAGGTGGAAGTTGCCGCGCGCGTGCGCGAGCGCCTGGTCGGTTCGACCTTGCTGGACATTCCGTATCACCTGGTGCCGCGCTTCAAGTCATGGACCGCTGAGGCCTGGAGCGAGCCGGACGATCAGGCACTCAGCTTCGACATCGGCTGGGACTGGGTGCCGGCCAACCAGCGCCACGGGCGTGAGGCGTTCTACAGCCGCTTCCTGCCGTTCAAGGGCGGCAAGAAGCACCAGCCGCAGGATGCCTATAGCCTGCGCTGCATGCCGCAAGTGCATGGCGCCGTGCGCGACGCCTGGATGCAGGCCTGCCGCGTGTTCGACATCGAATTGAACGCGGTCACCGACAATCCGCTGATCTTCCCGGACAACGACGAGGCGCAGTTCATCGAGGAACAAGTGATCTCGGCCGGCCATTTCCACGGCATGCCGCTGGCGCTCGCGATGAGCTACGTCAAGGCGGCCATCCCGGTGCTGGCGAGCATTTCGGAGCGACGCCTCAACAAGCTCGTGGATCCGGCCACCAATGACGGCCTGCCGGGATTCCTGATCGGCAACGAGGATGCAACCGAGTCGGGTTTCATGATCGTGCAGTACACCGCCGCCGCGATCGTCAACGACCTCACCAGCCGTGCGATGCCGGCCTCGGTGTACTCGATTCCGACCAGTGCCAACGCCGAGGACCACGTGTCGATGGGCGCCAACGAGGCACGCCACGTGCTTGCGATGGCCGACGATCTGGGCAAGGTGCTGGGGCTGGAGCTGTACACCGCCGCGCAGGCGCTGGACCTGCGGATGGACATGATCAACGCCGCACGTGAGCTCGCCCGTCAGGGTGACGCAACCGCGTTGGCGAGCAAGATCCACGGCGAACCGCGCGACAGCGAAGAGGTGCCGGCCTTCCTCGCCGAGGTGGAATCATTGCGCGCCGAGTTGGCGGGCCCCGACGCCTTCCACCCGGGGACCGCGGTGGCTGCCGCCCATGCGGCGATCCGGGCACGGATCCCATTCCTGGAGCGGGACCGTGCGCTGGATCGCGATGTAGCCACGGCCGTGCAACTGGTCATCGATGGGGACGTGCTGGCCGCTGCCCGCGGCGGCTGACGGAGCCAGCGCGTGCGCGCGTTAGGGGCTAACCGTTTGCGCATCGCCATCCCAGCGCACGCAGTTGCGTCCGCCGGCCTTGGCCCGGTACAGGGCCTCGTCCGCCTGCTGCAGCGCGGTGGCCACCTGGGTGTCGCCGTCCAGCACCAGCTGGTGGACGCCGATGCTCGCCGTCAGGCGGATGCTCAAACCGACGCTGTCGCACGCAGTACTCTCCAGATTGCGCAGCAGTGCTTCGGCAACCCGGATTGCCCCGTCCCGGTCCTTGCCGGGCAATCCGACCACGAACTCCTCACCCCCGAACCGCGCCAGCAACGCGTCGTGCTCGCGTAAGCCCTGGCCGATCGAGTGGGCGCTGACGCGCAGGCACTCGTCGCCGACCAGATGCCCGTGCTGGTCGTTGATGTCCTTGAAGTGGTCCAGGTCGATCATCAGCATCGACAGCGGCAGCCCCTGCCGGTACGCGTCATCCATCAGCTCCTGAAAGCGCTCCATGAAATACGCGCGGGTGTGCAGTCCGGTGAGGCTGTCGCGCTGGCTGGTTTCGCGCAGACGCTCGTGGACCTCCCCAAGCAGTGCCAGCGCGTGTCGAAGCTCGCCCGTCCTCTGCTCGACGCGCCTCGCCAGTTCGCTCCGGCCCGCACGGATAATGCGTTCGTTCTCGAGCCGCAGCGCCGAGTACCGATAACTCAGCGCGACTGAGAGCAGCAGCATCTCCACCGCTGAGCCGATCTGCACGCCGTACTCGGTGACAAAGGTTTTCGGCAGCAGACCGAACGCCACGGCGGCAAACATGCCCGTACCCACCAGGAACATCGCCCAAGCGAGCAGGAAAATGCGCGCTGGCTTGTATCCGCGCGCGGTGACCACGATCGATTCGATGGCGATCCACGCGATGCTGACGAAAACCGCGGCCGACGCGACCGGGGTGGCGATGCGGTACGGCAACCAGATCGATGCAATGCCCAGCCCGACAAAGAAGGCGATCATCGCCAGGCCGACCAGATCGCCGGGCCGCCAGCGCTGACGCAGTTCCAGGAAGTGCCGCGCGAACTGCTGCATGCCTACCTGGGCCAGGCAGATCGACAGCGGCACCGCCTTGTCCGCGAACCACGGGGACTTCGGCCACAGGTATTCAAAGCCGAGACCGTTGAGGGTGAACAGCACCAGCCCGAACGCGAAAATGTGCAACAGATACCAGAAGTAGCTGGGATCGCGCAGCCGCAGCCACAGCACCAGGTTGTAGAAAAACAGGGCCAGCAGGATCCCGTAGTAGAGGCCAATGCCGAACTGGGCATCGCGCGACATTTCGGCGAACGCGCCCGGCGTGTACAGCCACAGCGGCACCTGCATCGAGCTCTGGCTGCTGACGCGGACAAGCAGGTCGACCGCCGGGCCCGGAGGCAGGCTGACCCAGAAATTGGGCAACCGGTAGCGGATGCTGCGCGCCTCGAAGGGCAGGGCGTCGCCACCGGTCTGCGTATCAACGCGACCATCGGCATGCAGCGTGTGGACTTCGATGTGATCGCTCAGGGCGTACTTCTGCACCAGCAACCAGCGTGGCTCAAGCCGGTTGGCATTGACCATGCGGAGATGAAACCAGAGGGCTCCCGGCTGGAATCCGAACGCGGTTTTGTTGCCAGGCAGTGGCGCGAACCGGTTTTCCCGCAGCACGGCCCGCGCGGCGGACAGGTCGTCGATGCCTGTCACATCGTGGTAGTAGCTGACGTAGGGCGAGAGGTCTTTCTTCGAGGTCTGGCTGTCCAGCTGCAGGACCGGCCGGACCGAGGGGTAGGCGGACGCGAGCGGCGCTGCGGGGTCAGCGTTGGCGAAGAGACACACGCTGGCAAGCACCAGCCACGCCAGTGCGCTTCGCCATCCCGACAGCCGCGTTTCCCTCATCGGTCATGCCCCTTCCAGTGCTTGGGATTCCCCGTTGCTATAGGCGCTTGTGACTCCCGCATACCCTTGCTGAAGGTCAGGTCGCTCGAATCGTACCGCTGCAAACCGGTTGACGGTATCGTAATCTTGCACTAACGTAATAGCACGTTATTACATTGGCACACGATCCATGAAGCGTCGTCTCTCTGAAACGCAGGAACCGGCAGATGATCTCGATGCGTTGTCCGACGTACTGGTCGCCTTGGACAACAGCGCGGAGGTGCGCGCGTTCCTGCTGGACCTGTGCACGCCGGCCGAATTGGAGGCGATGACTGATCGCTGGCGCGTCGTGCCGTTGTTGCTGGAGCGCATCCCGTATCGCGAAATCCATTCGCGCACCCAGGTCAGCGTCACCACCATCGGGCGCATCGCCCGCACCCTCGATCACGGTGCCGGTGGGTATGCCGCGGCGATCCGCCACAGCCATCCCGAGCTGCATCCAGGCGACCACTGAGCGACGCCCGAAGGTTCCGCCTCCACCCACTTCATCCCACGTCGGTGCTTGACGTACCGACGCTTGTCCCCGGAAATCCCCATGACGCTTCAAGTTCCCGCCGCGCGAGATCGCCTGCGCATCGCGATCCAGAAAAACGGTCGGCTTGCCGAGCCCGCCCGCGCACTCCTGGCATCCTGCGGCATGAGCTGGCGCGAAAGCCGCGACCGGCTGTTCTGCTACGGCGAATCGCTGCCAGTCGACCTGTTACTGGTGCGGGACGACGACATCCCCGGCCTGATCGCCGACGGTGTCTGCGACCTGGGGGTGGTCGGGCGCAACGTGCTGGCTGAGCAGGACGGCGCGCGTACGGCATCCGGCGCGCCTTCGGCGTTCCGCGAATGGCGCGCGCTCGGTTTTGGCAGCTGCCATCTGGCGCTGGCGATGCCGGAGAGTGAGGAGTGGACATCACCGGCCCAACTCGCCGGCAAGCGCATCGCCACCAGCTATCCCGCGCTGCTGTCGCAGTGGCTGGAGCGCGAGGGCGTGCAGGCGCAGGTCGTGCTGCTGTCGGGCTCGGTGGAGATCGCTCCGCGGTTGGGGCAGGCGGATGCGATATGCGATCTGGTCTCCAGCGGCGCGACGCTGGCGGCGAACCAGTTGAAGCCGGTGGCGACGCTGTTCCAGAGCGAGGCGATCCTGGCCGGGCCGATGCACGAGCTGGAGTCGACCCGCGGCGAGCTGGTGGACCTGCTTCTGCGCCGGCTGGACGGCGCTTTGCGGATCCGTCACAGCAAACTGCTGCTGTTCCAGGCCACGCGCGAGCAACTGGGCTCCCTGTTGCCGTTGCTGCCGGACGCGGAGCCACCCACCGTGATGCAGGTGGACGGCGTCGACCGTCTCGCGCTGCAGGCGCTGTGCCACGGCCAGCTGACCTGGCAGCGGCTGGAAGATCTCAAGCGTGCCGGCGCGGTGGGTCTGATGGTGTTGCCGGTGGAGGGCATGCTGGCATGAGGGTCACGACGCAACCGGCGATCCGGCCGGAAAATCGACTGCAATGGCGCGCCCTGGATGCTGCGGCGCGCGGGCGTGCGCTGCGACGGCCGGCGCAGGTCGACGGTGCGCAGACCGCCGCTGCCGTGGCGGCCCTGATTGAAGAAGTGCGTGTCGGTGGCGATGCTGCACTGCGTGCCATGACCAAACGGTTCGATGGTGTGGAGATCGCCGCACTGGCGGTGACCGCCGCCGAGTTCGCCGATGCGCAGGCACAGGTATCCCCGGCCCTGCGCGAGGCCATCGTCGAGGCGGCCGCGCGGATCGAGCGATTCCACGCGGCGGGCATGACCCGGCCTTACGCCATCGACACCGCCCCCGGTGTGCGCTGCGAGCGTGTGCTGCGCCCGATTCAACGCGTGGGGTTGTATGTGCCGGCGGGTTCCGCGCCACTGCCTTCCACCGCGCTCATGCTGGGCATCCCGGCGCGACTGGCCGGTTGCCGCGACGTCGTGCTCTGCACCCCGCCTCGCGCGGACGGCAGTGTCGATCCGGCCGTGCTGGTAGCGGCGGCGACCTGCGGGATTGACCGTGTGTTCAAGCTGGGCGGGGTGCAGGCGATCGCGGCGATGGCACTGGGGACCGCCAGCGTTCCTGCCTGCGACAAGCTGTTTGGACCGGGCAATGCGTACGTGACCGAAGCCAAGCGCCAGGTGGCCCAGCTCGAGCGGGGCGTCGGCATCGACATGCCGGCGGGCCCTTCGGAGGTGCTGGTGATCGCCGACGCGGGCGCCACCCCGGAATTTGTCGCCGCCGACCTGCTGTCGCAGGCCGAGCATGGGCCGGATTCGCAGGTGATCCTGCTCAGCGACGACGCTGGCCTGATCGGGCGCGTCGTGGATGAGATCGAACGGCAGCTGGTGGAGTTGCCACGCGTGCAGACCGCGCGCCGGGCGCTGCAGTCGGCGCGGATGATCCAGGTCGACACCGTGGAGGATGCCTTTGCGATCAGCAACGCCTACGCCCCCGAGCACCTGATCCTCGCCTTGCGTGACGCAAGGGCGTGGCTGCCGATGGTCGCCGTGGCGGGCTCGGTTTTTCTCGGTGACTGGGCGCCGGAGGCGTTGGGCGACTACTGCAGCGGCACCAACCACGTGCTGCCGACCAGCGGTGCGGCGCGCTTCGTGGGCGGACTCAACGTCGCCAGTTTCCAGTTGGCCATCACGGTGCAGGAAGTGGATCGCCAAGGACTGCGGGCGATCGGTCCGTGCGCGGTCGAGCTGGCCCGCGCCGAGGGTCTGGATGCACATCGCCTGGCGGTCTCCCGCCGACTGGACGTTGCATGAGCGCCCGGCTTAACACGGGTGACCCGCTGGCACTCGTACGCGCGGATCTGGCCGGGTTTGGCGGCTACGCCTCGGCCCGCACTGACGGGCTGGAGGGCGATACCTGGTTGAACGCGAATGAATCGCCGTGGCCCAATGCGGCCGACGCGGATGGCAGTCTGCGTCGCTATCCCGACCCGCAACCGGAGGCCCTGCGTAACGCGCTCTCGGATAACTATGGCTGCCGTCCCGAGCAACTGCTGGCTGGCCGTGGCAGCGACGAGGCAATCGACCTGCTGGTGCGTGCCCTGTGCCGTCCGGGGGGTGATGCGGTGCTGGTGACACCACCGACGTTTGGCATGTACACGGTCAGTGCCCGCCTGCATGGCACCCCGGTGATCGAGGTCCCGCTGCTGGACACCGCGCGTGGGTTCGCCGCGGATTTCGACGCCATCGAGCGCGAGGTGGCGGCGCGCCCGGTAAAAATCGTATTCCTGTGTTCCCCGGGCAATCCCACCGGTGCGGCGCTGCCGCTGGATCGGATCGAGGCGCTGGCCCGTGTGCTGCAGGATCGGGCGCTGGTCGTGGTCGACGAGGCGTACGGCGAGTTCAGTGAGGTGCCGTCGGCGGTGTCGCTGATCGACCGCCAACGCAATGTCGCCGTCCTGCGCACGCTGTCCAAAGCGCATGCGCTGGCCGGTGCGCGCATCGGCAGTGTGATCGCCGATGCATCGCTGGTGCAGGTGCTGCGACGGTGCCAGGCGCCGTACCCGCTGCCGGCGCCCTGTATCGAGGTGGCCTGCGCGACGTTGACCGATGCGGCGCGCGCCGCCACCGCGTCCGGAGTGGTGGCCTTGGTCGCCGAGCGCGAGCGCCTGCGGGCAGCGCTTGCTACGTGCGCGGGAGTGCGCGGTGTGTACCCCTCGCAGGCCAATTTCCTTCTGGTCCGCTTCCACGATGCGCAGGCGGTGATGGACCGCCTGCTCGCCGCCGGCATCGTGGTTCGCGACCAGCGCGCCGCCGTCGGCCTGAAGGACGCCCTGCGTATCACCGTCGGCACACCGGAACAGAACAATCGCGTCATCGACGCCATCACTGCCGTGGAGTGGAACCAATGAGTGCGCTGACCCCGATCCTGTTCGTCGACCGCGACGGCACCCTGGTCGAGGAGCCGGAGGATTTCCAGCTCGACCGCCTGGACAAGCTGCGCTTCGTGGCTGGCGTTATCCCGGCGATGCTGCAGCTGCGCGATGCGGG
Organism: Lysobacter sp.; assembly: GCA_039930265.1. Lineage (GTDB taxonomy): Bacteria > Pseudomonadota > Gammaproteobacteria > Xanthomonadales > Xanthomonadaceae > Novilysobacter. The sequence continues at coordinate 4,013 of JBDSPO010000138.1, read as the reverse complement.
CTATGAGTTCGTGATGGTCACCAACCAGGACGGGCTGGGCACGGCGTGCTTCCCGCAGGAAGCCTTCGACGGGCCCCAGCAGTTGATGATGCAAGTGTTGGAGAGCCAGGGGATCACCTTCCGCGACGTACTGATCGACGTCAGCTGGCCGGCCGACAATGCACCCACCCGCAAACCCGGCATCGGTCTGGCCCAACACCTGTTGAAGGATCGCAGCATCGACTGGGCGCGGTCGGCCATGGTCGGGGACCGCGAAACCGACAACGGATTCGCCGCCAACATGGGCATCCGCGCGTTCCAGCTGCGTACCGCGCAATTCGGGGGCGAGTGGGACTGGGCGGGCATCGCGCATGCGCTGGCGAACGCGCCGCGCACCGCCATCGTGCAGCGCGATACGCGTGAGACCCGCATCCGGGTCGAGGTGGATCTGGACCGGGTGGCGGACCCGCGGATATCCACCGGACTGGGATTCTTCGATCACATGCTGGAGCAGATCGGCAAGCACGGCGGATTTGCGCTGACGCTGGAGTGCCAAGGTGACCTGCACGTGGATGAGCACCACACCATCGAGGACAGCGCGCTGGCGCTGGGGCAGGCGTTGCGGGAGGCCTTGGGCGACAAGCGCGGGATCGGCCGCTACGGGTTCACCCTGCCGATGGACGAGACGCTGGCAAGTGCGGCGCTGGATTTTTCCGGCCGTCCGTACTTCGTGTTTGACGGCAGTTTCCAGCGCGAGAAGATCGGCGATATGCCCACCGAGCTGGTGCCGCACTTCTTCCGTTCGCTGTGTGAGGGCGGCGGGATCAACCTGAATCTGTCGGTGCAGGGCGACAACGATCATCACAAGGTCGAGGCCGGGTTCAAGGCCGTCGCCCGCACGCTGCGCCAGGCGCTGCGACGCGAGGGTCGCGAACTTCCGAGCACCAAGGGCCGGCTGTGAGCACGACGGTACTGGTTGACGCTGGTGGCGCGAATCTGGGCTCGGTGCGCTATGCGCTGGAGCGGCTGGGTGCGGACGTGCAGGTGAGCGCGGACCCCGGCGAGATTGCCCGGGCGGCGCGGGTGATCCTGCCCGGGGTGGGCGCGGCGGCCTCCGGCATGGCACGCCTGCGCGAGCGCCATCTGGTCGAGGTACTGCGCGATCTGCCGCAGCCGTTGCTGGGCATTTGTCTGGGCATGCAATTGCTCTATGAGCGCTCGGAGGAGGGCGGTGTGGAGTGCCTGGGCATGATGCCCGGGACCGTCCGCAAGCTCGCAGCGCGGGGCGCGCGCGCCAGCGATGACGGTGTGGACAGCACCGGCATGGCAACAGCGAACAGCCGCGCGGTACGAGTCCCGCACATGGGCTGGAACAGCCTGCGATTGCGTCGTTCCGACCCGCTGCTGGACGGCATCGAAGACGGCGCGCAGGTCTATTTTGTCCACAGCTACGCCGCCCCGGTTGACGCGCACACCCTCGCGACCTGTGACCACGGCGACACGTTCGCCGCCGTGGTCCGCAGCGGAAATCGCTGGGGTGCGCAGTTTCACCCGGAGCGTTCCTCCGCGGTCGGCACGCGTCTGCTGGCCAACTTCCTGGCGATGTCGGCGTGACGCATGTCCGGCAGACCGCCGGTGGCGCGACCGCTGGCTTCGCCCGCTATCCATGATTCCAGGAGCTGCACCGATGCCATCCACACCGCGTCGCCCACAGGACGACATTCGTGCTGCCAGTCCCGTCCCGGGTGCCTTTGTCGTCTATCCGGCCATCGACGTGCGCGACGCGCGCGTGGTGCGGCTGCAGCAGGGGGATTACGACCGCGAGACCCGCTATCCCGACCAGCCGGCGGCGGTGGCCCGCCGCTACGCGGCTGCTGGCGCGACCTGGCTGCACCTGGTCGATCTGGACGCCGCCCGGGCCGGTGGCTATACCCTGCTGCCGCTGCTGCGCGAACTGACGCAATCCACGCCGCTGAAGATCCAGACCGGCGGCGGGGTGCGCGCAGAATCCGACATCGAGGCCATCCTGGGTGCTGGCGCGGACCGGGTCGTCATCGGGTCGCTGGCCGTGCGCGAGCCCGATCGGGTGATCGGATGGTTGCAGCGTTTCGGCGCTGAGAGCATCACGGTGGCGCTGGACGCCCGGCAGGACCCGCAGGGGCGTTGGCAGTTGCCGACTGCCGGCTGGACCCGCACCAGCGACGTCTCCCTGGAGTCGTTGCTGTCGCGCTACGCCGCCGCAGGGTTGCGCCATTTGCTGTGCACCGACATCGCCCGCGACGGCATGATGGCCGGGCCGAATCTGGACTTCTATCGGCACCTGTTGGCGCTGGCGCCGGAGGTGCAGGTGCAGGCCTCGGGCGGCGTGCGCGACAGCGCGGATATCGCCGCCGCGCGCGAGGTCGGCTGCAGCGGCGCGATCCTCGGCAAGGCCCTGCTCGATGGTCGTCTCGACCTCCCTGCCGCGTTGGCCGAGCAACGCCCGTGCTGAGCCGGCGCATCATTCCCTGTCTCGACGTGAGCAATGGCCGCGTCGTCAAGGGTGTCCGCTTCCGCGGCCACGTCGATGTCGGCGACATTGTCGAACTGGCACTACGCTACCGCGATGCCGGGGCCGACGAGCTGGTGTTCTACGACATCACCGCCAGTCCTGAGGGGCGGCGGGTTGACCGGGACTGGGTCGAACGCATCGCCCGCGTGATCGACATTCCGTTCTGCGTCGCCGGCGGCATCCGCAGCGTGGCGGACGCCCGCGCGGTGCTGCATGCCGGCGCCGACAAGATCTCGATCAACACGCCCGCGCTGCAGCGACCCGCGCTGGTCGCCGAGCTGGCCGACGCGTTCGGCGTCCAATGCGTGGTGGTCGGCATCGACAGCCTGCGCGACGCGGACGGCCAATGGCGGGTCCGCCAGTTCACCGGTGATGTTGCCCGCACCGAAGCGTTGCCGATCACCACCCTGGAGTGGGTCGCGAAGGTACAGGAACTGGGAGCAGGTGAGATCGTGCTCAATTGCATGGGCAGCGACGGCGTCCGCGAAGGCTATGACATCGAACAACTGCAGCGAGTGCGCGCGGTCTGCGCAGTGCCGCTGATCGCCTCCGGCGGTGCCGGCACTATGGCGCATTTTGCCGACCTGTTCCGCCATGTCGATGTCGATGGCGCACTGGCGGCGAGCGTGTTCCACTCCGGCGCGATCGCCATCCCCGAACTCAAGCAGCACCTGCACGCGCAGGGCATCGAGGTCCGCCATGCCGTTTCCTGATCCCGACACACTCGCCTGGGACCGGGTCACCGGGCTGCTCCCAGCGGTGGTGCAGGACGCCGATACGCTCCGCGTCCTGATGCTGGCCTACATGGACCGTGCGGCGCTGCGGACGACGCGGGAGTCCGGCAAGGTCAGCTTCTTCAGCCGCAGCCGGCAGCAGGCCTGGACCAAGGGCGAGACTTCGGGAAACTTCCTGACCCTCGTGTCGATCCAGGCCGATTGCGACGATGACACCCTGCTGGTGCTGGCGCGGCCGCAGGGGCCAACCTGCCATCTGCAGCGGACCAGCTGCTTTGCCGATGCACCGGGCGACTTCCTGGCCGAGCTCGACGGGATCGTTGCCGGGCGGGAGCGCGAGCGTCCCGCCGGCAGCTACACCAGCAGTCTGTTTGACGGCGGTATACGGCGGATCGCGCAGAAGGTCGGGGAGGAAGGCGTGGAGACCGCGCTGGCGGCCGTTGTCGAGGACGACGATGCGCTGGCCGGTGAAGCGGCCGACCTGATGTTCCATCTGCTGGTGTTGCTGCGCGCCCGCGGGCTTTCATTGGACGCCGCCCTCACGGTGCTGCGCGAGCGTCACGGCAACCGGTGATGTCGGGTCCGCGCAGGTAGCTGGTCCCGGCTCAGTCCGGTCAGGGCTTGCAGCAAATCTCCACACGATTCGAAGAAGTGCCACGCACCGCTATGCTTCGCGTATCACCCTCGGATCCGGACCCGCGTCATGCCCCACACCATCGCCAACCGCTCGCCGGCATCCCGGGCATCCA
>JBDSPO010000137.1:0-11279 GCA_039930265.1 Lysobacter sp. | reverse complement strand
GCAGCCGCAACGACCAGGTGCTGGTGGCCACGCGGCTGTGGTTGAAGGACCGGCTCGACCGGCTGCGCGCGCTGTGCCTGGAGACTGCCGGCATCGCGCTGGCACGGGCGGAGGTGGAGGCCGATCTCCCGCTGCCCGGCTACACGCATCTGCAGCGGGCGGTGGTGTCCTCTGCCGGCATGTGGTGGTCGGCGTGGGCGGAGGCGTTCATCGATGACGCGGTCCGCGCAGGCGACACCCTGGCCTGGGTGGACGCCAACCCGCTCGGCAGCGCCGCCGGCTACGGGGTCAACCTGCCGCTGGCGCGCGAGCACACCACCGCGGTAATGGGATTTGGCCGCATGCAGGTGTCGGCGACCTACGCGCAGCTCTCGCGCGGTAAATTCGAGATGGCGGCGATCGAAGCGCTGTCCAGTGGCATGCTCGACCTGCGCCGGCTGGCCTGGGATCTGAGCCTGTTCACCAGCGCCGAGTTCGGTTTCGTGGCGTTGCCGGCGCAGTACACAACTGGCAGTTCGATCATGCCCAACAAGCGCAACCCGGACGTCATCGAGTTGATGCGCGCCAGCTACGCGAGCGTTGCCGCGGCGCGCAGCGAGATCGAGCAACTGCTGTCGCTGCCGTCCGGTTACCACCGCGATCTGCAGTTCAGCAAGGGCGCGATCTTCCACGCCTTCGGCCGCGGCCTGGGCGCGCTGGAGCTGCTGCCCGACCTGCTGCGCAACCTGGAGTGGAAGCCCGACGCCATGCGTGCGGCGCTGGAGCCGTCGATGTATGCCACCGATCTGGCGGTGGATCTCGCGCGCGCCGGCATGCCGTTCCGGGATGCCTATCGGCAGGCCGCCGATCCCGCGCAGTGGGACGCCGGCGACCCGGAGTCGAGCCTGACGGCGCGGGTGTCACCGGGTGCGGCCGGTGACCTGCGGCTGGACCTGTTGCGCGAGCGTCTGACCGCCTTGGGCGGTCAGGTGGCCGGTACGCCCTAGACGTAGATCTTCACGGTCGGCTGGACCTCGTCGATGATCGCGTGCGGGATAAACCGCGCGCTGTCCCGCGTGATCGCGCTGGTGTCTTCGCGCACACCGATGCCGCAGGCATCGTCGCCAACCATCCAGCTGCCGACCATCGGATAGTTGCCGGCAAAGTCCGGCAACCGGTGCAGCGCCTGGCGGATGCACGGGCCGCTGTAGGGACCCTGGCTCTCCTGCCAGCTGCCGTCCTGCAGGTGCATCGCCACGTTCGCACCCTCACGCGAATGCAGCGGCTTGCGGACCCAGCCCTTCGCCAGTTCGACGCCTTCATCGAAGTGCGCTTCCAGCAGGTTCGGATGGTCCGGGTAACGCTGCCACAGCAGCGGCAGGATCCCCTTGTTGCTTAGCACCGCCTTCCATGCCGGCTCCAGCAGTTGCAGCCCGGAGGCGGGCAGGGCGCGGCCGAAGTCCTCACCCATCAGGTCTTCCAGCGGATACAGCTTGAACAGGCTGCCGATCACGACATCCTCCAGGTCGGTGAAGCGACCGTCGCTGGACAAGCCCAGATCCTCGATCGCGATCGCCGCGCCGTACAGGCCGGCCTGCGACGCGCAATCGCGCAGGTATTCGACCGTGCCCTGATCTTCCTCGGAGTCACGCACCGCACTGAAGTACAGGGGCGGGGGCAGCTGCGCGGCAAGCTGGCCGAACCGGTCCACCAGCGCCTCGTGGATGGAATTGAACTGGTCGGCATGCCTGGGCAGGGCGCCGCGGTTGCGCTGGTCCTCCAGCCACTGCCACTGGAAGAACGCGGCTTCGAACAGCGACGTCGGGGTGTCGTAGTTCAATTCGTAAAGCTTGGCCGGTCCGCTGCCGTCGTAGGCAAAATCAAGGCGGCCATAGAGATGCGGGTCGCGACGGCGCCAGCTTTCGGCAATCCAGTCGCGGAACGGTGCCGGAATCGCCAACCGGGTCATCAATTCCTCGCTGGCGATCACGTCGCCGACCAGGTCCAACGCCATCGCATGCAGCTCGGCGCTGGGGTCCTCGATGTCGTCCTCGATCTGGCGCAGCGTGAACGCGTAGTACGCGCTCTCGTCCCAATAGGGCGCGCCATCGATGGTGTGGAACCGGAACCCGGCCTCGGTCGCGCGAGCGCGCCAGTTGCCGCGCTCGGCAATCGCTATCCGCTGCACCGCGTCAGCCGCCGGAGGTCGTGCGTTTGCGGCTGTTGTCGCCAAATCCACCACGGCTTGCCGTGACCGCCCGGTTGGGTTGGCTGGTGATCGGGGTCAGTCCTGCACGCCCGCCCGCGGCGACACCGGGGCCGGTGGGGCGCGCCCAACCGTTGGCCTTGTCACGGAACGCAGGCGCTGCGGCGGGTGACGCCACCGTCGCGCCGGCTGCGCGGCCCTGCAGCATCCGCGACATGAAGAAGCCGGCCATCATCGGGCCGATAAAGGACGTGCCAGCACGGTTCTGCTGGGGCACGCACTGCTCGGCGTTGTAGTCCTTCTCGCAGGCCTCCTGGCTGGCGTATTGCGGCGCCGAATCGGCCGCCTGCTGCTGCGCTGACTCGAACGCCTGCTGGCAGCTGGCCGAGTCACCGGTCGCGCCGGCACAACTGTCAACCGAGGTGTACACCCCTTCCTGAAGCTGGCCCTGTGGCTCCAGCTGGCACGCGGTAAAGAGCAGCGGCGCGGCGCTCATCAACAACAGCGCGGTGGTTTTCGATCGCTTCATATCCGGGGTCCCGAGGGTCAGTGCTGGGTGGATCTTAGCGGATGCGGACGTGGCGCCCGGCTCTGCGGTTTCCCGCTGGCGCTTCCACCGTTGCTGCGGGGCGCCGTGAGCGGACGCAAGCGCACGGAAACCGGCATGACAATACCCTCCGGGTGGAGGTTGAAGTCTGAATCTGCTAAGGTTTGTGGCTTGTCGAGTCCGGTTTTCCGGCGTCCCTGAGACGTTCCGATGTTCGGATTCGCGCCTCCCTGCCGCTGGTTGGTGGTCCAGCGCGCTACCCGGGTTGCTCTTCGTTGAGCGTATTCTGCTCGCGTCCCGTTGCAGCCCGTTTTTGCGGCCACGATGGTCGTTGATGGCATGATCGATCGCCAGGGGAAGTGTCCGACCCTCAGCGCTTTTTTGCGTCCAGGCGTGTCATTGCCAGACGGCATTCTCGCGTCCCACCGCTGGCCAATCGAACCGGGAAAATGGTTACCAAGATGACTTCTGCATTCCCCGAACAATCCCTGCCGCCGTGGCGCCGGGCCGTGATCAAGGTCGGCAGCAGCCTGCTGACGGATGGCAAAGGCGGTCTGGGCAAACGCAACGCTGCGGCACTGGCGGGCCTGATCGGGCGATTCAACGATCAGGGGCGCGAAGTGTTGCTGGTGTCTTCCGGCGCGGTCGCCGCCGGGCGGGGCCTGTTGGCCAACCACCGCATGGGCGTGATCCAGCGCCAGGCACTCGCCGCCATTGGCCAGGCGCCGATGCTGACGCTGTGGCAGGGCCTCATGGAGCAGCACGTTGCCCAGGTGCTGCTCAGCCATGACGACCTGCGCAACCGCCGGCGCTATCTCAACGCGCAATCCACCCTGCGCGAACTGTTGCGGATCGGCGCGCTGCCGATCATCAACGAGAACGACACTGTCGCGGTCGACGAGCTCCGGCTCGGCGACAACGACAACCTTGCCGCCGCCGTGGCGACCATGGTCGATGCGGATATCCTGCTGATCGCCACCGATACCCCCGGGCTGTTTACCGGCCACCCCGGGGAGGACCCGGAGGCGATGCCGGTGCCCAAAATCGACGAGATCACGCTGGACATCATGCGCATGACCTCCGGCGGTGCCGGCGAGCTGGGTACCGGCGGCATGTACACCAAGCTGGAGGCGGCGATCAAATGCGCGGCGGCCGGCATCGGGACGGCGCTGTTCTGCGGTCACGATGCGAAAGCGATCGCCGGCCTGGCCGAGGACAAGCTCTTCGGCACGTATATCGAACCGCACGGTGACCAGCTGGTCGCCCGCAAACAGTGGCTGCGGCATACGCCCCCCAGCGGCGGGATTGTCCGCATCGACGCCGGTGCCGCCAAGGCCCTGTGCGATCAGGGTGCCTCGTTGTTGCCCGGCGGTGTTGTGGCAGTGGAGGGTTCCTTCGCCCGTGGCGCGATGGTCGATGTGCTCGCGGCAACGGGCCAGTGCAGGCTCGCCCGCGGTCTGGTCCAGTACCAGTCGAGCGATCTGAGGCGTATTGCCGGGCAGCACAGCAGTGACATCAAAAACACGCTCGGCTTCAACCACGGACATTCGGTGATCCGCCGCGAGGATCTGGTGCTGCTGGCACCCGTCTCGACGGCCGTGTTTTGAGAACATCAGAGATCAAGGAGAACGTTTTATGAGTGGATACGTCCGCGAACTCGCACGGCGCGCACGCGCCGCGTCCCACGTCATCGCCAAGCTGGATGCCTCCAGGCGTGGTGCCATGCTCGAGGCGATGGCCGAGGCCGTTGAGGCGGGCACTGAGGAGATCCTCGCCGCCAATGCGGCCGACATCGAGCGCGCACAGGCCGCCGGCACCACCGGTGCCATGCTGGACAGGTTGCTTCTGGATGAGACGCGCGTCGCCGGCATGGTGGCCGCCATCCGCGAGGTCGGCCAATTGCCTGATCCCGTCGGCGAGGTCACCCGCACCGACCGCCGCCCCAACGGCCTGATCGTCGAGAAGGTCCGAATCCCGCTGGGTCTGATCGCGATGATCTACGAAGCGCGCCCGAACGTGACCGCGGACGCGGCGGCGCTGTGCCTGCGGGCCGGCAATGCGGTGCTGCTGCGCGGTGGCTCCGAAGCACGCGAGAGCAACATCGCCATCGCCGCGTGCCTGCATCAGGCGTTGCGGGACCAGGGTCTGCCACCCGAGGCGGTGACCCTGGTGGAGGACACCGCACGCGAGCATGTGCTGGAACTGCTGCAGCTGACCGACCTGATTGACCTGGCAATCCCGCGCGGCGGCGAGAAGCTTATCCACTTCGTGGCCGAGAACGCCCGCGTACCGGTCATCAAACACTACAAGGGCGTGTGCCATCTGTATGTCGATCGCGCAGCCGATCTCGACCTTGCGTTGAATCTCGCGATCGACGGCAAGCTGTCACGTCCGGGCGTGTGCAATGCGCTGGAGACGATGCTGGTGCATGCCGACGTCGCCGACGCGTGGCTGCCCGGGGCGCTGCAGGAGTTGCAGGCCCGCGGTGGCGAAATACGCGGCTGCGATCGGACCCGGGCGTTGTTCCCCGATGCTGCAGCTGCCACGGACGAGGACTACGACCGTGAGTTCCTCGCACCCATTCTGGCGGTGAGGGTGGTCGATTCCATCGACGACGCGCTGGCCCACATCCAGCGGTTCACCTCCGACCACACCGAGGTCATCGTCAGTCGCGACGCCGACGCCATCGACCGCTTCATCCGCGAGATCCGCAGTTCCGCGGTGGTCGTCAACGCATCCTCGCGATTCAACGACGGCGGCGAGTTGGGACTGGGCGCGGAGATCGGCATCTCCACCACCCGCCTGCATGCCTACGGCCCGATGGGACTGGAGTCGTTGACCATCGAGCGTTATGTCGTCCGCGGCGATGGCCAGGTGCGCCACCCCGACGTGGTCGCCGCGCGCGTCTGACGCGCGCGGCTGATGTTCCCCCGCGGACGCTACTTCGCCGGGGGCGCCGCAGCCGGCACGCTAGCCGCCTCGGTCGGTGCCGGCGTCACCACCGGCGACGTCGGTGTCACCCGCCAGATCGTGTTGGACAGGTCGTCCGCAACAATCAACGCGCCCCGCGGGTCGACGGTCACACCCACCGGGCGCCCCCGCGTTTTACCGTCTTCACCGCGGAAGTTCACGACAAAGTCGATCGGATCTCCCGCCGGACGGCCGGCGCTGAAGGGGACAAAGACGACCTTGTAGCCCACCGGAGTCGCCCGGTTCCAACTGCCGTGTTCGCCGACGAAGGCACCGTCCGCAAACCGGGCGCCCATTGCCGGGGTTGAGAAATCCAGTCCCAGCGCGGCCACGTGCGAGCCCAGACTGTAGTCAGGCGCGATCGCCGAGGCTACCTTGTCCGGGTCTTGCGGCCTGACCCGCGGATCGACGTTCTGGCCCCAATAGCTGTACGGCCAGCCGTAAAAACCGCCGTCGCGGATGGACGTCAGGTAGTCAGGCACCAGGTTTGGGCCCAGTTCGTCACGTTCGTTCGCGACCGCCCACAACTCGGAGGTGCCGGGTCGCATCGCCAGCGCAGTCGGGTTGCGTACCCCGGTTGCGTAGTCACGATGCGCACCGGTGACGGCGTCGATCTCCCAGATCTTCGCCCGGTCGACTTCCGCCACCAGTCCCCGCTCGGCGATATTGCTGTTGGAGCCGATCCCCACATACAGGAATCGTCCATCAGCACTGGCAGTCAACGCCTTGGTCCAGTGGTGGTTGATGGCCGAGGGAAGATCGGTGACCTTGACAGGTGCACCCTGCGCGCTGGTCTGGCCTGCGCGGTAGTCAAAACGCACCAGGGCATCCTGATTTGCCACGTAAATGTGGTCGCCCACCAACGCCAAGCCATACGGTGCGTTGAGGTTTTCGGCGAATACCGTTTGCAATTCGTACTTGCCATCGCCATCGGCGTCACGCAGCAGCGTCAAGCGGTTGCCACCCTTCACAGGCGTGGTGCCCTTGGCCTTGATCGGTCCGGCGATGATGTCCTTGGGTTTCAGCTTGGGCGCGTTGCCGCCCTTTCCCTCCGCGACCAGGATGTCGCCATTGGGCAGTACGATCGTCTGACGCGGAATCTTCAAATCGGTCGCGATCGCACTGATCGAATATCCCTCCGGCACCGTGGGTCGTTGGTCGCCCCAGCCGGTCGGCTCGGCGATGGTCATGCGTGGCAGCAATCCGCGCTCCTGCGCCGGAAGCGTCGGGTCTGCGCCGTATTGTTCAGGGGACGGGTCGCTTCCACCGCACGCACTCAGTATGAGCGACAGGGACACGGCAACAGACAATGCAGCGCGGTTCATGGCAGCTCTCCGGTGCGCACGCGGTTGGACGCGGTCCATGCCGCAGCGCATGCAAGCAGAACCACGATCACCGACAGGATCAAGCCGGCGGGCATGCTGGCCCAGCCATCGCGTGCATGCACGAGGGCATTGACGAATCCGAGGATCCAGGTCAGCACCATCAAAGCGGGATAGGCGGCCCGACCCCGGTAGGACCGACCGAACAGGTCCACCAGTGCCCACAAGACGGCGACGGCGCTGACCACCAGCGCACCGGCGATCAGCCAGGAGGCAAAGTTGTTCCACTGGATCTCGTAGGTGGACCAGTAGGCCAGGTCGCTCAGCATTGCGCCGAGGAAGAGGGCAACGGCCCCTCCCAGCACAAATGCATGGGCCGGATGAAACCGCGTCGGTACGGTTGGAATCGAGGTGACTGCCATGTGTCGCTCCCTCCAATGTGCATTGGAATTCCGCCAGACAATCTCGCGGTTCAAGCGTTCAACTCGAATCAAGTTAGCCCGGAATGCGTTGTGACGGCGTTAGCATACGTAGTGCTTTACAGAAGCCGAGTCCCCAGCGGGACGTCACTGGCAGGAGTGCACAGGACCACGTCGCCGGCCTCGTTGTGGAACCCGGTCACCAGGCACTCCGACATCACTGGACCGATCTGCTTCGGGGGAAAGTTGACCACCGCGACCACAAGGCGGCCAACCAAGTCCTCTGGCGCGTACAGCGCGGTAATTTGTGCGCTGGACTTGCGGATACCGATGTCGCTGCCGAAGTCGACCTGCAATACATAGGCCGGCTTTCTGGCCTCGGGGAAAGCGGCCGCTTGGACCACTCGGCCCACACGCAATTCCACTTTGGCAAAATCGTTCCAATCAATCGTTTCCATGCTTCCCCTTTCGCGGCTGCGGACCGCCCACCATCAGATTGACGGCTCGGGCATGTCAGGACCTTGGCACACTCGCTGCAGGTGCTCGTGGGCGGATCACGAAGCCAGCTTGCGCCGCAGGTGATCAATCACGTGACTGTGCTCCTGCTGGGGGCTGAACATGACAAGTTCGGCGTCCTCTGAAACGCGGACCGTGTGGCCCGGCTTCCAATAGAAAAGATCACCGCCCGCCGTGGTCTCCTGGGTCCCATCCGCGAACGTCACGGTCAATGCGCCCTGGATGGCATATCCCCAATGCGGTGAGTTGCACAGGTCACCGTCAAGCCCCTTCAGCAGTGGTGCGATGTCCACGCCTTTCCCCAGCGAGAAGTACTCCGCGCTGAACATCCCGAACCCGCTCGGGTCGCCAAAGTCCGTCTGCTGGCGAGCTACAGCTCCGGGGGAGTTGATCCTGACCGGTACGTCCTGCTTGGCGATGCGCATGACCGATTCCTCGTAGCTCTACGGGATATCGAGTATGCGCCCGTGCGGGGCTGCAACCGTTAAGCGTGCGGTCAACGCCAGTGACGAGGCAACGGATGCCACGTCGTCAGGCCAGGCAGTCAACCCAGTCAAGCGCCATATGGACTACGAGCCCCAGTCCGATCAGATGCAGCACACGTGCGGCGCCTTGCAAGTGACGGACAAAGTCACGCCGCCGGGCCATGAGGGGGATCAAAAAAAGTGCGGCGTAAACGGCAATCGCGGGCTGCGTGTGGAGCGGATGAAAGCCAATCGAGCACCGGGCGGGGTCGTAAATCGGCACGGCCAGTAGATGGTCCAAGTCCACCACCATGGTGGCGATCAGGATCGCAGTCGCGCTCAACCACCGTTTGCGATAGAACGCCAGGGCGAGAAGAACGGGCACGAAGAAGTGGAGGGCGATATGGGTCATTGACCGCCTATTGTCGGGGAAGCGCGTCGAGCGTGGCTAATGGTCAGGCCGGGAAAGCCTTCATCTCGAAACCTGGAGTCATTTGGGTCTCCCCGCGCGCTGTAGCCGCATCAGACTGCATCGCAGAGCGGCATCGGCTTGGACGAATCGCTTCGGCGCATCCAGTGGCGGTGCTGGACGATACCCAGTACCGCAAACGCCAGTTCAATTACAGCGCCCGCCGCCACGACAGCGAGCGCTGATGCAGACAGCGCCGCCAGCGCAAATCCTGCCCCCGCGAGCGCCAGGCCCAAAGCCCAGTAAAGCCGCATGCCGTACAACGAAGCAAAAACGAGATAGCGCCCACCAATGATCAGCAGCATCGCCGCAAAGAACCACGCCGGGTTCTGCAAGCCGAGCACATACGCCAACGGCAGACTGAAGATGAGCCAGAACGTGCTCGCCCCAGCCAGTTGTCCGAGTGGGTTGCCTTTGGTATGGGTGGCCGGAGCCCCAAAGAGGCGGCAAAGGACAACGCCCACCGGGTGAATGAGCGCACCACCGATCAGGAGCGTCCAGATCGCCGGGTGGGATCCGACGAACGCAGCCACGCCAGTTGCCACTGACCACGCGAGCGCAGACGCGAGAATACCCGGGGCACCACTGAAATAGCTGCGGCGCAAATCGTGCTGCGCTTCAGTAAACGTCATTTCCATCTTTCACGTCTCCGGGTAGCAGTAGTGCGCTCTGACACATTGGCATGCTGGCCGAACAGTGGAGCGAAAGAAAGGAGCAGTGACAACGCCATTGCTATATCTAATGCCCGCTGCAGCAGCCCGCGCCAAGGTGACAAGTCCGGCTGGACCATCAGCATGAACACTATGGGGAAGGCAACGCCTGTGAGTAGCAGAAAGACGCGCCGCCCAGCGAAAACGCGCAAGTTCGGCGCGAAGGACACCAATGCGATACCAACACCCATTCCAAAATACACGATAATGCCGAATATGTTGTGTAAGAGTTGGCTTGTGGACCCTTCAATAGGGCAGCCGACATCGCACGGCGCGAGCGCGGCAAGAAAGAATGAGGCGGGAAGCGACCACAGGAGCCAGAATCCCAGCCGGCTTATGCCAGATACCTGCGCAAGTGGCCGGGCGCAGATCAAGAATGCCGAAAAAAGAACGGCGGTAGCGAGAAACCCCGCGTAAGTGAGGGTTCGAGCCCACGCTGTGCCGGTTGCGTTGTACTCACTTACGAAGTTTGACAGCTGCGAATAGCCGGGCTTTATAGCGCTACCAGCAAAGTAGAAGGCGATTACATAAATAATTGAGATGACAAGCAAGGCGTGGGTCAGCTTTATTCTGTCCATAAATTTCTGTTAATTCTCCTGCGGACCTGGCATCGGAGCTAAGCCGGCTCGCGATGCATGTGCCGGATGCTTGTGAATTCGAACGACCTCCCAGGAAGCGCTCTGTCTGCGCGACACCAATTCAAATGCTATTCGAATAATGACGGTTGTCGCACTTGGCAATTTAACTCACCCGGCGCACCACAATGCAATGCCGCCGACGGCGAACAGTACCAGCCACGAAAGGTGCTTGCCGCGCGTGATTACGAGCGGGAGAAGACCTGAAATGAGAGCGGTAGCTCCAATGATGCGAAGCACGCCGGGACCACTGAGATCGCCCCGGCCTACATGAACCACCAGGGCGGCGAGTCCGAACCACGCGACCGTCGTGATGTGCCATGCAAAGCGTAGTGTGCGAGTGGTGAAGTCGGAGCTGCCGAAGAGCTTGGGGAGATCATTGCGCTTGAAGAGCCGGACAAGGATATAGCGCTCCCCCAGAACGGAATGGGCGACGCCCAGCGCGACCGCCAGAGATGCTGCGAAGAACAATAGTGTCGCCATAGACCTCTAACACCTACTGGAAATCTCAAAGGAGCCTATCCCTTGTGCCTATCCCCGACCGCGTGCCCCCGCCCGGAATATCGCACTACCCCCGACCAGGGGCAATGGCGCACTCATTCGCGCGCCCACGCTCTACATCGCCGCCCAGCTAGTCCATTTCTGTCAGGCACAAAAAAACCGGCACGTGGCCGGCTTTTTCTTTCTGCCTTGCAGCACGTGGCTGGCAAGTTGGTCGGGGAGACAGGATTCGAACCTGCGACTTCTACGTCCCGAACGTAGCGCTCTACCAGGCTGAGCTACACCCCGACTGCAGAGCCCGCAATTGTAGGGTCCGGCCTGCAAGTGCGCAAGGGGTTGAGCGGACGCTGCGGCGTTGGGAGGGCAGGGCCGCTAAACTGTGCGGCACCTATCGCGACCGTCTGTCATTGGAGTCCTGCTTGATCAAGCCGCGTACGCCTCCCGGGATCATGGAGCTGCTGCCCCGTGACCAGATTGCCTTCCAGCGGATGCTCGACATCATCCGCCGCAACTACGAGCGTTTCGGCTTTCTGCCGGTGGA